>CAZKHW010000130.1:0-7851 GCA_964552525.1 uncultured Ruminococcus sp. | reverse complement strand
GCGGTTGAAGCGGGGCAAGCCCTTGAATATATGGCAATGGCGGGTTGGAAAACCAACCAAATGATGAGCGGATTGCCCGGAATAATGAACCTTGCGGCGGCTTCCGGTGAAGAATTGGCGACCGTTGCGGACATTGTGACCGACGCAATGACGGCGTTCAAGCTATCCGCAGATGGTACAACAAACGGGATTTCCAATGTTAATTATTTTACTGATGTTTTAGCGGCAACCGCCGCAAATTCAAATACAAACGTTGCATTACTTGGCGAATCGTTTAAATATGCTGCCCCCCTTGCGGGTTCGTTCGGGTTCTCAGTAGAGGACACTGCGCTTATGCTTGGACTTATGGCAAATTCAGGCATTAAAGCGAGTCAAAGCGGTACATCATTAAGAAAAGTATTCACCGCCTTAACAGGCGAATTAAAAATCGCACAAAAAGACGGTTCACAATTTATTGTTGCCACGCAAAATGCAGACGGTTCAATGCGTGACTTAAAAGCGATAATTGATGATGTCAGAACGGCATTTAATGGTATGACCGATTCGGATATTATCGCAATGCAAAAAGATCTTTCCGCAACCGCACAAAGCTTGGGGATAGAACTTAATGACGAAAACGGCAATTTAAAAACGCAAGCGGCGTTATATGCGGACGTTCAAGACGCAATCCAAAATATGACGGACGCAGGAAAGATTCAAGAAGCTGAAGCAATCGCAAGCAAAACCGCAATGGCGGGTCTTTTGTCTATTGTGAACGCAAGCAGCGAAGATTACACCAAACTTGCAGACGCTATATATAATGCAAACGGTGCGGCAGAGAAAATGGCACAAACCCGCCTTAATAACCTCAAAGGCGATATAACGCTTGCAAAATCGGCGTGGGACGGCTTGGCTACCACTATTGGTGAAATGTTCTTGCCTAATTTGAGAACTGCTGTAACAAAAGTAACAGAATTTCTCAACCAAGCCAACAAGTTTGCACAAGAAAATCCCAAACTTATAAAGCAAATTGCGAAAATTGCGGCGGGACTTGCCGCCTTAAAGGTTGGAAGTCTTGCGGGAAAACTCGGTTTTCTTAATTTAAAGGGCGGAGTTTTAGAAGTCGTAAAATCGTTTGTAGGCTTAAAGTCCAATATTGCCCAAAGCGCAGCGTCAGCGCTAACAGGCGGTAATTCAATTAAAACACTTGGCACTATATTAAGCGGGCTTGGTGGGAAAATCTTACCCATTATCGGCATAATTTCCGCACTTTCAATACTGTTTTTGAAGCTTAGGGGCGAGGATATTTCATCGTTTATTGAGCCATTTAAAAACGCATTTGAGGAATTAAAACCCGTTTTATCAACTGCAATGGAGCGGTTTAAAGAATTGGGCAATCAGGTCTTACCATTGCTTGTGGAAGCGGCAAAAAAGCTTGCACCGATTTTAGGACAGATTGTAACGGCGGTTTTGCCCGTTGTCATACAACTGATCGATTCCCTTGTGCCCTTGATTTGTCAGATCGTGCAAGAACTGTTACCCGTGGCACTTAACATCATAACAACGCTTGCACCTCTAATTTCAGAGATAATTACATCAATTCTGCCTATCGTAGTACAGCTTTTAGGTATATTATTACCTATCATAAATCAAATTGTGACCTCGGTTTTGCCTATCGTGGTTGATGTGCTAAATGAAATTTTACCGCTCATAACGGAATTGATTCAAGCGGTCTTACCCGTTTTGATTTGGGTTTTACAAGCACTAATGCCCATTATACAAGCTGTCGCAGAATTGTTCAGCGTTTGTTTGGCTTCGGCAATAGAAAAATTAAAGCCTATTATTGAAGCATTTATGGTATATTTAAAAGGAATAATAGACTTTATATCAGGTGTATTCACAGGCGATTGGGGCAAAGCTTGGGAAGGCATTAAGAACATTTTTAGAGGAATATGGAACGGGCTTGTTTCAATAGTAAAGATACCGATTGAGATGTTAAAAACCCTGTTTTGGGATAGTCTTATTGTTCCTATTGGAAACTTTTTTGTTGACCTTTGGGAGAAAATCAAAGCTCCGTTTGTTGCAATATATGAATGGTTCAATTCAAATGTAATACAGCCCGTTGTCAATGTATTTGCACCAATCGTGTCAAAAATTGGTGAGATATTCTCTAAAATATGGGAGATCATCACCGTTCTTTTCGGTGTACTTGCAAATTGGTTCAATGATAACGTTATAACGCCTATTGTTGATTTCTTTAAAACGACAGTAGAAACAATCGGCGGTATTTTTAACAACGTTTGGAATGCAATAACAGGTATTTTTTCAAGTGTTGGCGAATGGTTTTCAACAAAATTTAGTGAAGCTTGGGAAGCAATCAAGAATATTTTTGCACCTGTAGGTGATTTCTTTAAGGGCGTATGGAATAATATTGTTTCCATTTTTTCGGAGATTGGAACAGTTGTCGGTGACGCAATAAGCGGAGCTTTCAAAAACGTTGTCAATACAATAATTGGCTTTGCCGAAGGAATTATAAACGGCTTTATTGGTGCTATAAATAAAGCTATTGGACTAATAAACAAAATCCCCGGTGTTAATATTGAACTTATCGAAACATTAAATATACCGAAGCTTGAAAAAGGTTCAAACTACACACCCGATACATTTATTGCGGGTGATGTAAACGGTAAGGGCGGCGAATTGGTAACAGGTGCAAGAGGACGAAAGGTATTTACTGCCGTACAAACAAACACCATTTTCGATAATATTAACAGGGCAAAAGCAATAAACGATTCCGCACAGCAAAGCTCACCCCAAACAATAACGATAATAGAGCGCATAGGCGGATTTATCGGTGCTGTAAAAAGCGCAGCGGCAGAAAGAATAACAAGTGAAGCGGCAAGCGTCAACACGTCGGAAATACCCACATCAAACGAACAAATAAGCTTTGTAATACATTACAACCCGACAATTTACATTGAAGGCGACAAGCCCGATGATTTGGAAGAAAAGCTGAAAGAAAACAACCAAAAATTGTTAGAATTATTCAAAGATTATTTGCGTCAGCAAAGAGAGAACGAAAGGAGAATGAGTTATGCCTAAACAATACACAACGATTTTAGGCGATACATGGGATTTAATAGCATTTAAGACGCTTGGCGATGAAATGCACACACATTCTCTTATCGAAAGTAACTTGAAATACAGAAATATCGTTGTTTTCTCGGCGGGAGTTACTCTTACAATTCCTGATGTTAAAACAACAACTACTGCTTCAGGATTACCGCCGTGGAAACAAGGGGGTACAAGCAAATGAGTGACAAAGGGCTTGCAAGGCGCACAGAAATTAACGTAAATATTGACGGCGTTGAAATAAGCGCGGATATAAACGACTACCTTCTTCAGCTCACTTATACAGATCACGAAGAGGATAAAACGGACGATTTGCAAATAACCCTTGACGACCGTGAAGGTGTTTGGATAACCGATTTGTTATCTGTGTCCAAATCGGACACAAAACAAACCGTTAATAATTCGGGCGGCGGATATAGTATAGGTGATGTTGTTGATTTCAGCGGTGGCACTCACTATGTCAGCTCTACTGCAACAACCCCGACAGGCGGAAACCGAACAGCAGGGACGGCAAAAATCACCTATATTGCAAAAGACGCAGCGCACCCATACCACCTTGTGGGCGAATCCTCCAATGTTTACGGTTGGGTTGACAAATCGCAAATAAGCGGCGGTGCTTCGGGAGACGGTGAAAGCAATTCGGGCAACGGCACTATTTTAGGCGCAGAAATTGCGGCAATGATTATTCAGAAGAATTGGGAAACGGACGGCAAGGACAAAGTGCTTGATTGCGGCATTTTTGAAATTGACAGTTTAAACAGTTCGGGACCGCCCGGACAGGTAAGTATTAAAGCTACATCTTTGCCGTATACGTCCACTATACGCAACGAAAAGAAATCCCGTGCGTGGGAAAACATTAGGCTATCTACTATCGCAAACGAAATCGCACAAAAAAACAATATGAAATGTATGTTTGAATCTGCTTACGACCCGTATTACACGCGCCGTGAGCAGATTCAAATTTCCGATATTGTGTTTTTGCAAGGATTGTGTAAAGACGCCGGAATATCCTTGAAGGTTTCTGCAAAATTCCTGATCCTGTTTGACGCAGCGACTTACGAACAAAAAGCCGCTGTACGAAAAATAAAGTGCGGCGAAGCTGATATTACATCTCGTCGTTTTTCCGCTTCGGCAAATGATACTCAATACAGCAAATGTCACGTTATCTACACAAACCCGCAAACCAATCAGACGATAGAATACACATATACACCAAGAAATGCAAGTGATAACGGGCAGACGCTTGAAATCAACGAAAAAGTAAATACCCGTGAGGAAGCACGGCAGTTGGCAATGAAGCGTTTGCGGCAGAAAAACAAATCCGAATATTCGGCGGAATTTTCGCTTGTTGGCGACACTTCACTTGTTGCGGGTGTCAATGTTGAGGTTGAGGGATTCGGAATGTTTGACGGAAAATATATCATTGAAACCGCTACCCACAATGTCACAGCAAGCGGACACACAACGCAGATTAAATTAAGGCGTGTATTGGAGGGATATTGATAATGAATATGGACACACAAGCCTTACTAAACAATATTGTAAGAATAGGAAGTGTAAGCTCCGTTGACACTAATTCCCGCACCGTGCGTGTAGCATTTGCCGACAAATCGGACAGCAAAGGAAACCCCTTAATTTCCGCACCGCTTAAAGTGCTGCAAAATCAACCTCTTATAACTATCGAAAAATGGGGTAATGAGGGCGGCAAAGAAAAGAAATGGGATTTTACAGCAGAATACAATACCCACGATATGGATTTTGGATTGGGCGAATCCTATGTAAGAAAAAAATATAATGAAGTCAAAGATTTAGTTATCAATGAAGGAGTGATTGAAAACAAGAAAAACAAAGAAATTGTAACAATATATCCGTGGCTACCATATATCGGGCAGTTTGTAGTATGCCTTTTCCTTCCAAACGGGGACAGCGACGGTTTTGTTTTAGGAGGAATTTAAATGGCTACAATCGGTTCATTAGGCGGAGTTGTTTTTTCCGTATCGACAAACCGTGTTAAAACATTTGACGATTTAAAACTAAGCAGTTCGGCAAAATATGCAAGTCATAACCGCCACTTGAAAGACACATTGCTTGAATTTACGGGAAATGAGCCTGATAAAATAACCTTTACAATGACATTATCTGTTTTTTTGGGGGTAAATCCAAAAACCGAAATCGCCACATTGAAAACAGCAAAACGAGTAGGAAGAATAATGCACTTTGTCATAGGGCGGCAAAGCTATGGAAATTGGGTTATAACAAGCCTATCGGTTGATTATGACAGAGTGGATAACAAAGGAAACATTTTAGCCGCAAAAGTAAGTGTTTCATTGACAGCTTATGCGGGGAGGTAAGGTAAATGAGTTACAGCGTAAAAGCAAATGAACAAATCAAAATAAATCTTGCCCCTGCTACGATAACGGAAGAAATACTGCAAAATCTGTCAATGATTTTGCAAACAATTAAAAATACCGTACCATTATGCAGAGATTTCGGGCTTTCGGGAAACTTTATTGACAAGCCTATTCCCGTTGCAGAAACCCTGATTGTCGGTGAATTGTATGAAGCAGTTGAAAAGTATGAACCAAGAGCGGAAATTGTGAATGTGACATTTGAACAAGATGAAGGGCTTGGAAAACTAAATCCTTGTTTGGAGGTGGAAATAAATGTCGAGTGAGAAATACCCTGATATAAGCTTTGTTGACACAGACACGGAAAAACTTGTCAACAGCCTTATAACATCTTACGAAGCCTTCACAGGCAGAACACTATATCCCGCTGATCCTGCAAGGCTTTTTATTTTGTGGATAGCAAACATTATTATACAGGAACGAATAATTATAAACGAATCCGCAAAGCAGAATGTACCACGGTATGCAGAAGGTGAATATTTAGATTCCCTTGCAGAAATATTCAAGGACACTACACGCTTGCAAGCACAACCCGCAACAACAGTTTTGCGCTTTTACATTTCTGCAATACAGGCTTCGGCGCAGGTAATCCCGAAAGGAACACGGGCAACACTCAACGGTGAAATAATTTTTGAAACCACCGAAACAGCCACAATTCCGCCGGGCGCACTGTATGCGGACGCAGCGGCGCAATGCACAACAACGGAGGTTGACACATTGACAGGCGAGGAAGTCACAATCGGTGCAAAAGGAAACGGATTTGTTGCGGGGCAAATATCGCAAATTATAGACCTTTTCCCGTATTATGAAAAAGTTGAAAATATTACCGCCACAGACGGCGGAACAGATAAAGAAACCGACAAAGCATTTTATAAGCGATTGCGTGACAGCGTGGAAGCCTTTTCCACGGCGGGACCGTATGGGGCTTATGTTTATTGGGCGAAATCCGCAAGTGCAAGAATAACAGATGTCAATCCAACAAACCCCGAACCGGGAGTTGTTGATATTAGAATATTGCTTGAAAACGGAGAAGTTCCGGACGAACAAATGCTTCAGCTTGTACTTGATACAGTAAACGCCGATAGTGTGCGCCCTCTTACCGATTTGGTTAGGGTTTCCGCTCCCGATGTTGTAAAATATAACATCGACGTCACTTATTACATTTCAACACAAAGCGAAAACAGTACCGCAGCTATTCAGCAGAATGTAAACACGGCATTGGAAAACTATAAAAAATGGCAGTCCGAGAAAATGGGACGTGATATTAACCCGTCAAAATTAAGCGAATTACTTATGGGGGCGGGAATAAAGCGAATTGAAATTAAAAGCCCTGTATTTACACCCGTAAACGAAACATCAATAGCCATTCTTGAAAACAAAAATGTTATATACGGAGGTGTAGAAGATGAATAACACTGTATATGATGTAGACTATACCCGCTTATTGCCTGAACCGCTGAAAAATGACAAAGCTATATTAGCACTTGGGCAAATAATAGCAGAGGAGTTACAAAAAAATATACAGAATGCACAACAATCAATTATCTACCCGAATATTGACGTTTTGCCCGAAGCACTGTTGGATATTCTTGCCGCCGACTTCAAGGCGGAGTGGTACGACTATGACGGGACAATAAATGAGAAGCGAAAAACCATAAAAGAATGTATGTTGATACACCGATATAAAGGTACTAAATACGCAGTTGAAACAGCACTTAAAAGCATTTATGACAATGTTAAAGTGATTGAATGGTTTGAATACGGCGGCAAACCTTATCATTTTAAAGTAGACATATATGACAGTTCCAACGACCAAGAAAAGCGCGCAAAAATACTCGAAAAAATACGCTATTATAAAAATCTTCGTTCGGTATTGGATAGCGTCACGTTCAAAACGGTAATAGACACTAAAACTGTCTTATATGCAGGAATTAAAGCAAGCAATATTTATAAACGGATTGGAGGAGCGATAAAACCTTATGGGCTGGACTGATTCAATAATTACTGTTAAAGGAATCGCTATGATAAGGGAGCTTATCGAAGGCAGCGGATCAATGGAAATCACAAAAGCCGAGATCGGCGAGAGCATAACAGATAGCGTAGCTTTGGCATATCAACAATCGATAGTATCACCAATTACAATACCTATAAGCATTGCTAAGCGAGATAAAACCGACAATGGAATCAAACTGACAATTCAAATCAGAAATTCCGGCGCAAAACAAGCTTACAAAATGAAACAGTTAGGAATATACGCAAGAAGCACAAACAGCGAAGAAATACTGTTTGCGGTTTTACAGTCTAATGACGGCGAAGAAATACCGCCCGAAGC
>CAZKHW010000129.1:0-7864 GCA_964552525.1 uncultured Ruminococcus sp. | reverse complement strand
GTGTTGATTCTCGACCCGCCTCGCAAGGGCTGTGACGGCATCATGATCGCATCAGCAGCAGGTATGGCACCGCGGCGGATTGTGATGATCTCGTGCAATCCAGCGACCGCTGCCCGGGATTGCAGGGCATTTTCGGAGCTGGGATACCAGACGCAGCGTGTTCGTGCAGTGGATTTATTTCCGGGTACGGCGCACGTTGAGTGCGTGGTTTTGATGTCAAGAGAAAAATAAAGGGAATAAGAAAAGTGTCGTAAATTCGGCACTTTTCAACTTTATACAGAATGATGTAATTACCACAGATCGGATTTTGCCTGTTCTCGGAAACAAGTCTGGTGTCTTTTTGAGATACAGCATGGGACGATTGATACAAAGCACCCGACCTTATGTAGTTCTTGGGAAGAAATCAATGATTGATCATTGCGCAACCACAGTCGGCTTGGCAAACTACTTAGATTAATCGTCTGGGAATTTGCTATATTCATCTAAAAAATCCGATAAAGAAATCGGAGCATCAGTTTCATCCCAACTATATTTATCGGGTGGGTCATTCTCCCTTCTATCGAAGTATTCCACCGCCGTTGCGGATGAGCTAACTAATCCGCATAAGGAAAGCAGTAATATATTCGCGTGCCCGATCTTATGCAGTTTCTTAGCGAGGCATCGCTTGATGTTCGCGGCAAAGCTCCTGAAAAAGTTCAGCGGGTATAGACTGTTGATTCTTGACAAGTGGCTGCTGAATGACATGACAGAGAGAGAACAGCATTTCATCTTTGAACTGATCGAACGTCGTTATGACTGCACCTCAACGATCTTCTGTACGCAGTACAAGCGTGATGAGTGGCACAGCCGACTGGGTGGCGGTATCCACGCTGATGCGATCATGGACAGAATCGTACATACCGCTGCGTGGGTTTACTCCGGTGACATCAATATGCGGGAGCTTCAGGCAAAGGAGGCGAAGCTATAATGGATGATTACTGTGCCTTCAGCAAGAATCACAGATGTCTGAAGTGGGAAGATTATGAGATAACACGCCATGAATTAGAAGAGGCTGACACCTTGTGCCACGGAAACTGGATTCAGATTCAGAGGTTGCAAGCATATATTGACGAACTCAGAGCTATCCTGGATAAAAACAACATTGATTACCCGAAGGTGTGGTGATCTATAGCATCTGGCATGAGCCTGCTGTGGATTTATAGCAGGCTCAATGCCAGTCCAGACAAGATCCCGTGAGACGGCCGCCACCCTTGACAGAACCTGAAAGAAATGCTTTGCGGTCGGTGCCGACGGTAACGAACTCAAGAACAGCTCAGTTGATTCACCGTCGGTCAGCCATTGTAGCATTTCTTTCAGAACCCGTCAAGGGCAAGCCACCTGCGGCGGTGGCTGGTTTTTCCTCTGGTTCGGAATCTAAGAACAGCTCATGATTTCATCAGCAAGTGCTGTCCTTGCGCGGATTGGTGCTTTCCTTGTTGCGGATTGATGCTTTCCGGAGCGCGGAATAATCACTTATTTCACTTCCCGTCTGTCTATTCTTTCGCTTTTTTGCGGAAATCCGCTGCTTTTTCAGTGTCACCGCTTTTCTCATAAATGCTTGCAAGCACCTGATATGTTTTCCGAGTGTCCGAATGCACTTTGCCCAATTTCTTTTCCAGGATTACTTCCGCCAGTTCAGCATAACCCTTTGCATGTTCTACATCATCCAAAGCGAGGCAGATCTCCGCCAGTGTTCTGAAAATAATTGCTGCATCCGGATGATCCGCAGCCCCTTTTTTCGCATAGATATTCCTTGCCTGTTCGGCATACGAATGCGCTGTGTTTGCGTCATTCTTAGCCAGATAAATGCGCGCCAGTAAATTGTATGCCATTGCAGTATTCGTATGATCTGTACCGGATTTCTGTTCAAAAATCTTCCTTGCCCGCTCCGCATATTGCAATGCGTCATCTGTTTTTCCGGTTTCCCGGAAAAGGTCTCCAAAATTATAATATGTTATGGCAGTATCTAGATGCTCAGTGCCAAGTACTTTTTCACGTGTGGCCTTTGCTATTTCATGATATTTCAAAGCATTGTCATAGTCGCCCATGTCTTTATATACATTTGCGATATTGTTATATGTTGTAGCAGTATCCGGATGCTCTGTGCCAAGCACTTTTTCACGGATTGCCATAGCTTTGTTATAGTATTCCAAAGCCTTGTTATAGTCACCAATGTCTTGATAGAATAATCCGATATTGTGATAGGTCGCGGCAGTATCTGGATGCTCTGTGCCAAGCACTTTTTCTGTGATTGCCAGATCCTTCAGCGCATATTCCAAAGCCTTGTCATAGTCTCCCGTGTCTTGATAGACTAGTCCGAAATTGCAATATATCGCAGCTGTAGACAGATGCTCCGTGCCGTTCACCTTTTCTGCGACAGCCACAGCCCCTTTTCCGTATGACAAAGCACGGTCATAATCCCCTGTTTCTCGCATGATCCAAGCAATTCTGTCAAGGAACCGCGCATAATCGTTTGTTTCTGTGTTTTGCAGCGATTTATCCACTGAAACACAGTGCGGCAGCAGAGCGTTCTGCACAGCCACGCCTTCTCCTATGCTGGCATTCATCGCATCTGTCAGACTTTTGATTAGCGGCTCCGCAAAAGCATAATCTAGCCGGCACTTGTACTGCACGGTTTCGGCGATCACAGGATGGATCGAAACGCAATATTTGCCGTTCACCATCTCTTTATCCAGCCAGCCGCGTGCAGCCAAATCGTTGATCGCATCCAGAGATTCCAGATCAAACCATTCCTTCAGCAAAACCATTTCAACCGGTGTGTTAGCCGCCAGTAGGGAAAACAGCTGCAGTGTCCTTTTCTGCTCAGGATCGTTAATTGCTGCAATATCAAAGATGATCCCCAGATGTTCGATCAGCCGTTCATTGGTCAGCTGATACGCGCCGTCCTTTCCATTGGCATGCATGCTTTTTACCCGTTCACGCACATTATCCAGCACAAAACCCTTCTCATTCAGCTTTTCCAAAAACTGCTGCGCGGTTAGGCCGGAATTCGCCTGTGTTCTGGCGAGCAGCACAACCGTCTGCGTATGATAAGCTGCTCGTTGAATGATTTCCTCTATAAACGGGACGCTTTCCTGAGATTTGTCCCCGCTGTTCTGCTGATAAACGGAAAGACATACTTCCGGCGGAAGAAAACGCACCTCATAATTCGGGATGTCGTTGATCCTTGTTCTGGATGTCAGAATCAGTCTGCATGAAAGGCTGTCTAGCCAAAGGACTTCATCTGACCGGATTTCATTGGCGTTATCTACGAACAGCAGCAGTTTTTTCCCGCAATGGTTCAGGAAGGACTTCACTGTACTTAGATAGTTCTCCCGGTTAACACCGTCCTGGGAAATATTATTGATCCTTGCCGCAGCAAAGCTAGCTGCAAGCGAATCATGATAAAGTACCCAACCGAGATACTCCACGCCGTCCGTAGGCTTTTTACAATAGAGGTCATAGATCTCGCGGCAGATCGTTGTTTTGCCGATGCCGCCGATGCCGTTCAGCAATACAAGCTTACCGGCAGCTCTGCTCCGAATTTCTTTGATATCATCATCGCGACCCAGTGTCTCCACCTGCGGTGGCAAGATCGAATCGGTAATGATCTTCGTGCTTTTCCGGCCACGGGATTTCAGGTGAATGTGACCAATGTAATATTTTGCATTGATCTGTTTGATACCTTTCAGCTTATTATTCTTGCCCTTGACGATGATACGATTACGCTGATCTTTCGGGATGTCAGGCATATTTCTCTCCTTCAGTTTTTACTCCGTACCGGAACCGTATGTGATGTTTCTTTGGTTCACGCCTTTAATATTCGCATTATTGCCTTTAACCACAAAAACATTGCTCGCTGGGGCAGCGAGGGAGCCGCCGGTATTTATTTGCGTAATCCCTTCCCCGATTGTTATACCATCGCCTTCGATTTCCGCCCGGTTCTCAAGTTTCTTCTTCATATTCTCCTCAACCATCTTTATGACCTCCTCGTTAATATGTGTGCCTTTCTCCGGCAAATGGTAGTTTGCCGATTGTTTTCTCAGCTGCTCGAATTCTTCCAGTAACAGTTTTACACCTGTGTCAGTGCGCAGGGTAGCAAGATGTGCGTTCAAAGTATCGTCTTTCTCAATCTGTGAGGTGGCTTCTGCGGAAAACTCCTTAACAAAATCTTTGATATCCCCGTCACTGATCACAGTCACCGATTCTTTTTGTTTCCGCCATTCTTTGAGCTGTTTGATCATGTCATCCCATGTTGGGTAGTCAATGCTGTTGCTCTGGCAATACTCCAGAAATCCCGAAAACTTGTAGTTATATTTCTCATTCAGCCGATTAAATACAGTCTGAACGATGTTATTCAGCTTGTCCTGCATCGTCTGTTCTTTGCCGAAACGGTTACCGATTTTTTCGCCGAGCTGCTCACTGAGAAAATCCGCCACCTGTTCTCCGGCACCCTCGGCCAAGTTTTTTGGAAGGTAATTGGTAATGACAGGCTTCAAAATAATGGACGATAAAGTTGTGATTGCTGTTGTTGCAAAAGCGGTTGTCATGATAGTATCCTCCTTATCTGTTTACGCTTTTTCGCGGTATTCAGCTGTTTTTTTACGTGTCGCCGTTTTTCTCATAAATCCCTGCAAGCACCTGATATGTTTTCCGTATTTCCGGATGCGTTTCGCCAAGTTTCTTTTCCAGAACGTCCAGCGCCTGTTCGGCATACGCCTTCGCCGGTGCGGTGCCATTCTTTGTCAGAAGGATCTCCGCCAGTGCTCTGAAATTGACGGCAGCCTTACCGATGTGCTCAAGCACACCGGCGACTGTTCCCATTTATTTGTCATGAAGGATCTGTGTATCAACCGAACTATCTGAGAATCGCAGTCACATCGTCAAGATCAATAAATCCCTTGACGTTCACATCGGCGTTTTACCTTTACGTTACAGAGTAATAGAGATGTACTCATATTCTACAGATTCAAATTCAGGTTCATCGGAAACATAAAAAACGGGTTCGTCCTCGGTATATTTTTTAACATCGATCATTTTATAGAAAAGAAGCAATTGAAGAACCTCGTAGTTCTTGTCGGCATCATTTAACAAGTCTAATCCCGATTTCCACCTAATATCCCATGCTAGATCGTAATAACTCTCTCTATGGTTTAATGCAAAACTTGCCTTCTCATCACTATTAAGGTATTGCGCCAATGCTTTCGCAATTGGATTTTTCCTGAGTGCATCTTTATAGGAAAAAGATTTCTGGATATCCTCTCGTTCAAACACTAATGCTTTCTGATAATCGTGCAACTGAGTTTCAGTCGAATTTTTATCAAATCGCCTCATGAATGCTTCTATTTCAAAAAGCTTTTTATCAAGGATTGCTTTGAAAAAGGCATTCATAAAAGTATGGAGTGTCCTAAAATCCTCTTCCGGCAAATAATCGTCTGGCCTGATATAAAAGTGCATTTCATTATTCCGCAAGTCTTGAAGTAACTTTATTGCCTCTGTAAATTTTTGCTTTGAGGATTCGCTAATATTATCCAGCAAAACATACCTTGAATCGACCAAAACAGAAAAATCTGCGGAATAGAATTTTTTACTGTCGTGCTGCTGAAAGAAAGTATTTAAATCATTGGAATGAAGAAAATCCTGCATCAACTGAATTTCAGCAGGTTTAGTAGCATTTCGAAGCCACGCTACTCTGTGGTCACAGGTATCTAACATGATCTGTTTGAGAAACAGTTCTACGGCATTATGCAAGGAAGAGACAAATCCTTTTTTGTTTGCTAATGATGCAATACCGTCTTCAATCTCATCATGGAATTGTATTGCCTGTTTCCATGCGATGTATGCGTTTTCAAGCAATATCTGATTCATAGTACACACCTTTTCTATAAAGTTATATTATATATTAAAGCATAAATCCCGACTTGCACACGGGTCATAAAAATTACGGATTTTAGCCAAATTGATCTCTGTATTTGAGCAATTTTGGATTTTCAAAAACCAAATTGATGATTTTCTCGACTTTTTCCAGATGATCGGACGGTGAATTAATGACGAAAGAATACAGATGGTGCTATACTAAAAAAGTGGACAAAAAAGAAAGAGAAGGTATAATAAAAGAAAAGCCAGGAGGAAAAAGAAATGACCGGAAAGAAAAGTCCACGATACAGTGACGAATTCAAGAAAACAATCGTAAATCTGCACCAAAATGGAAAAAGCTATGCAGAGATCGAACAGGAATACGGCGTGTCCCACAGCGCCTTAGCCAAATGGATCAAGCAGAATTCTGTAGTGAAGCTGGATGACGATACTCTCATAACTGCGGAACAGATCAAGGCTTTACAGAAGAGAAACGCGCAGTTGGAAGAGGAAAATCTCATCCTAAAAAAAGCCATTGCGATATTCACGCCACACTCAGGCAAAGATTAAACGCAGTCCATTTATTGCGTCATGAACACGCTGTTACGACCCTTTGTCGGGTTCTCGGTGTCAATCGAAGTACTTACTACAAATTTCGTAACCGAAAAGATTCCCGCAGATCTGTTGAAAACAGATACATCCGAACAAAGATCCTTGCACTTTACGTTAAAAGTGATAAGCGGTTGGGCGCACAGAAAATGACTGAATGCCTTGCGCAGGAATATCGCATTCGCATCAGCTACGGCAGAGTGTACCGCCTGATGAAAGGTATGAATCTTCCGAAAATGAGTACTTATAAGCCTCCAAAACCGAGACCCCATTCCGATGGTGAAAGCGGTCTCTGCAGGAATTTGTTACAGCAGCAATTCTGCCCTGAAAAGCCGAATATGGCTTGGGTATGCGATTTTACCTATATCAGAGCCGGCGGTCGATTCTATTATCTTTGTGCAATCATGGATCTGTTTTCTCGAAAAATCATAGCATATCGCCTATCTGCTCGGATCAATACCGATCTTGCCATTGCTACGCTTGAGGATGCTATCCAAACTCGAGGCGTATCATCCGGTGTGATGTTTCACACAGATCGGGGCAGTCAGTTTACAGCAAAGCGTTTTCGGCAGTTTCTGGATCAGCATCATATGATCCAGTCATTTTCTGCCAAAGGCTATCCGTATGACAATGCTGTGATGGAATGCTTTTTCAGATATCTCAAGCATGAAGAAACAGATCGGCGTTCCTATAGCTCTTTATCTGAACTGCAGGATGCTTTGTTCCGATACATCCATGGTTTCTACAACCCTTTTCGTCCACACTCTCATAACAATGGCCTTGCTCCCATTGCTGCTGAACTTCTCGTTACTTAGTTCTCTCCTTTTTGCTGTCCACTTTATTGACATTGGACCAAGTCTATTCTATGTCTATTATATCATCTAGTTGTAAACATTTCAAGTCCTTTGACCAATTTTTTATCTGCATTCGTAAATAAATATACGCGATGGCGAATCTTGCGTTTGCCGTATAAACTAAGCTAATTGCGTGCATATCATTTATATCTAGAATATGTTCTAAAAAAGAGCATCCTTCTCCACATTTTTGGAGCAAGATACTCTGTTTATTGTTATGTAGTTAAATAATGCAATTCAATCAAAAGTATATCAGAGCCATCATACCTAAGCGATAATATCCACCAAATCCCCAGATATATGCGGATTTTTTGAAAAATCGACGATTTTACTTGTCTTTTCGGGCGTTTTGTGCTATAATATATACAATACAAAACGAAGGTCGGTGAGCAAAATGTCCGGGCAAAACTTAACCAAAAATGAACAGTTACTGGCACAAGAAAATTCTGCGCTCCGAAATGAAAATGCAATTCTCAAAGAACAGCTTGCCCTTTTGCAGGAACAGC
>CAZKHW010000128.1:0-7870 GCA_964552525.1 uncultured Ruminococcus sp. | reverse complement strand
ATTAGATTCTGTTATGCAATTACAGAGCATGAACCAAATGATGAAAAGTCAGTTTAATACTTATTCTGTAAATTCTGTTATGATTTTGGGGATTGCTGGCGGTAATGGACTGGAACATATTGACAAGAATAAAATTCAAAAAGTATACGGTGTTGATATCAATAGAGAATATCTAACGGCGGTTATTGAAAGATATTCAGATATTTCTGATATATTGGAATGTATACAATTAAACCTCATTGAAGAAACGGATAGACTTCCAAAAGCAGAATTATTGATTGCCAATTTGTTAATTGAATATATTGGATATGATTGTTTCCAAAAAACTGTTGAACAAGTACAACCCCAATATATTTCATGTATTATTCAGATAAATGTAGATGATAGTTGGGTATCTGATTCCCCATATTTACATATGTTTGACGGTTTAGAAGAAATACACCATCAAATGGATGAAAAAACATTGGTGAAATCCATGCTTGAAATTGATTATCATAAAATCAAAACTCTGGAACATATATTACCTAATGGGAAAAAATTGGTGCAGATAGATTTTGAAAGATAGGTTCTGGTTTATGCGAGTAACTGAATAGCGATACGAAACCCCGAAGCAATCAACCAATTGCTTCGGGGTTAAAACTTTTTTTGAGCGTCTGCCGTTTGGATGGTCAAATCACAAAAAAATTCAGCTACCCCCTTGACAAATGCTGTTCGATGTATTATAATATAGTTACAGGAAATATTATACATCGTATAATATTGGAGAAGAAACAATACTATAAGGAGGCGATGGTATGTTCCCGATCAACGCCGCACTGCTGGATGCGATGGTACTCTCCCTCGTATCGCGTGAGGAAACCTACGGCTACAAGATCACACAGGACATGCAGACCGCCGCCAAGGTCTCAGAATCGACGCTGTACCCGGTACTTCGGCGATTGCAGAAGAACGGAGCGCTTGAGACCTTTGACCGCGCCTATATGGGGCGGAATCGGCGGTATTACAAGATCACAGCCCTGGGAGTGGCGATGCTCTCGCAGTATCGCATCGACTGGGAGGAACACAAATTTCAGGTGGACAGTGTCCTGTTGGCAAAGGAGGAAACAGCATGACGAGTACAGAATTTCTGGGCGCGCTGGAGTCATCGCTTTACAGCCTGACCCCGGAGGAACGTGAAAGTGCCCTTTCCTATTACAGAGAATATCTCGAGGAGGCAGGACCGGATGAGGCTGCCGCCATCCGGGCACTCGGCTCGCCGCAGTCCGTTGCGGAGCGCATCATCCGGGAGATCGGTGAGAATCGTTCCTCTTACACCGGGAGCAGCCGTGTCGCTTATCAGTACACCGCACCCGAGCCGCAGACAGCAAGCTCCAGCGACCGCATTCTTCTGACCGTTCTGGTCATTCTCCTGACCTTTCCCATCTGGATCACGGTGCTCAGCCTGTGGGTGGGACTTCTGGTAACGCTGGTATGCCTTTTTGCGGCATTTCCCCTTGCAGCGGTCACTGCGGTCATTCAGGGCATGATCCTGCTTGCCAACCATGCTGTCGGCGAGGGGCTGTGGGATATCGGCTCAGGTGTCATGATGGTCGGTTTCACGCTTTTGCTCTGGAAACCGATTTTGCTCGGCATCAAGTATTCCACGCTCGGGCTGTTCAAGCTCTGTAAGCTGTGCATCAACGGACTGCTCGGAAGGAGGAATCAGACATGAACAAGTACTATTGGATCATTTCATCTGCTATCGCTCTTGCCGGCATGGGGATCATGGCGGCTGGTGCGCAGGCAGCGGCAAAGGAGAGTCGGAAAGAAACAGCAGATAAAACCGCATTTTTTGAATCCGCCGAATCCCTGTACATAGATGCCAAGCGCAGCAATGTGCAGATCGTCAGTGATGCCAAGGCAGAGGGCATCAGCGTTACCATCCGCAATCCTGCCAAAACCGCCTCCATTACGGAGGATCGCGGCACGCTCCGCATTTCTGACCGCAGTAAGGATTATCCGGTATTCTTCAGTTTTGAGCTGTACGACTGGTTCACACCCGACCGGTCAGTGGTTATCGTCACTGTTCCGGCAGAGACAGTGTTCAACAATGTTACGCTGGAGCTGGGGGCAGGCACCAGCCGCATGGAGGAACTGTCCATGCAGACGTGCCGGATCGACCAAGGCGCCGGACAGCTCACATGCTCTGACTGCGCGGTGGAGCAGGATCTGACGGTATACTCCGGCTCGGGGAAATTGTTCCTGACCGACTGTACTATCGGCGGCAATGTTGATCTCGACCAAGGCTCCGGCAGCACCAGTATGACCGCCTGTGAGATGGATGCGCTCCGGCTTGAATCCGGCTCAGGTGCGATCACAGTGCAGGGCATCGCCGTTCAGAACGATCTGAACGTCAGCATTGCCTCGGGCAGCATGCGCGGCGATCAGTTGACGGCAGGAGGCACTTCTGATATTTCTATTGCCTCCGGTTCGATCGACATTTCCGGCTTTACACCGGGCGATCTGACCAAGCTGGATCTTGCCTCCGGCGGGATACACCTCGGTCTGACCGGAAAGGATTCGGACTACAGCTTCTACTGCGAGAATTCCAGCGGCTCGACCACCATTGGCGATCAGTCCGGCAAGGATCTGATCGTCACCGGCGGCAGCAAGCAGATCAAATCCTACGGTGCATCGGGTACGATCAAGTTCCAGTTTGAGGAATAGTCATACAGGCAGCACCACAATCAAAACATGCCGCGAAGATCTGTACGGATCTTCGCGGCATAATTCGTTTTGCATCGTTCTTACGCTTTTTTACGATAATAGAAATGCACTCTCCACAGCACAAACAGGACGCAAAGGATCGTTACGCCCGTATCGGCAAATACCGACAGCCACATATTCGCAAAGCCTGCAAATCCAAGGATCATGATGACCGCCTTGACGATCAGAGCAAATGCGATGCAGAATTTCGCCGTCTTGTTCACACGTGCCGCAATGTCGAGCGCGGTCAGCATCGACTGCGGATCTGCGCCGAGAAAGACCACGTCGGCAGCCTCCATCGCTGCATCTGCGCCCGTTCCCATAGCTGCCCCCACGTCTGCACCGGAGATGACCGGCGCATCATTGATGCCGTCACCCACGAACAGCACACCACCATGCGCAGCTCTTACCTGCTCCATATGCTCGGGCTTTTCCGTCGGGAGCAGATCGGCGTGAACCTCGCGAATGCCCAGTGTTTCAGCTATGGACTGCGTATGTGCGGCACTGTCGCCTGTGAGCATCACGGTATACAGTCCACGTGCATTCATTGCGCCGATCGTCTCCTTGGCATGGGGCTTGATGGTATCCGACAGCACCAGATAGCCCTGATAGTTCCCGTCTACGGCAAGATGCACACAAGTTCCGGCACTATGCACCGCTGGAACGGTGATCCCCTCGTCTGCCATCAGCTTGGCGTTGCCGCAAATGACGCGGCGGCTGTCTACCATGCCGCAAAGTCCCTTGCCTGCGATCTCCTGCACGTCCTGTGCCGACGGATAGATCACCTTGTGCTCTGCTGCATAGGCAAGGATGCTCTTTGCCACGGGATGCGTGGAGCATTCCTCAAGGGCTGCTGCATAGCGCACCAGCGACTCCAGCCCGTCCTCGGACTGCATCGCCGTCACCGTGAATGTTCCCTCGGTGAGCGTTCCAGTCTTATCCATTACAACCGCTTTTATCTGATCGAGTGCCTCGAGCGACAAACCGTCCTTGAACAGGATGCCCTTCGAGGAGCCTGCACCGATGCCGGAGAAGAACGCCAGCGGCACACTCAGCACAAGCGCGCACGGACACGAGATCATCAGGAAATTGAGTGCCGTGTAGACCCAATGCCCCCAGTTCCCGGTGATCAGTGACGGAACGATCGCCGTCAGCACGGCAATCGCCACAACAATGGGAGTGTAGACTCTCGCAAACCGCGTGATAAAGCGGTCGAGCTTCGGTTTTCCTGCGGAGGCATTCTCCACGCTGTCGAGAATGCGCTGTACCATGGAATCCTCCAGTGCTGCGGTGACCTCCAGCTCAATGACACCGCTTTGGTTGATGCATCCGGACATGACTGCATCTCCCACGCTAACCGAAACGGGGACAGGTTCTCCCGTGATGGCTGCGGTATCGACTGTGCTTTCGCCCTTGGCAACCACGCCGTCCACCGGGATGCGGTCGCCTGCGCGGACAAGGATATGATCCCCCGGCTGCACATATTCCGCCGGGATCGTCTCGGTCGTGCCGTCCTTTGCACAAAGCTGCACGGTATCCGGACGCATGTCAATGGCTGCCATCACGGACTTGCGGCTGCGCTCCACGGCGATATGCTCAAACAGCTCGCCGACACGGAAGAACAGCATGACACCGGCAGCCTCCTCCCAGCTCTCGATGCAGAGCGCACCGATGGTAGCAACAGCCATCAGGAAATTTTCATCAAACACCTGCCCCTTCAGGATGTTTTTCAATGCCGAGAGCAGCACCTCCCAGCCCATCAGCAGATACGCGGCGAGGAGCAAAATCTTTGAGATCATGACAGGCTCCAGCCCCACGATGTGCAGCACCAGTCCGACAGCAAACAGCACGCCGCCTGCAATGAGCATCAAAAGCTCCAAATCCGGCTTGCTCTCCTGTGCCGGGGAATGGTCGTGATGCGCCTCTCCCTTGCTGTCCTCACTGTCATGCGCACCCTCGCAGCAGTGACAGGCGATCTCATGCTCGTGATGCCGCAGATGCGCATGCTCATGCCGCGGCTTTCGCTCACGGAATACAGCACCCTCCTCCACGGAATCAGATGCCGCCTGGATCTTCTCCAGCAGCCCCTCCGTATTGTCGGCGGTGATGTGCAGGAGTCCCTGTGCATAGGACAGGCTGGCACTCTCTACGCCGTCAATTTTCTGGATCGCCGCCTCGATCTTGGCTGCACAGTTCGGACAATCAATGTTCTCTACCCGGTAAATCGCTTTCATGGTATCTCCCTCTCTCATTTAAAAGTGAGTATCAATTTCATAATTTGAACATTTGAATAATCGTTCAAATGTATTATAACACATATGAGAGGGAATGTCAAGGGGTTTTTAAAAAACACAAAATCATTTTGTTTGTTGCCTTGAGTTGTGGATTCCATGGAAAAGCCGCCCAAGGCTACCGCTTTTTGATCAGTTGCTGTCGACCCAGCTTTGCCCTCTTGCCGCAGGCAAAGGGCATTGCGGACGCAAGAATTCGATGTATCGTCATTGCCAACTCGCAAGCGCGGTTACCGCGCTTCATGCAATGCGCGGTAGATCTCCTGCTTGGGGACACCTGTGTCCTTGGAGGCGAGCTTTGCCGCTGCCGAGCCGGACATGCCCTGTGCAAGATAGGTCTGCGCAACTGTGAGGGCATCGGCAAGGGAGAGTGTCCCCTTTTCCTCGGGTGCGCCGTCAATGACAAGGACAAATTCGCCGCGCGGCTCGTGTTCGGCGTAGTAGGTGACAGCCTCCGCCAGGGAGAGCCGCAGCACCTCCTCATGGAGCTTGGTCAACTCCCGGCAGAACGAAACCATGCGCTCACCGCCCAGAACGCCCACGAGATCATCGAGCGTGCTGCGGAGCTTGTGGGGAGCTTCGTAGAGTACGCAGGTCTTGCGCTCCCGGGACAATTCCGTCAGCATTGCTTCTCGCTGCCGGCGGCTTTTGTGATCGGTCGGGAGAAATGCATAAAACGCGAACTGCGCCGTACTTCCGCCGGAAACCGACAGTGCCGTCACAACCGCAGACGGCCCCGGCACTGCCTCGACCGGGATGCCGCGCTCCCGGCAGAGTTTTACCAGCTTTTCGCCCGGATCGGAGATGCAGGGCATTCCGGCATCGGTCACGACCGCACAGCTTTCTCCGGCTGCAATGCGGTCTGCGATGTTTTCGTACACCGCAGGTGCGCTGTGTTCGTTGCAGGCAGTAAGAGGGGTGTGGATACCGAAATGGGTGAGCATGCCGCGCGTGACGCGCGTGTCCTCCGCCGCAATGAAATCGACTTCCTCCAGGATGCGCTTGGCTCGGAGCGTGATGTCCTCCAGATTGCCGATGGGCGTGCCGGTAACGTATAGAGTTCCACTCATGGGGTTTCCTCCTGTCCATTGTCGTAAAGTGATGCCGCCTCCGGGGTGAGCGCGCCGTCTGCATACATGAGAAACGGTGCTTCCATTTGCAGGAACGGCTTTGCGCCGCGCTTGCCCTCCAAAAGAAACAGCCACGGCATGTCCGATGCCGTTTTCTGCACAAGGCGCAGTCGTTTCGGTTCGCAGCCTGCCTCACGCATGGCGCAGATGTAATCGGGCAGACGCTCCGGTCTGCCGCACACGCACAGTCTGCCGCCGAATTTCAGGAGCTTGGCGGCACTGCGGCAAACGTCCTGCGGCGTACAGAACACGCCGTGTCGCGCGATCCTTTGAGAGACATTCGCCGCCTCAAAGCCCGAGCCGGGCGGCTGGTAGGGCGGATTGCACAGGACAAGATCCGTATTCCCGAGGGGGGCACCCTCCCAAAGCTCGCGCAGGTCGGCGCAGATGGGGGTAATGCCGCTGACACCGCTTGCCTTGATTCCGAGCCGGAGCTGTGCGATGGCATTCTCCTGCACATCAAGCGCGTAGATCTGCCGGGGGGGACGATGCTTTTGCATCAGCAGAGGGATAATGCCGCAGCCTGTGCCGAATTCTGCGGCAATGTCCTTTTCCTTATAATGGGCGAAGTGCGTGAGCAGAAAGGCATCCGTGCCGAAACGGTGTTCCTCCGAGGTGTAAACGATGATCCCCGAACCGATGGGTTCAGGTTTTGCGGCGTTTGCGGACATGTGGTCAGCTCCTTTCTGACATTACTTATACCGTCAGCTCGATCAAATTTCCCTCTGCATCCATGATACAGCTCTTGTAATAACCGTCACCGGTTGTGCGGGGATGGCTGACTATCTTGTACCCGTCTGCCTGCAATGTTTCAGTTAGTTCGTCAACTCTTTCAGCACTCCCTAAGCTAAATGCCATATGGGCATAACCGGTTCGGTGACTCTCTTTTGGGCTGTCTGTCATTTGCGGCTTGTTCATGATTTCCAACCTTGCTCCGTTTTCAAAAGACAGAAAATAGGAACGGAAATCTGTTTTCGGATTGTGATAGCCGTTATCGGATTCCGCATCAAAATATTTTATAAAAAAACGCCTGACAGCTTCCAGATCATTTACATACATAGCAATATGTTCGATTTTCATATAACTTCCTCCTGAATATCATGCGACAGAAATCAGATACGCTTCATCTGCCGATCGGCTCAGGTCTTGCTGTCATGGAGAGACTTCTTTCGCGTCCGGCTTTTGCTGCCAAGGATGAGCCATACGCCCAGTGCTGACAGAAGACAGGTGCCAATGCCAAACAGCAGAAGTGTGCCGAGGTGTCCTTTTTGCAGCAGGAACAGCAGAGTTGGGGTATCTGCGCCGCCGATGATGCCGACTTGGTCGTGCGTCCTGATCCTGAAATAGAGGTACGCCGTGCAGACAAAGATGTTTGCGAGGAGTGCGGTGACCAGCAGGATAATACCGGTGATGCGTCTGCGTTTCATGGTGATTTCCCCCTTCTTTTCTGTTTACGTGGCACTGCGCATGGTGAAAATGACCTCCTGCATCAGTGCCGCCGGGCTTTGACCGGGCAGGAGCTTGACACCGATGTAGGGCTTATCCATGCAGGAGAACAGGATGCGTCTGCCGTATTTGCCCGAGAGTGCGGAGATCTGCTGCGGCTCGGGGCTTTGGATAAAGAACTGCATCGCACCCTTTCGCTGCGAGATCTCCGTGATGCCAAGGGCTGCCGCCGAATTGCGCAGGAGCGAGACCTTGATA
>CAZKHW010000127.1:0-7909 GCA_964552525.1 uncultured Ruminococcus sp. | reverse complement strand
TTTGGTGGAGTCCAGAGGCAAAGCCTCTGGTGGGGTGTGGGGCAAAGCCCCACGACAACAACCCCCGGTTCTTCCACAGAACCGGGGGTGTTTTATCAAAATGGTCGACCCAGCTTTGCCCTCTTGCCGCAGGCAAAGGGCATTGCGGTCACTAGAACCCGATTTATCCTTACCGCCAACTCGCCAGCGCGAGCTACCGCGCCCCCCGGTTCTTCCACAGAACCGGGGGTTTGTTCTAACCGCTTATGAGACTAATTCCAGATCTCCTCATATTCGGACCATTCCTCATCCCAAGCGTGCCAATTGCCGGATTCGTCCATCCAGCCGTCATTATCCGACCAGACCATACCCGGTGACGGCAGATCAGAGCCGGCACCGATCACTCTGAGCGCCTCCTCGGAATCGTACAGATTCCCTGACGCATAGCCGCTGCCCTTGGCGATGACCGCCTGTGCAAGCTCCTCCTGCCCCTTGGGGAGAATATAGCTCTGGTCTCTGATCACGACCACATAGCAGTCCTCATCGGTGACGTAGTTGCTCCGCAGCGCACCGAGCAGTTCGTACATCTCGGGGTACTCCTTCTTGAGCGAAACGCTCTTATCGGCATACATCATATCCTCATACGCCGGCTCACCGCTCTGGAAGTAGATGGTCGATGCCGTGCTGTGCGGATACAGCGCGGCTTGTCTCGGGCGTGTAGATCCGGATGCCCCAGAAGTTGGTATCCGGTGCCGCTGTTGCCTCCGTATAGATCGTGTCCGCATTCTCTGCATCCCAAAATGCGTAATGCTCTGTTACCTTGAACGGCTCAATGCCAAAGCTGTCAAGCACGGCAATGGTGTTCTTGCAGCACGTGTACACTTCCAACTGATTGATATAGCAGTAGAATTCTGCGGTCGCAAAGTCCTGTGCCGTCATCTGCTCGAGATCGCTCTGGTATGCGACAGCAAGCCGTTCCAGATTCTCCGCTGCATTGTCCAGCTTCACCGAATGTGCCACATTGTAGTTTCCCGTGTTGGACTCTGTGACAAAGGTGATGCGCGACGGGAGCTTTCCGTAATTCGGGGAATCCCAATCAGTGATCCGATACTCGTCTTCCAGACGCGCACGCAGACCGTCTGCCCGTGCCTGTGCATACAGGGGCGTGCCGTATACGAGCTGGAGCAGCTTCTGCATCTGATCGCCGTTCAGGCTGTAGCTGCGGTGAACCCACGTGCCTGCCACGGTGTAATATGTGATCGAAACACGCGATGTCCTGCCATACTCTGCATAGGCACCAGCCGGTACGGGCAGGTACGGATCTGTTGTCCATTCCTCCTCCAAACGCTCTCCATATTTACCATACTCGCCGTAGTACGGGAGTGACGTCTCATACAGCCCGCGTCCGGGATCATTGTATGTGTTGTAATCCAGCTCACACCAACGCTCCTCAAGCATCTGACGATTCAGCGCATCATTGACGCCGTTCTTCTCGTCCTGAATGATCTGTCGGTGCAGTTCTGTGACACCGGAAATGATGTCAGCATCGGTATATTCGAGCATGTAGTCAAAGCGGTTGTTGTTGACATCCTCAAACTCCAGCACCACCGACTTGACACCGAGCGCTGCCGGAACGTAGCTGACTCTGCCAAAGCATCCGGTCGCCACCACGAGGGAAAAGCCTGCAATGCTGACGAGTATCGTTGCCGCATAGGTGATGAGGGAAAGCCAGAACCGCTTGAAGCCGCGGCGGCGGATGACCTCCATCACAAAGTACACGATCGCCGACAGGATCAGTACCGGACCGATAGACTCTTCACCTGACTTGAGCATGCACATGATCAGGACCGTTACCAGCGTGAGCATGACATAGTAGGCTGCCACGTAGATGAACGGCTTGCCCACATCCTCTGCCTTGCGGCGCACATAGAGCTGCCATGCCACGATCAGCAGCACTGCCGTCAGGAGCAGGATGATGAAGATCCAGCGCAGATAGGTCGGGAGCATCGCATGGGCTGCGCCGTTCTGTGTTGCGGCAAACTGGTAAGCATTGGATGCAAAGTTCGATATGCCGTCCACCTCACCGGCAAGCAGGAGGATCAGATAGATCAGACCGCCGATGGGGCTGGTAAAGCCGACCACCTGCCACATATCCTCAAATCCCAGCCCCACCTCATCACTGATAATGGCAAGCACCAGTGCGAGCGTACCGGGGATCAGGCAGTTGAGCAGAATGTTGGTGTAGATGCTCTCAAAGAGCGTACCGCAGCAGACTGTCACAAACACGCTCAGCGTGTAGTACAGCAGCATCAGTGCCAGCAGTCCGAAGGTCGCCATCGCGTACATCTTGCCTGCCTCTGCCATGAACGTGCCAAATGTATATTCAGTTCCCTGCCAGTTGACAAAGGGTGCCATGCAGAATATGACGATCCAGCCCAGAATGACCGAGATCAGGTACGGTATGATGTACATCAGGCAGCCGCCGATATAGTCCGAGAAAAACCGCTGTCTGCCGGTCAGGGGCAGCGCATAGAGCATATCGACCCTGGATTTCTTGTGCAGCTCCGTGAAGGAGAGGATCGCTGCAAACATTCCCATAAATACGGCAATCCCCAGAAAGAGGATACCCAGTACCGCATACATTTCAGTGTTTTGTATGTAGAGGGGGTGTTCGCGCGACTCGTCTATCACCTCAAACATCCCGGCAGCGATGACAAGCGGAATGCCCAGAAGATACAGGATACAGGTCACGATGGTCATTTTCTGATTTTGTTTCACCACGCGCAGGGCATTGCGCGCCGGAAAATTACGCAAAGACATTGCTGTCATAACCCAGTCCCTCCAATTCATAGATAAAGATCTCCTCGAGCGTCAGCGGAATCAGATCCGCTACCAGAGGATTGTGCGGTGTGAGTGCCGCATGGATGGAATCCTCGCCGCCCTTGGCAATAATATGGTAGATGCTCTGTTTTTTGTCGAAGTGCAGGATCTCCAGTCCGGGGAAGTCCTCACGGGTGTACACGCGCTCCTTATCGGCAAAGGCAGCCTGCACCTTATGGACAGCACCCTTCAGGCTGTCCAGCTGCCGGTTGAAGATGATCTTGCCCTTGTGGAGCAGCGCGGCAGTGTCGCACATTTCGTTGATCTCCTTAAGGTTGTGGGAGGAGATGACCACCGTCAGACCGCGCTCGCACATGGCATCCACCAGCATGCGCTTGACGATGATGCGCATGGTCGGATCCAGTCCGTCAAACGCCTCGTCAAGCAGCAGGTAGGGCGTACAGCAGGCAATGCCGATCATCACGATCGCCTGCCGTTTCATGCCCTTGGAGAACGTGCTGATCTTGCGGCTGCGCGGAAGCTGGATGATATTCTCCAGCTTTTCAAAGATCTCCTCGGAAAAATTCGGATAGAACTGCTTGTAGGAATTTTTGAGCTGGTTGAGGGTATATCCGGTATACTGAACGGTCTCGTCATTGATAAAGAACACCTTCTGCTTGGCAGACACGTTATCATAGACCGTCTCGCCGTCAATGAGCACCTCGCCCTTTTCCGGCATATAGATGCCGCTGAACAGGCGCAGAATGGTCGATTTGCCGGCACCGTTCGAGCCGAGCAGACCAAAGGCTGTGCCCTTTGGGATCTCCAGATCCACCCCGTCAAGGGCGGCAAAGTCGCCAAACCGCTTGACTGTCCCCTGTAATTTCATCATGATGCACGATCCTCCTTCGTTTCGCTAATGGTGTCCAGCCGCTGATGCAGCACCTGCCGGCTGATACCGGCTGCCAGTGCCTGCCCGGCGGCAATGTCAAAATCGGTCAGCATGTGCTCCTGCGCCAGGAGCGTGTCGGGCTTGGCGATAAAGCTGCCGCGTCCGGCAAGGGAATAGATGATGCCGTCACGTTCCAGCAGCGTATACGCCTTTGCCACCGTGTTGGGATTGACACTCAGCTCCGTTGCCAGCGCACGCACCGAGGGGAGCTTGTCCTGCTCTCCCAGCACGCCTTTGATGATCAGCTCGATCACCCGGCGATAAAGCTGCTCGTAAATGGGTGTCCGGCTCATAAGATCGATGTCAAACATACGAAACCTCCTTTCCGTTCGGCTTGTGTTGTGTGTATTAGCTGTTGTAGTACAGTTATAGTATACCACAGATTCCGGGATTTGTCAAGGGGGGATTTGAAAATTTTTTGACGGGGTGCGCAGTCGGCTGTCGCCGACCTAGGAGGGGCTGCTCGCCCCTCCTAAACCACCCTCGGCAGGGCGGTGACCGCCCTGCACCCGCATTTTTTGGGTACAAAGATCCCCTCCCCGGAAAGGGGAGGGGACAATACTTATTTTTTCTTTCTCGGCTTTGGCACAGGGATCACCTGCTCCAGTGCTGCCAAGACCGCCAGACTGTGTTCGCGGTCATCAATATCCAGAACGTAATGTTCCTTTGCACCCTCATAGGGGAAACCGGTCTCTGCCTGCTGCATCATGGCACTGATCGCATCGAGCTTCTTCACAAACGGCACATTGTCACATACGATCATGACCGGCTTGTCATTGACGTATACCATGAACTCGCCAAACATCTTCCTGTATCGCACCGCGCCGATGCCCCGGATCTGCTCACAGACATATTCGATAAATGCATTTGTGGTTGCCATGCTGTCACCTCATGTTACTTGATGACCACACCGCCGTCCGTCCAGCCGACCGTGTTCTGTGCCACCCAGTCGTTCGTGCCGTCAGACCAGATGTGCGATCCGTCTGCAAGCGAATGCTCTGCATATTCGATCTTGTAGACCGTTCCCGGTGCGGCATCTTTCGGAACGGTCACATTCAGCCGGAGCAGCGTACCGTCATAATCACGGCTATCTGCGCCGCTTGTCCATGCCGTCCAGAGGAAATGACGATCGTCATTGATATACGAAACCGTGGAGAAATCCATGCCCTTGGTATTTGCCGTGTAGGTACAGCGGTCATCCAGCTTCAGCCCCCACTCGGAATAATTGATGCCCGGATTCTTGTCCAGATTGATAATCAGCGGCACGGTGTAATCCTGTTCTGCCAGCTCATCTACCGTGATCTCTACCGTCTCTACTGTGATGTAGAGCTTGGCATCCACGGTATTTCCCCCATTTCCGGAAATTCCTGCATTTCCGGAGGCAGTATCTCCTCCTGCACGAGTCCCGGCAGTGCTGTAATCGCCCTCCTGGTCATCCTCACCGCCGTGCGGCGTTATCTGCTGTCCTGCCGCATCTGTGGATTTTGCAGCATCGACACTGCTGCTCCCGGAGGCATCCGAGACACTGCTCTCCTGTGCCGCTTTGCTGCTGCCCTGCGCATCGTTGCCCGGGACATCTTCCTGTGGTGCGCCGGAGGATACGTCTGCATCCGTGAACGTGCTGCTGTCGGATGGGGTGCTGTCCACGACAGTGGTCTTGCCGCACCCTGTCAGCAAAAGGACAGATGCCAGGAGCATTGCGGCTGTTCTGAATCTCATCATAATTCCCTCCGCTTACTTGTCAAAACGCATCGAAATATCAAAACACTGCACCGAATGCGTCAGCGCACCCAGCGAGATGATGTCCACGCCGGTCGCGGCGATCTGCGCAATGTTCTCCTCGGTGACATTGCCCGATGCCTCGAGCATGGCGCGGTGCGCGGTGATCTCCACCGCCTGCTGCATCTCCTCACAGCTCATGTTATCGAGCATGATGATCTCACAGCCTGCCGCCAGTGCCTCGCGCAGCTCCTCCAGATCACGCACCTCGACCTCGATCTTGGTCATGTGACCGATCTTCTGACGCAGCGCATTCACCGCCGGGGTGATGCCGCCGTACACATCAATGTGGTTGTCCTTGAGCATCGCACCCTCGGAGAGATTGTAGCGGTGATTGAAACCGCCGCCGACCGTTACGGCATATTTCTGAAGCCGGCGCAGACCGGGCAGCGTCTTGCGTGTGTCGGTGATTTTCGCGTTTGTGCCCTTCACCAGCTCCACACACCGATTGGTAGCACTGGCAATACCGGACAGATGCTGGAGGATGTTGAGTGCGGTGCGCTCCCCCTTGAGCAAAGTCTTGGAATCGCCCTGCATCGTGGCGATGATGTCGCCCTTTTGCACCTTGTCGCCGTCCTTCTTATTGGCATGAAATTCCACGCCCGTGCCGACCAGCTC
Organism: uncultured Ruminococcus sp.; assembly: GCA_964552525.1. Lineage (GTDB taxonomy): Bacteria > Bacillota > Clostridia > Oscillospirales > Ruminococcaceae > UBA3855. Next base: position 1,761 of record CAZKHW010000127.1, on the reverse strand, counting down.
GAACACGCGTGCGGCGATCTCCAGACCGCAGACAACGCCCTCCGCCTTGGCGATATAGTACGCTGACGAGGTGTGTCCGTCGGGGAGCAGATAGTCGGTCGTCACATCCACATAATGGATGTCCTCCTCTAATGCGGTGTTGATGATGCTGTCAATATAGCTTTGCAGAAGCTGCATGGCTTATTCTCCTTTCTCCTCGACCAGTGCCTCATTGAGAATGAGAAACGCAATGGTCGCTGTGGAACGTGCCTCCACATAGTCGGAATTGATCTGATAGCTGCCGTCCTCCAGCGTATGCAGGATGTCGCAGACCTTTGAGAAGTTCTCCTGGATCTTCTGGGCGTTCGGACGCACGAAATAGCTCTCCTGGAGAATGCGGCGGAGCTGTGTGCGGATGCCGTGGGGCACAGGCTCTGCATCGCTGTGTACGTCAAAGCGGATCTCGTCAAAGCGATCCTCACCCGGATGTGCCATTCGTCTGGCAATGTCCTGTGCCGCATGCCGGGAGAACACCAGTGCCTCCAGCAGGCTGTTCGAGGCAAGGCGGTTGTTGCCGTGAACGCCCGTGTTGGAGCATTCGCCGCACGCATACAACCCCGGCACACGCGTCCGGGAATGCGCATCCACCTGAATGCCGCCCATGAGATAGTGCTGACACGGATAGATCGGGATGCGGTCACGGGTCATGTCATAGCCCTGCTCCAGCAGATTCCGGTAGATCATAGGGAAACGGTTTCTGACCTCCTCAGGTGATTTGTGCGAGATATCGAGATAAAATTCATCCGAACCCGTGCGGCGGCTCTCCAGGACGATGGCGTTGGAAACGACATCCCGCGGTGCCAGCTCCAGCCGGTCATCGTAACGCTGCATAAAGCGTTCGCCGTGACAGTTGAGCAGGTACGCGCCCTCGCCGCGCACCGCCTCGGAAATGAGAAAGCACTCCCGGGTGCGGCGGTTGTTGAACGCGGTCGGATGGAACTGGATGAGGGAAAGTCCCCGGATCATCGCACCCATATTGTAGGCGAACATGATGCCGTCTCCGGTCGCAATGGCGGAATTTGTGGTATATTCGTACACTCTGCCGATGCCGCCGGTCGCCATCACGAAGAAGTGGGAATTCACCGTCTCAAACGCCTCACCGTTCCGGATGAGCGCGGAAAATCCCGTTCTGGTCTTTTTCACATCACACAGGAGCGTGTTGGCGCGGATCTCCACATTCGGGAGCGTGCGGACATGGGCGAGGAGCTTTTCGGCAATCTCGCGCCCGGTGGCATCCTTGTGGTGGAAGATGCGCCGTCTGCTGTGACCGCCCTCCAAAGTGCGATGGTAGTCGCCGTCCTCCTGACGGTCGAAGTCCACGCCCAGATCAATGATGCGGCCGATATCCTGCGCCGCCTCCTCCACGAGCATGTGGACAGTCTTGTGATTGTTCTGAAATCCGCCGGCGATGTAGGTATCGTTCTCATGCAGAGAGGTCTTGTCCTCCGGCGACTGGTACACGCCTGCAATACCGCCCTGTGCAAGTGCCGTATTGCAAAGTCCCGGCTCACGCTTGGTGAGCATCAGGATCCTGGCATCACGCGGCAGGTTGATCGCGGCATACAGACCTGCCGCACCTGTTCCGGCAATGATTACGTCATAGTTCATACTGGTTTTCTCCTTGCGGCGCGGCGCGGTGACCGCGCTGACGAGTTAGCGAAGACGATAGATCGGATTCTATCGTCCGCAATGCCCTTTGCCTGCGGCAAGAGGGCAAAGCTG
>CAZKHW010000126.1:0-7933 GCA_964552525.1 uncultured Ruminococcus sp. | reverse complement strand
TCAGGGGATCAAATCCGTCCGCAGCCAGCGAGGTGCGCCAGCTGCTGTAGAAGCGGCGAATCGTGCGCAGAGGGACAAGATTGATGTTGTTCAGAACCGCGCGCCGATAGCCGTAGGTCTCGGCTTGCAGACGGATCCGGTCAGCGCGTCCGTTGGTGAGACGGCGCACAAACAGGAGATACAGCATGCAGATCGTGTAAACCAGCGCAACCAAGGCTGCCAGCAGCTTCTTGCGCCTGCGGCGATTCGATTTCATCAGCGAAACCGGTTCTGGGCAGGATCGTAGACATAGCCGATCGAGGCGAGCTTCTGCTCGATCTGTGCTGCATCCAGATCATTGGCTTTGCAGAATTCTGCAAAGGTAGGGTAAGTATCGCGGAGCTGGGTGTTGACAAAGCTCACGAGAATGGCAGGATCGTTTGGAATATTCATAGCAAATGCTCCTTTCATGGTGATAGGCAGCACCGCACAGAGCTTGTGCGGTATTGCCTATATTATATCACAGCCGCAGGCACACTGTCAAGGCACGAATGCATTTGGCAAGAAATCTGATAAAATTTTACAAATACCTCTTGCAGTTTCCGGAAAAATAGTGTATAATAGTATCATGGCATGATTGACAGCGGTCTGTCATGCAAAACCCAACAGCCCGGCAACGGGCAAATCTATGCGAAAGGATGTCATAACAATGGCAGGTTTGAACAAGGTTACGGTAGAAGATATTGATGTGAAGGGCAAGAAGGTTCTTGTCAGAGTGGATTTCAACGTTCCGCTCAAGGATGGTGTTATCACCAATGATAACAGAATCCAGGCAGCTCTGCCGACCATCAACAAGCTGACAGAGAACGGTGCAAAGGTCGTTCTGTGCTCCCACCTCGGCAAGCCGAAGAACGGTCCGGAGGCAAAGTTCTCCCTGGAGCCGGCAGCAGTAAGACTTGGTGAGCTGGTTTCCGGCAAGGTTACATTTGTCGGCGATGACAACGTAGTCGGCGAGACTGCAAAGAAGGCAGTTGCTGAGATGGCTGAGGGCGACATCGTTGTTCTCCAGAATACACGTTTCCGCGGCGCAGAGGAGACCAAGAACGGCGAGGAATTCGCTAAGGAGCTGGCTGATCTCGTTGACAATGAGGTTTTCGTAATGGATGCATTCGGTTCTGCACACAGAGCACATGCTTCCACTGCCGGTGTGACCAAGTTCGTGAAGGAGACTGCTGTTGGTTACCTGATGCAGAAGGAGATCCAGTATCTCGGCAATGCCGTAGAGGTTCCGGAGCGTCCGTTCGTAGCGATTCTCGGCGGTGCTAAGGTTGCAGACAAGCTGAATGTGATCTCCAATCTGCTCGAGAAGTGCGATACCCTCATCATCGGTGGCGGTATGGCTTATACGTTCATCAAGGCACAGGGCGGCTCTATCGGCACTTCCCTCGTAGATGACGAAAAGCTCGACTACTGCCAGGAGATGCTGGCAAAGGCTGAGAGCCTGGGCAAGAAGATCCTCCTGCCGGTCGATACGGCTGTTGCAGCAGCATTCCCGGATCCGATCGACGCTGAGATCGCTGTTGAGAACGTTCCGACAATGGAGATCCCGGCTGACAAGATGGGTCTGGATATCGGTACTGAGACCCAGAAGCTCTTTGCTGACGCTGTCAAGTCCGCTAAGACCGTTGTATGGAACGGCCCGATGGGCGTATTTGAGAACCCGACTCTGGCAAAGGGTACGATCGCAGTTGCCCAGGCTCTGGCTGAGACTGATGCTACCACCATCATCGGCGGCGGCGACTCCGCAGCAGCCGTTATGCAGCTCGGCTTTGCTGACAAGATGAGCCACATCTCTACCGGCGGCGGCGCATCGCTTGAGTACCTTGAGGGTAAGGTTCTGCCGGGCGTAGCAGTTATCGCAGAGAAGTAATTCGCGCTGACCGGAGAGGGTGAACGTGCCCTCTCCGGCAGCATCCATACAGAATAGGAGTGTGACCGTTATGGTTTTGCACAAGGGGAAGAAAGCATCAGTTCCGGAGATCATTTTCAAGAATGCAGATCTTCCGCAGATCGCTGTCCAGAAGCCTACTGCGGCAAAGCGCGATCCCATTACCTGTGTGCTGGAATATGAGCATACCCCTATCGTTGCGGCGGCAGTCGTGGGTTTCCTCGCAGGTGTGATCGTGGGCTTTGCCCTATCTCCGGTAAAGCAGGGTGTCAGCTTGTTCAGCGCGAACCACCAGATCGCCAGTCGTGAGGTCACCGATCAGAGAACGATGGCAGCCCATGAGGACATGGAGGAGCTTGACGCTCTCGCATAATTTATAGGAAAAGGAGTAACGTCCCATGAATAAGAATCTGAGAAAGGCGATCATCGCCGGAAACTGGAAGATGAACAAGACCCGTCCGGAGGCGAAGGAGCTGCTTGAGGCGATCAAGCCGCTGGTAGCCAATGCTGAGGGCAATGTTGAGGTCATCGCATGCGTACCGTTCACCAATCTGGAGACCGCTGTCAATGCAACGGCTGGTTCCAATGTCAAGGTCGGTGCAGAGAATGTGCATTTCGAGAAGAGCGGTGCTTTCACTGGTGAGATCTCCGCAGACATGCTCGTTGAGGTCGGCGTGGAGTACGTTGTTATCGGTCACTCCGAGCGCAGACAGTACTTCGGTGAGACGGACGAGACGGTCAATAAGAGAACCGCAGCAGCTCTGGCAGCAGGTCTCAAGCCCATCGTTTGTGTGGGTGAGCTGAAGTGGGAGCGCGAGTGCAACATCACCGAGGAGGTCATTGCACGTCAGATCAAGCTCGATCTGTGGGAGGTTTCCGCAGAGGATGTCAAGAAGGTTGTCATCGCTTACGAGCCGGTATGGGCGATCGGTACTGGTCTGACCGCAACACCGGATCAGGCACAGGAGGTTTGTGCTTTCATCCGCGCACAGCTTGCAAAGCTCTACGATCAGGCAACGGCTGATGCAGTGACCATCCAGTATGGTGGTTCTATGAACGCCGGCAACGCAGCAGAGCTGCTGGCAAAGCCGGACATTGACGGCGGTCTGATTGGCGGTGCGTCCCTGAAGGCTGCTGATTTCAACACCATTGTACAGGCTGCTGTAGAAGGCTAAGTATGTCCGAAAATAACTATGACCGTGGTGGGATGCCGGAGCAAACTCCGGCATCTCCTGTACATAACCGGGATTGGCATGTCCTGTGGGTGGTTCTGAATGTGCTGGTGGGTATATACAACACTCCCGTTGGCATGACGATGTCGATTACAACATGCAGCATTACATTTCCGATGCTGCTGCCGCTTGTTGTGCTGCATATTGTGCTGGTATGGCTTTATCATCGTTATCAGGAGAAACAGAAGGGAAAAACCGCTCTGTATATCGTCCGGACGATCACAATTCTCTGTTCCGTGGTGTTTTTTCTGATTCCCTATTCACTGAGGATGTTCAAAGAGGAACCGTCTGCTTACCCACTGAAAAGAGAGATATATTATCATGGTGTATGTTCAAGTGACTACTGTCATACGCTGCTGCCGGAACATCTGCCGGAGACATGTACGGATTATAAATGTATCACACAAGGACAGATGTTTGCACAGGATTATCATCCGTCGCTGTATCTGATGTTCCGCACAACACCGGATATATTGGAGCAGTACGCCGCAAAGGCAGAGGCACTGGGATTTAAGAAAACAGAAGTGCCGGACGAGCAGACTGTCCGTGATTACCTCCTCGAGGAATATGAGATGGATTATCTGCCGGAATATCCGAGTGAGCTGCGCGGGCATGTGGTGAGTCGGCTGAAACCGAAGGATTCCCTGTACAGCTCGGTCATGTATAGCAGTTCGGATTATTATGACAAGGGCATGATCGTCCAGTATGAGACGGGACTGGTTATTTTCTGGATCTGATACGAATCACCAAAAACATTATTAAGAAAGGGTTTATCACTATGAGTAAGAAACCTGTTGCACTGATTATTATGGACGGCTACGGCTTCAACCCGGATGCCTACGGCAACGCGATCAAGGCAGCGAAAACGCCGAATCTGGACAAGTACATGCAGGGTCCGAATACCATTATCGGCGCTTCCGGTCTGGATGTCGGTCTGCCGGACGGACAGATGGGTAATTCCGAGGTCGGTCATACCAACATCGGTGCAGGACGCATTGTATACCAGCAGCTCGTGAAGATCACCAAGTCCATTCAGGACGGCGATTTCTTCGAGAATCCGGCACTCGTTCACTCGATGGAGAACGCAAAGAAGAACAACAGTGCCCTGCACATCATGGGTCTGCTGTCTCCGGGCGGCGTTCACTCTCACCACACCCATATCTACGGTCTGGTGGAGATGGCAAAGAAGTTCGGCATTGAAAAGGTCTATGTCCACGCATTCCTCGACGGCAGAGACGTTCCCCCGTCCTCCGCAGCGGAGTACATGGAGGAGACAGTTGCAGAGCTGAACAAGATCGGCGTGGGCAAGGTTGCAACGATCTCCGGCCGTTTCTATGCAATGGACAGAGACAATGCATGGGATCGTGTCGAGAAGGCATATGCAGCACTGGTGTACGGAGAGGGCGTTGAGGAGACTGATCCGGTACAGGCGATCCGGAATTCCTACGCCAACGAGGTCACTGACGAGTTCATGCTCCCGACCGTTGTGGAAAAGGATGCACAGATCAAGGAAGGCGATTCTGTGATCTTTGCGAACTTCCGTCCTGACCGTGCAAGACAGCTCACACGTGCGTTCGTAGATCCGGAGTTCAGCGGCTTTGCACGCAGAAACGGCTTCTTCCCGGTACATTTCGTCTGCATGGCACAGTACGATGCGACCATGCCGAATGTTGAGGTCGCTTTCCAGCCCGAGGAGCTGACCATGACCCTCGGCGAGTATCTTGCCAAGTGCGGCAAGACCCAGCTCCGCATTGCCGAGACCCAGAAATATGCACATGTTACGTTCTTCTTCAACGGCGGCGAGGAGAAGCAGTTCGAGGGTGAGGACAGGATCCTCATCAAGTCCCCGGATGTGGAGACCTTTGACATGAAGCCGGAGATGAGCGCATTTGAGGTCTGCGATGCCGTTGTGGATGCCATCAATTCTGACAAGTACGATGTCATCATCCTCAACTACGCAAACTGCGACATGGTAGGTCATACCGGCGTATTCGATGCTGCCGTACAGGCGGTCGAGGCGGTGGATACCTGCGTTGGCAGAATGGTCGATGCTATCCTTGCCAAGGGCGGTGCGGCACTGATTACTGCCGATCACGGCAATGCCGATAAGATGATGGAGCCGGACGGCTCTCCGTTCACCGCGCATACCACCAACCCTGTTCCGCTGATCGTTGTCGGTGCAGGCGATGTGCAGGTGCGTGAGGGCGGCGTTCTGGCAGATCTCGCGCCGACCATGCTCAAGCTCCTGGAGCTTGAGCAGCCCGAGGAGATGACCGGCAAGAGCCTGATCGTGTAAGATATCATGCGTACAAAATGCTGCTGTGTCCGCGTGGATGCAGCAGCATTTTTGCGCGGCGCGGCGCGGTGACCGCGCTTGCGAGATGGCGAGGACGACAGATCGGATTCTGGTGTCCGCAATGCCCTTTGCCTGCGGCAAGAGGGCAAAGCTGGTGCGGTATGGAACTAGTGGTTTCCAAAGGCGGCATCCTCGAAAAAAGAATTGACTTTTCCGAAATAGTATGGTAAAATATAACCACAGGTAATTGTGGGAATTCTCCCCGACAAAGGAGTAATATCATATGAAGAAGTTTTTTTGGAACAAGCTCGCCGGAGCTGCGCTGTCCGGTGCGATGCTTTTCAATGTCACGGCAGCCATGCCAATGCTACAGGTCTCGGCTGCACCGGATGCCTACCACGATGACTGGCTGCATGTCGAAAACGGCAAGGTCGTTGACATGGACGGCAACGAGGTCTGGATGACCGGTGTCAACTGGTTCGGTTACAATGTCGGCTCACAGGTGTTTGACGGCGTGTGGTCTGCCAATATGCATGAATGCCTGAATCTGATCTCCGATCACGGATTCAATCTCATGCGTGTGCCGATGTCCACAGAGATCATTCTCCAGTGGAAAAACGGTGATCCCGATCCCATCATCAAGCTCAACGAGTATTCCAACCCTGAGCTGACCATTGAGGGCGTTGAGGGCGGTACTCCGAAGTACAGTTTTGATATCTGGAATCAGGCAGTGGAATGGTGCAGGGAAAACGGCATCAAGATCATGATGGACATTCACAGTGCTACCACCAATGCAGCCGGACATAACTATCCGCTTTGGTATGATGACAATTTCAGCACCGATGACTGGCTTGAGGCACTGTCATGGTTTGCAGAGTACTACAAGGACGATGATACCATCATTGCGATTGATCTCAAGAACGAGCCCCACGGCAAGCCCGAGGAGGGCAAGTTCGCCAAGTGGGACGACTCCAAGGACGAGAACAACTGGAAATACGCGGCGGAACGCGGTGCGATGGCATGCCTTGAACAGAATCCGAACCTGCTGATCATGATCGAGGGAACAGAGTGCTATCCGGATTTCGAGCGCGGTGCGGACTGGACAACACCCAGCGTGGATTATGCGCATTACGGTGAGCCGAGCAAGGTCTTTGGCGCATGGTGGGGCGCGAATCTCCGCGGTGTCAAGGATCATCCGGTGGATCTCGGCGAATACACCAAGCAGATCGTGTATTCTCCCCACGACTACGGTCCTGGTGTCTGGGAGCAGAGCTGGTTCTATCTCGATGACGACTCCAAGACCTTTGACCGCCAGTCACTGCTGGATGATTACTGGTATGATACATGGGCGTATCTTGTCGAGGAGAACCGCTATCCGCTTCTGATGGAGGGTTTCATTGGTAATTCTAACAGGAACTTTGTCTAGTTTCGGACTTCCTATTGTTGGTGTTGCAATTCTATTGGGAATTGATCAAATTCTAGACATGGGAAGAACAACAGTGAATCTAATTGGCAATCGCGTTGCAACAACAGTTGTAGCAAGATGGGAGAATGAATTCGATCATAAAAAAATGAAAGAATTTCTTAACTCCAGTGAGGTTTAATTCCAATGGGGAATGAAAAAATCTTCCTTTAATAATAATATTCTTAATTATGAAAATATTATTCTATGACATAAGAGACTTCGAGCTCAACTATCTGCTTGATAAAATTCCCAATAATATCGAGCCATATTTTATTAAAACACCTTTGAATAAGGATACTTTTATTGATGAAAAACAGCAAGATGCCCTTGGATTAAGCGTTTTTGTTTCTTCTTGGCTTGATCGAGAAACCCTTTCAAGATTCAAGAATTTAAAATTTATATTCCTAAGGTGTGTTGGTTATTCCAATGTTGACTTGGAATACTGCAAGGAGAATAATATTTATGTCTTTAACACCCCCAACTATGGCAATTCTACAGTCGGAGAATATGTTTTCGCGCTTATGCTTTCTCTTAATCGAAAAATAATCCAAGCCCGAGAATCAATATTCACTGGTGATATTAATGAGGATGACCTAATGGGATTCGAATTAAACTCTAAAACCCTTGGTGTTATTGGAGCAGGGGCTATTGGAAGAAGAGTAATTAATATCGCCTGGGGATTCCAGATGAATGTCATTGTTTATGATATTGAACAAAAAGGCGCTTATGACTTTGTTGAATTAGATTATTTACTTGAGAAATCAGATATAATCTCAATCAATTGTCCTCTTAATGATTCAACAAGAGGGTTGATTAATGATGAATCCATAAGAAAAATGAAAAAAAGCGCTGTCCTTATTAAAACTGCCCGAGGGGAAATTGTTGAAACAAAAGCACTCTATCAAGCACTTGTTGAAAAAAAGCTTAAAGGTGCCGCACTTGATGTTGTAGAATGCGAACAAACTTTATGTCAATCTTGGAATAAATGCAAAACTAACGGAGATATTAATGAT
>CAZKHW010000125.1:0-8058 GCA_964552525.1 uncultured Ruminococcus sp. | reverse complement strand
GATTAAAGCCCCAAGGTCATACACTTGTCCTCACCTCCAAGTTTCTATATAAGAAAATTATACCCAAATATACTTGCTAATTACGACAGATTGTGCTATAATATATTCTATATACGAAAGTTTTCGAGAGAAATATTTCATAAAATGCAAGTTTATGGAGGTGCGATATGGCAAGTAAGAATAGCAGCTTGGGAAAAGCGAGTAAAGCCAAAAAGGATGAGTTTTATACTCAACTTACAGATGTAGAAAACGAATTGCGCCATTATAAGGCTTATTTCAAAGGTAAAGTAATTTTCTGTAACTGCGATGATCCTTATGAGAGCAATTTCTTCAAATACTTTGCTATGAATTTCAACGCTCTTGGACTGAAAAAACTGATTGCAACTTGTTACGCAACATCGCCTATTATGTATTCTCAGCTTACATTCTTTGGTGAGCCTGAAGTCATAGGAAGTATCAACGAAAGGAAGAAACCATATAAGATTGAAATCACCGAGGTGCGTGATGAAAATGGGGACGGTGCAATTGATCTTGATGATTTTGAGATAATGTTGCAAAACAATCCACCAGAACTTTTGAATGGTGACGGCGATTTTCGCTCGGAGGAGTGTATTAAGCTGTTGAAAGAAGCTGATGTGGTGGTAACAAATCCCCCATTTTCACTATTTCGGGAATATGTTGCTCAGTTGATTGAATATGAGAAGAAGTTTATCATCATTGGAAATCAAAATGCTATTACATACAAGGAAATATTCACGCTGCTTCGTGATAATAAGGTATGGTTAGGTTATAAATTCGGAGATATGGCTTTTACTGTTCCAGACAGCTACGAACCGAGAGAAACACGATTCTGGATTGATGAGAACGGGCAGAAATGGCGTAGTATGGGAAATATCTGTTGGTATACCAATATAGATATTCAAAATCGCCACGAAGATTTGATACTTTACAGAAATTACTCTGAAAATGACTATCAGAAATATGATAACTACGATGCTATCAACGTTGATAAAGTAAGCGAAATACCCACTGATTATGCAGGAGTTATGGGTGTTCCAATTACATTCATGGATAAGTACAATCCTGAGCAATTTCAAATAGTAGGGCTTATAGCGGGTAATATCAAGGGCTTGGCAGGAATCACTTCAAGCACAGGCAAAGACGGTCCGTATATCGGAGGAAAACTCAAATTCGGAAGAATACTGATAAGAAAGCGAGGATAACTATGGAAATCAGACTGGAAGAACACACAATAGCGGAAATTTTTAACGGATATGAGGACAATGATGAAAGTGGAGTGATCGGCTTCGGCGGCAAGCTCAATATCCGTCCTGCGTTTCAGCGTGAGTTCGTCTACAAAGAAAAAGAGCGGAATGCTGTGATTGATACCGTTTTCAAGGGATTTCCGCTGAATGTGATGTATTGGGTGGAGGACGAGCAGGGCGGTTATGAGCTGCTTGACGGTCAACAACGTACGATCAGCATCTGCCAGTATTGCAACGGCGATTTTTCTCTGCTGATTGACGGAAAGCCCCGTACTTTCGGAAACCTGACACCTTATGAACAACAGCAGTTCCTTGATTACAAGCTGATGATCTATGTTTGCAAGGGCAATGATAAGGAAAAGCTCGACTGGTTCAAGACAATTAATATTGCAGGTGCAGTGCTAACAGCACAGGAGCTGCGGAATGCAATCTATACAGGTTCGTGGCTCACGGACGCAAAGAGGTATTTCAGTAAGAACGGCTGTGTTGCGTATAAAACTGCCAACAAGTATCTCAACGGCGAGATGAACCGTCAAGCATACCTCGAACGTGCAATCAAGTGGATTGCTGCCAGAGAAGGCATCGGTATCGAGGAATATATGTCGGCTCATCAGCACGACAGTAATGCTTCGGCTCTTTGGCTGTATTTTAATAGTGTTATCACATGGGTTCAGACGATATTTCCGAAGTATCGCAAGGAAATGAAAGGTTTAGAGTGGGGGCTTCTGTTCAATCAGTATGGCAACGATCCGCTTGATCCTGCGGTTTTGGAAACAAAAATCACCGTTCTCATGGCTGACAAGGAAGTCACCAAGAAAAGCGGTGTGTATGAGTATCTTCTGAGCAGTAAGGAAAAGTTTCTGAGTTTGCGTCAGTTCGATGATGATGACAAGCGAGCTGCCTATGAACAGCAACAGGGTATCTGCCCGATCTGCGGTAAGCATTTCGACTTTGATAAAATGCACGCTGACCACACTACTCCGTGGCACGCAGGCGGTAAAACCGTTCCTGAAAATTTACAGATGCTATGTCGGGATTGCAATTTGAAGAAGTCAGGGCAAGAATAATACAAATAATTTTGAATAATCTCTTGAAAAAGAAAATATTTTATGTTATACTAAATGAGAGGAAAAATTAAACATCAAAGAAATTGGTAAATGTGAAATGATACAAAACGAAAGTAGGTATCAAATATGAACGAATATTTAACTGCTTTGAAAGATGTTTTAGTCGTATTATCTCCTATAATTATAGCTTATATCAGTTATAGGAGTAATAAGAAATCTAAAGAAGATATACGTCTGGAAATCGAGAAAAGTCTGAAAGAGAAAGATGCAGAGACATACCAAATAATACAGAAAATAAATGCTGAACTTGAAAGTCAAAAGCAACTTGCTACTTGGAACAGTTCATTACCTCAAACTGATGAATATACAAAATTAGCAGGAATAGAACGATATGGCAATATATGCTCACTCACACAATTAGTTAATAGTTTAAATTGCTATATCGATGGTAATAATCTTTCTTTAGATGAATTACACGAAGTAAAAACATTGTTGAGTAAAATTGTGCTTCCTATAGAAGAAGATAAATTATACACGTATGAAGTAACATACATTATTGAATATAATAGATTGAATAGAAAGATTGATAGAATGATTAATGATTTACAATCTACTAACTAATATGGTATAGTTACATATACCCGGCAACACAATGGCAACAAAAAATCAGATATTCAAAATCTGACAGACAACTGAAACAATAGAGATACCACAAGCGACAAAACTTAACTCGAACTGGTTAAGATTATGCTTCAAGGAGCGAGTGGGAATAATGCCCGAATATGTATCCAATATAAAACCAGAGCTGACTGATTCTTTCCAGGAATCAGTCAGCTTTTTCATAGTGATTCTTATTCTCGTTGATGCGCAGCAGCTTTTCCTTATGAACCTGTTCCGCTGTACTTCATCGCTCCATACATCCAGAATTTATAGCTCATCCAGAAGAACAGACAGCCGATCAGAGGCGAAAGCCACGACAACAGCGGTACTTCATCAGGTCGTAATATGACAAGGCTGGGATAGTACGCAATAAACGCAATGGGCATAATAAACGTGAAAATAAAGCGGAATACAGGACTGAAAATGGTGATCGGGTATCGTGCGTAATCCTTGAATTTCAGTACCAGATCCATAACATAGAATGAATTCTGAATCCAGAAGCATGTGGCTGCCGAAGCGTTCTGCAAGGCGATCATAATCAGCGAAGCGGTCAGCAGAAATACGATCATTTTCAGCAGGATCAGCGGCGTAAACCCAAGACCGATCTTACTCCAAGAGTAGACCAGAGTACCAACACCAAAGGCAAGCTGCCCTAATCCCTTGATGTCGAATACCTCCGATTGATAGTAGAAAAACAGATTGATCGGGCGGAAACAGTACTTGATGAAATCTCCCGAATACACATACATTCGTAAGCTCCAGTTGTTGTCGAAAAAGCATTGCACAGGCGTCAATGATACCAACGAAAAGCCGTACAAAAACAGCATTTCATAGTAGCTCCACCCATTGATAGAAGGAAAATTCCGGAACAAGATCCAAAAACTTACAAAGCCTGCAATATTAGTGAAGATCATACCGATCGTGGAAATGATGAAATCTGCACGGTAGCTCATTTTGCTTTTTAAGTCCTGTGCAAGAATTTTTGCGTAGATACGCAGATAAAAGCCAAGTCCTTTTCGTTTCATAGCTCAACCTCCGTTCACAGTGATCTGCCGCAGGGAAACTTTCCAGAACAGCGTGCTGAGTACCGTCATTACAATACACCAGATAAGCTGTGTGCCAAGTATCGTGAGAACTGTCTGGGGGTTCGGAGCTCCGTCAAGGAGCAGCGTCAGCGGTGCGTTGTAAATCGACTGGAAAGGCAGATAATATACAATCGTTTTCAGCGGTTCAGGAAAGAATGCGATCGGAATTGTCGCTCCGGACAGAAGCAGTACGATGACCTGTTTCATAATGTTAATACCCCAGATAGACTCCGTGAACAGGCAGATCGTTCCCACGAAAAAGTCAATGCTGTAGTTGATCGATACCGCCATGATGACGGAAATCACGAAATACAGCAGATTGACTCCTAACGGAATTGCACCATGCGTGACGATTCCCACAATAATGAAAGTAGGCAGGAATGTAAAGAAAAACTGTGTTACGAAAGAACCTGAATACGACCAGAACAGATAACGGTGGTACTCCATAGGTTTGAGAAGATCGAGGACGATTTTTCCCGACTGGATATTTCGTCCGATTTCCCATACCGTGTACATTTCCATAAAGCCAAACAGTGCCGTAGCCAATACCAGATAGATCAGTGTATCGGTGAAAGTCATACCGTTTACCACGTCTGTACCTGCGGAGGCGTAGATCGCTTTCCACAAAAAATAGACCACTATGAGATACAGCAGATTGCCGATCACCATGACAACTGTTCCAAGCCGAAATTGCAGAGATTCCATGATTCCTGCACGGGTGAGGGAGAGATATTTTTTCAGATTCATTCCACACCCTCCTCGTAAATCTTTTTGATAACCTCCTCAGTGGAGATCTCATCCAATTGCATATCACGGATCTCGTGTGATTTCTGGAGCTGGTTGAGTACCGCCATAACCTTGGACTTTTCCTCGTCCACAAGTACAGAGATCCATTCCTCATCGGCGGAAACAGAGAAGTCCGGCAGTTCCTTTTGTATCATCTCTGCCTGCTGTTTCAGATCGCCATCCATGCGGATTTTCAGTGTTCTGTACGAGCCGAAGAAGCCTTTCAGATGTTCAATGTCATTGTTGTAGAGCATTTTACCCTTGTCGATGATTACGATTCTCTGACAGAGTGCGTCTACATCGCCCATATCGTGCGTGGTAAGAATTACCGTAGTATGCTTTTCCTTGTTCAGGGCATTGATAAGGATGCGTATCTTTGCTTTCATGGAAACATCAAGACCGATCGTCGGCTCGTCCAGAAATACAATTTTGGGATTGTGCAGAAAAGCCGCAAGTATATCGCTGAGCGTTCGCTGTCCAAGTGACATCTGCCGGACAGGCTTATGCAGCAGCGGTTCAATATCCACAAGGGATTGATACAAATGCATCATGCTCTCATAGTTGGAGTCGCTGATCTGATAAATATCTTTCAGAAGCTTAAAGGATTCGATCAGCGGCAATGCCCACCAGAGCTGCGAACGCTGTCCGAATACGACACCGATCTCCTGTGCATTTTTCGCCCTGTTCTGATAAGGAATATTGCCGCCTACCAGAATTTCACCGGAAGTCGGTTCAAGCACGCCTGTCATCATCTTAATGGTAGTGGATTTTCCGGCACCATTGGGTCCGAGATAGCCTACAATTTCGCCCTGTTCGATGTCCATGGAGATATTGTCTACTGCCCGGACGATTTTGTAATCCCTTGATAACAGATCTTTCAGGCTGCCTTTCAATCCCTCACGGCGGTTGAGGACTTTAAATTCTTTGGTGACGTTTTTGATTTGGATAATCGCAGACATAGTTACCTCTCTTTCAGAAAAACTGCTGATTGTCCTGTGACAGGACATAAAAACCTATAATTTAGTATATCATAATAATTGTCCTATGTCAAGACTTTTTTGTGGAGGTCGGTTATTTTGGCACGAATTATTGATGGTGAACAAATGAATATGGTCGGCAAGCAGGTGCGGAAATTCCGCAGGGAGCAGAAAATGAGCCAACAGATACTTGCAAATAAGCTGGAAACCCTTGCTGTGTATATCTGCCGGGGTTCGATTTGCCGTATTGAGGAACAAACCAGAACCGTTTCGGATATTGAATTATGGGGATTGTCACAAGTTCTGGGTAAACCCATACAGAGCTTTTTTGAGGAGTTATAATGCAGTCCACATATTCACCTTGACATAATCATATGATTGTGATATAATTATAACGCATATAAATTAATATTTCAACTGTAATAACGCAAAAATCTATAACAAAAGCGCAAGGTGATAAAATGAAAAATAAGTGTATAAACTTTATCGACTTAAATCATGACCGCAGTGAAAAAATAAAATATATATATCCGGAATTACCATACTATTTTCACAAGGGACGTTTTTCTTCTTATCCAAACTATGTTATGGAAGAACATTGGCACGATGATATAGAACTTGTGATATCGCTATCAGGACATATGACATATAATGTAAACGGACAGCTTGTCAGAATTGATAAGGGCGAGGGTATCTTTATCAATTCCCACCGGTTGCATTCTGCTTTTTCAGAGGATAGGACAGAGTGCAGATATATTGTGATATTATTTCATCCGATAATTTTATGCACTGTAAAGCAATTGGAGCAAGAGCTTGTATTGCCTGTTTTAGATTCCTCTTTGGATTTTATACACTTGAAGCAGGATGTAACATGGGAAAATGAGATCATTCGTTATGTATCTCTGATTGCAGAAAGAAAAGATGAGAACGCTGCTGTTCTGACAGCAATCGGTTCACTGCATTTCATTTGGAGTGAGATCGTACAACACACTGATATCAAGCTGGTAACTGTCAAAAATGATACACAGCTATCTATACTGAAAACGATGATTTCGTTTGTTCATGAATTTTACCCGGAGAAAATGAATTTGACAGAGATCGCAAAAGCAGGATGTGTTTCCAAACGAACCTGCGAAAATCTGTTTTTGAAGTATGTACACAAAACGCCAATCGCTTTTCTAAATGATTATCGTCTTAGAAAAAGTATTGAGTTAATGCAGAACACGGATATGACAATACTTGAAATCAGTCTTGCCTGTGGATTCTCAGGAGCAAGTTATTATGCGGAATGCTTTCGCAGGAGATTTGGGAAAAGTCCAACAGAATACAGGAAGAATAGATAATATTCTGCCTTCGTGTTCAATTGACGAGTAGAATTAAACAATACTGTTTTATTTTTTCTTTACTGGAATCCAGATGGCACTGCGATAATGAAATGCTTCCTTTATCCATGCTGATGATATAATTATACCATGAGTGATCCATAATTTCCTGTCATCCAGAAAAGGGAGGTAAAGGTATGCAGTTATATTTGGATCTATTCTTTTCGGATTCATTAAAAGCATTATTAGATATTATCATTTCATATTTTGATCTGAATAAAATTACTTACAGAGTCCAAACAGAAAATAATGGTACTACAACAATTGTTGCTGAATTGTTTGTGACTTGGATTGATTTTGATAAAGAAAATGAATTTACCTATAAATGGATAAAAGAAGATTATAATGTTAGGGTGAATAAAAGTATTTCTTTTCAATTGTATCCCGGATGCAGCGAGAAACAATTCAGTAAATTTATAAAGTATCTGCTAAACCAGATACATGGTGATTTTTATCTGAACAGCGAATGGGATGACATAATATTGTACAGAAATGATCAGTTATGCATAAAGAAGGCTTGTTGGACAGAGTATTTGATGTCATAATGCGCATAGTTTAATTCTCCATGCTTTCTCTTATGCTGATGATATAATTATACCATGAGTGATCCATAATTTCCTGTCATCCAGAAAAAGAATTTGACAGGCGTTAAAGCCGTATCACCTTATCAGCGATCCTTTCCTGAAACCTTGTATCATGTTCCACAAAGAGTATGGTGGGTTCATAGGCAAGCAATACATTTTCGATCTGCATACGGGAGAAAATGTCAATATAATTAAGGGGCTCGTCCCAGATATAAAGGTGTGCAGGTGCTGCAAGGCTTGCCGCTATCAACA
>CAZKHW010000124.1:0-8067 GCA_964552525.1 uncultured Ruminococcus sp. | reverse complement strand
GCTGGCGCGAAGCGCACAGCCAGCGGTTTCCAAAGGCGACAGCCTTGGGCGGAGGCGGCGCGCAGCGCCGCCTCTACACCCCCTCCCCTCTGGGAAGGGGACAGGGGGTGGGGCGTCTCCTGCGTGAAATTCGCAATCCAAGTTCACAAAACTGATTTTTAGACAATAAGTAGAAAAACTATTGACAATTACAAAAAAATCAGATATAATATAGGAAAAGTAATCGGAATGCCTTGCCGTGACTGGCACGGCTCGGTCATTCCCCGAGGAGGAAGATGAGTTATGAAGCATTCTATCAGCTGCCGCATCAAGGCTGCCGCCGCAGGTGCTGCTATGCTGCTTGCCTGCGTCATGCCGAATGCCGCATCCTGCATGCCGGTAACCGCGGCAGATCCCGACATTGAGGTCAATTTCGCGCGGCTGCTCCAGCATTCCATGACATTCTACGATGCCAATATGTGCGGCAAGGGTGTAGAGGAAAATTCCCTGCTCTCCTGGCGCGGCGACTGCCACCTGAGTGATGCCGCAGTTCCGCTGCACCCCATTGATGACAAGGGCGTTGGCGTGAACCTTACCGAGGCGCAGATCAAGGCACTTGCTCCCTATCTCGACCCGGACGGTGACGGTACAGTCGATGTTTCCGGCGGCTTTCACGATGCCGGAGATCATGTGGAGTTCGGCATGCCCGAGAATTACTCTGCCGCTACCCTGGGCTTTGGCTACTACGAGTTCCGCGAATCCTACACCAAGACCGGACTTGACGGACATATTGAAACGCTCCTGCGGCATTTCAACGACTACCTGATGCGCTGCACCTTCCTCGATGAATCGGGCAATGTCGTGGCGCACTGCTACCAGGTCGGTGACGGCGATATCGACCACGCCTACTGGCAGTCTCCGGAGACGGACGGCATGTCCCGTCCCGCATTCTTCCTCACGGCAGACAAGCCGCAGGTGGATTACTGCTTCTCTGCGGCGGCATCCCTCATCATCAACTACCTCAACTTCAAAGACACCGATCCGGAGTATGCCGCGCAGTCCCTCAAATACGGCAAGGCACTCTACGATTTCGCATTCCCCTATGTTGAAAAGCTCAGCGGCGAGGATGCGTACCTTGAGGTGCTCTCCGACAACGCAGACGGTCCCAAGCAGTATTACGCTTCGTCAAAATGGACAGACGATTTTGTGTGGTGCGCCACATGGCTGTACACTGCCACCGATGATGTGACCTACCTCAAGCAGGCACTGCCCAAGCTCGACATTTACGCGGCGGACGGCTGGTGCTACTGCTGGAACGATATGTGGAGCGGCGCGATCCTGCGGCTGGCGATCATTGATGAGACGCATCCGGAGCTGGATCTCCAGAACATGTACCGCGAGGCACAGGGCAAGAACCAGTACGATCCGGCAGATTACTGGGCAATGATCGAAAAGGCACTGGATGTCTGGGAGAAGAACTACAGTACGCCGCAGGGATATTCCTTCCTGAGTACATGGGGCTCGGCACGTTATGACACGGCGATGCAGCTCATCCATCTGCTGTATGACAAGTACCACAACGGCGATAAGCCCTCCAAGCGTTCTGAATGGGCAAAGGGACAGATGGAATACCTCATGGGCAAGAACAACATCACCTACAAAGAGCCGCGCGAGGACGGCGTGGAAAGCGGTCCGCGGTGCTTCATTGTCGGATACAACGAATATTCCGCGGCATATCCGCATCACCGCGCCTCCTCCGGTTCGCTTGAAGCAGAGGATCCGGCACCGCAGCGTCATGTGCTGTACGGCGCACTGGTCGGCGGCCCTGACGGGAAGGATGCGCACAATGACGTGACCGCAGACTGGGTATACAACGAGGTCACCATCGACTACAACGCAGCATTTGTTGGAGCAGCGGCTGGTCTGTACCACTTCTACGGGAGCGATGCGGACAAGATCGACGCGGATTTCCCCCCGGTCGAGGAGAACAGCGGCGAGGACGGCGGCAACAACTACTGGGTCGAGGGCTTTGCCGTGGATGATCTGCACACGGACGGCGCAGGCGTGACCAAGGTTTCCTTCCTCGTGCGCACCGATTCTGCAAAACCTGTGGATTCACTGTCTGTTCGCTACTATTTCGACACGACCGAGACAAGCAATGTTTCCAGCATTGAGGCAAAGGAGCTGTACGACCAGTCCTCCACCGAGGCGGGCGATGAGGGCGCGGACGGCATCCTGACCGGACCGTTCAAGTACGATGCCAAGGCGAACACCTATTATGTAGAGGTCACCTGGGACGGCTACAAGATCGCAAATTCCGGCAAAAAATATCAATTCTCGATGGGTATGTACTACGGTGACACCTGGGATCCGACCAACGACTGGAGCTACAAGGGACTGCCTGTGCTGAGTGACACGGACATGTTCAACAAGGGCAACGAGGTCAAATGCGACAATATCTGCGTGTACAGTGACGGCGTACTCATCGGCGGCATCGAGCCGGACGGCACGACCCCGAGCGTGACAACACCGACTGAGCCTCCGGTCAAGCCCACCACACCGTCCACAGAGCCGGACGGAGACATCCTGTACGGTGACGTCAACGATGACGGCGAGGTAGACATTCTCGATGTGATCATGCTCAACAAATTCCTGCTCGGCGCGGCAAATCTGGATGATGCCGCCAAAAAGCGTGCGGATGTAGATGTGAACAAGGAGATCGATTCGACGGATTCGCTGATCGTTCTGAAGAAGGTCGTTTCGCTGATCGAAACACTTCCCGTTGTGTAACGGCTGTATGATAATAAATCCCCGGTTTCTGAAACAGAAACCGGGGATCTTTATGTTCCGGGGATCAGTACGTATCATGCCGCGAACAGTACCAGCGGATCCACGCAAACGTGTAGTCCTCTCCCCTGGCAGCGAGCATCCGCAGCAGACGCTCCAGAAACTGCGAGGTCTCCGGATGAATGAACCGTCCCGGCTTGCCGCGCAGAAAATACGCAAGCGCATCCGAATCCTTGTATGCGGCACCGTTGTAGATCTGACTGGCTGCCATGCGGTCGCAGAACATCTCGATCACGTAGCGCAGCGGCATCTTGATCGGTTCAAGCCGCCGTGTCCTGGGATTGTAATCCGTCCAGTACTCAAAATGATGCTTGTTGCGCCCCTTGTGATGCAGCCATGCACCGGAATAACCGTGCTCGGCACGCTCCTGCTCGTTGGGACTGCGCGTGCCCTGGTAGTACAGCACACCCGGCACAAACTCCGCCGTGGTGTATTTTGAAAGATCGTGCAGCAGCCCCTGCGTCAGGATGCCTGCCCGGGCACAATTGCGGATGACGGCATGGCGATGGCGTGTGATGGTGCTGTAGTGCCGCAGGATATTTCGGGGTCTCATGGAAATGCCTCCTTAGCCGTTGGCTCTCTCGACCGAGAGGACACCCTTGACACGGCGGATGCGCTCAAAGGTCGAGGTGAGCTGGGATTTGCTGATGATGCGGATGCTTGCATCAAAGACGGCGTTACCGTTCTTGAGTACACGCGAGGACGAGTGAATGATCGGAATGCGCGATTCCATCAGGACGGCGCTGATGTCATACACCAGCCCCACGCGGTCGGTCGCAATGACCTCGATGCTCGTCTGCATGGCGGCATCCGGGCTGTTCGTCCACTGCACATCCATCCAGCGTTCGCGCTCCTCGGGAATGTCGCGCGAAAGCATGGAACGGTAGTTGACACAGGCGGTCGTGTGGACGGAGATGCCGTGACCGCGCGTGATAAAGCCCACGATATCGTCGCCCGGCAGGGGGTTGCAGCACTGTGCGAACTTCACCGCACAGTCGGCAATATCATCAAGAATGATGGTGTTTTTCCCCGAGTGCCGCGCCGGGGCGATCAGGGGCAGCTCTGCCGGCTCTTCCTGTACATACTGCTTGTGGTACAGCTCCTTCCAGCGCGGCAGGAGCTTTTGCAGACTGATGCCGCCGTAGCCGATCGAGGCATAGAAGTCATCGAGCGAATTGCAGTTGTGACGCTTCATATCCTCCGCAAAGAAGGTCGGAAGATCCTCGTCCGGAATGCGGATGCGGCAGTGCTGAAACCCCTTCTCCACCATCGAACGCCCGGTGAGGATGTTCTCGTCACGGCGCTCGCGCTTGAACCACAGGCGGATCTTGGACTTTGCCTCGTTCGTCCTGGCAATGTCCAGCCATGCGCGGTTTGGACCTTTCTCGGGATCTTTGCTGAGCATGATATCGCAGATCTGCCCCGTCTGGAGCTGATAGTCGAGGGGAACGATGCGCCCGTCCACCTTTGCCCCCATCATCTTGTGCCCGATCTGGGTGTGGATGCGGTAGGCGAAGTCGATGGGAGTCGAGCCGACCGGCAGGGAGATGGTGTCGCCCTTGGGGGTCATGACCACGATGTCCTCGGGAGAGAGGTCATTCTTGATCATGCGCACGATCTCCTCCACATCATCCGAGGTCTGCTGCGCCTCGAGCATCTGACGGATCCACGAGAGCCGCTGCTCCATGCGATCCTTCCCCTGAATGCCCTCCTTATACTTCCAGTGCGCTGCAATGCCGTATTCAGCGGTCGCATGCATGTCCCACGTGCGGATCTGCACCTCGAACGGGATGCCTTCTCGCCCGAGCACGGTCGTGTGGAGTGACTGGTACATGTTCGCCTTGGGAGTGGCAATGTAGTCCTTGAAACGGTTTGGCAGCGGACGGAACATGTCGTGCATGATGCCCAGCACGTTGTAGCACTCGGCAATGGTGGAGACGATCACGCGCACGGCGTACTTGTCATAGACCTGATCGATGTCCTTGTGCTGGACGAACACCTTCTTGTACATGCCGTAGATGCTCTTGACGCGCCCCTCGATCTGGGGTCTGCGGCTGAACGCCACATCCCGGAGTCGTTCGGAAATGGAATCAATGATGGATCTGATGAATTCCTCGCGCTCCGCCCGTTTGATCGCCATCTGCTGCTCGATCTCGGCATAGGCAAAGGGGTCGAGGTAGTGGAATGCCAGATCCTCCAGCTCCTCCTGCACCTTCTTGATGCCCAGGCGGCGTGCGATGGGGGCGTAAATGTTCATCGTCTCCAGAGCCGTGCGGCGCTGTTTGTATTCCGGACGGAATTCCAGCGTCCGCATGTTGTGCAGGCGGTCGCACAGCTTGATGATGATGACGCGGATATCCTGGCTCATGGCGAGCATGATCTTGCGGACATTCTCCGCCTGCTGCTGCTCCTTGTTAAAGATCGGGATCTTGGTAAGCTTAGTCACGCCCTCCACAAGTGCGGCAACATCGCGCCCGAAACGCTTTTGCACCTCCTCAGAGGTCGTGTCGGTGTCCTCGACCACATCGTGCAGAAGTGCCGCGCAGATGGTGTCGGTATCCATGCCGAGATCCAGCAGGATCTCTGCCACAGACAGCGGATGGATGATGTACGGCTGTCCCGAGGAACGCACCTGCCCCTCGTGCGCCTTTGCGGCAAATTCGTAAGCAGAAATGATCTTGCTCAGATCGTACTGCTTATCCATGTCAAGAATTTTTTGTACCAGCATGTCAATGGTGACAACTCTGTCCCCGGTCATGAATTATGCCTCCTTTGCTCGTTGGGTCATGCATCTGAAAATCTGGGAATCCTCCAGGTTCACCCGGTGTGCGGTCAGCCGCTGGGCGATCGTCTCGCCCTCCTTGACCGCCACCAGCCCCAGCTCTGCGAAACAGTCCAGACAGATGCGCATCTTACAGTAGTTGATGCCCTTATGATACATTATCAGCGCGAGACGCTCAATGCGCACCCCGAGATCCGTCACCGCCTGATAGACCGTGATGCACTCCTCGCGCGTAGGGGCGATCGCCTTGTAGTAGGATGCCGGGAGCGTCTCTCCGCGCCGGTAGCGGTCATAGGTATCCATTGCCGTCAGGATCCGGCTCTGGTTGATGCCGGAGGGGCGGTAATCCTGTACATTCAGCGAGATGCTCTGCTGCCCCATCCAAGTGTTGACCGAAAGATGCACCAGCATGTGGCAGACATCACCGCGTTTGATTCCCGTAGCTGCCGGTGTCGTGCGGAACAGCAGTGCCTCACAGGTCACGCCGTCCACCTCGCACAGGAGCTTGGTGTGCGCTCCGTTCGAGAGGGGGCGGATCTCAAGAATACGGACATTCTCGGCTAAGAACAGCGGCTCGGGATTATCCGTGCCGAACGGTTCAAGCTGTGACAACGTGGCGATCTCCCCCGGATCAAGCAGCTCACGCCGTAGAACGCATGCCGGACACAGCTCCAGAACAGGCATCGTGGGATGCTCCTGCGCGGCATACTGCGCGATACGCGCCTGCAATGCCGGAATGTTCTCTGCCCGGACTGTAAAGCCTCCTGCTGCCGGATGACCGCCGTACTTCTCAAGGAGATCATCGCAGCAGGTCAGACAGGCAAATACGGAGAAATCGCCGAAGCTGCGCGCTGAACCGTGACCCATGCCGTCCTTGACACTCACGATGAAGCAGGGCTTGCCGTAACGCTCCTGCAATCTGGCGGCGGCGATCCCGATGATGCCGGGATGCCACCCCTCGCCGGAAAAGAACAGCACGCGCTCGTGGATCCGCTGCGTATCCTGCTCGATACTCTGGCGGATGGACATGAAGATCTCCTCGCCCATGGTTCTGCGTTCGGCGTTGAGGGACTCAAGCTGTGCGGCAAGCTCCCGTGCCCTCTCCGAGGTTTCTGCGAGCAGCAGCTCCACGGCAAGCCGGGGCGAGCCGATACGTCCTGCCGAATTGATGCGCGGCGCAATGCCGAACGCGATGTTCGCGGACGTAAGCGGCTGCTTGGAAAGACCAGCCGCCTCACGCAGAGCGATCAGCCCCGGACGCTCGGTGTTTTCGAGGTATTCCAGCCCCATCTGGACGAGGTAGCGGTTCTCATCGGTAAGCGAGACCACATCCGCAACTGTCGCGATCGCTGCCAGATCGCCGAACTGCTCAAGTGCCATTCCCACGTCCCCGTCATTCATTGCCGCCACGAGCAGGAGCGCGATCCCCGCGCCGCAGTAGAGCCGGAAGGGCGAGAAATTGTCCTCACGGTGCGCATCCACGACAGCCAACGCGTGGGGAAGCGTCTTTCCGGGCTGGTGGTGATCGGTAACGACCAGCTCCATCCCCAGCTCACGGATGTAGTCCGCCTCGGCAATGGCGGAAATACCGTTATCCACAGTCACGATCAGCTCTGTGCCGTCCTCGTGCATTTCCCTGACCGCCTGCATATTCAGACCGTAGCCTTCCGCACGTTCCGGAATGCGCCAGGTAACATCCGCGCCTGTCTCATACAAAAAGGTGTACAGAATGA
Organism: uncultured Ruminococcus sp.; assembly: GCA_964552525.1. Lineage (GTDB taxonomy): Bacteria > Bacillota > Clostridia > Oscillospirales > Ruminococcaceae > UBA3855. The sequence continues at coordinate 726 of CAZKHW010000124.1, read as the reverse complement.
CCGTTGCCATCACGCCGTCGCAGTCGTAATCGCCGTAAATGCAGATGCGCTTGCCGGCATCGACCGCGGCAAGGATGGCATCCGCTGCACTTTGCATGTCACAGAGCATCGCAGGCTCGCAAATGGCATCGCTGCCAAGGCGCATCGCTGCCTGCTCCAGGCTAATACACCCCTGTGAGACGAGCACAGTGCAGCACAGTGCAGAAAGGTCGCTGCCGCGCTGCATCTGGCTGATCAATTGCGGATCAGGCGTTTCGATCTTCCATTTTTTCATGTGACCTCCTGCCTCTGCGAAACACGGGAGCATTCCGCAGAATGTGAAACTGCCCCTCCCCTGTCCGGCATCTGCCGGAAGTATTGGCTAAACTCTGACAGACAGCGGAGTCTGCCAGAGCATGGAAGGGAAAATGCTTTTTATTCTTTATTATATCATTTTTTTTGCCGCATTGCAAGGGGATGAGGGGAATTTTTCAAAAAAGTGAATAAAAATTTTTCCGAAAAAGGGGTTGACAAACCGTAAAAGATGTGGTATAATAAATAAGCTGGTTCACAAACTGGAGAGATGTCCGAGTGGTTTAAGGAGCCAGTCTTGAAAACTGGTGATACGGCAACGTACCGTGGGTTCGAATCCCACTCTCTCCGCCAATTGCATAACAGAACGGTTCATCACATGCAGAAATACCCAAGTGGTGAAGGGGCTCCCCTGCTAAGGGAGTAGGTCGGGAA
>CAZKHW010000123.1:0-8078 GCA_964552525.1 uncultured Ruminococcus sp. | reverse complement strand
TGGATTCTCCCCTTGCCATCGAAGCAACGGGCGTATTCCTGCGGAATCAGAATAGCTGCTATGATGCCGAGGCACTCCAATGCGTACAGGCAGGCATCAATCCCATTGCTTTTGATGACCTCCACCTCATCGTCACCCCAGAGGAATCGCGCGCGATCAACTTTGACAAACGCTGCAAGGTCATCATCTCCGCCTCCGGTATGTGTGAGGCAGGCCGCATCAAGCATCATCTCAAGCACAATCTGTGGAAACCGCAGAACACCATCCTGTTCGTGGGCTATCAGGCATACGGAACGCTGGGGCGTTCCCTCATTGAGGGAGCAACGAGCGTCAAGCTGTTTGGTGAGCCGGTGCAGGTGGCTGCACAGATCAAGCAGCTCAGCGGCATTTCAGGTCATGCCGATGTTGACGGACTGACCGCGTGGATCTCTCAAATTCAGGGGGTCAAGCGCGTCTTTGTCAACCACGGTGAATCCGAGACAGCCGACCGTTTTACGGAGCATCTTGTCAACGATCTGGGACTGCGTGCGTATGCACCCTACAGCGGTACAGAGTTCGACCTCATTGCCGATGAGATCACGCTGGAGGCTGTTCCGAAGCCGATTCCCAAGAAATCCGGCACTGCCAAGGCGAATACGGTCTTTCATCGTCTGCTGGCAGCACTTGACCGCCTGACCAGTCTCATCCGCTCAAGCGAGGGGCGCACCAACAAGGATCTGGCAAGGCTTACCGACCAGATCACTGAAATTTGCAATAAATTTGAAAAATAAAGAGACATTTGTCTTTTTATAAAAATACAGGAGGTATTTACAACATGCAGTATGAAATCAAAGGTGCACCGTATCCGGTCGCGATCCTGAACCTGAATGCGGGTGAAAGCGTCCTCTGTCAAAGCGGTGCTATGACCTGGATGTCGCCCAACATGAAGATGGAGACCAAGGGAGGCGGTCTGGGCAAGATGTTCAGCCGCGCCATCAGCGGCGAGTCCCTGTTCCAGAACACCTACACCGCAGAGGGCGGCAATGGCATGATCGCATTTGCATCCACCGTGCCCGGCGATATCCTGGCACTCGACCTGCAGCCCGGTCAGACTATTGTGGCACAGAAGTCCGCATTCCTCGCATCCGCCCCCACAGTTTCCTACGAGACGTTCTTCCAGAAGAAGATCGGTGCAGGTCTGTTCGGCGGTGAGGGTTTTATCATGCAGAAATTCTCCGGAACCGGCATGCTGCTGCTTGAGATCGACGGCAGCACGATCACCTACGATCTTGCACCCGGTCAGGTCATGCTGGTGGACACCGGCAATCTGGCTGCCATGGAGGCGACCTGCACGATGAACATCGAAAGCGTCAAGGGTGTCGGCAATGCCCTGCTCGGCGGTGAGGGATTCTTCCACACCAAGGTCACCGGTCCTGGCAGGATCTGGCTTCAGACCATGCCTATTTCCGGCATGGCTGCTGAAATTGCGAGATACATTCCCTCCAAGGGATGATTTTGCAAAGCCTTCACGCCGTTTTGCACAAAACAAGCCGCTGTTCTTTGGGGAACAGCGGCTGCTATTTTGCGCGTCACCAGCTTTGCACAGGCAAGGGCATTGCAGACAACAGAATTCTGCCATCCCCTTAGAGCCTGTTTAAAATCTTCCAACAGCCGTCTTTTTGGCATCTTTTCCCTGTGGCTTTGCCCGAAATCCTTGCAATACATACAGTATTCCTGCAGATTTCGTGCTTTGCCACAGGAAAAATCTGCTCAAAATCCGGCTATCTCCAGATTTTAAACAGGCTCTTACCGCCAACTCGCAAGCGCGGTCACCGCGCCCCTTGCATTCCGGGCATTTTTGTGTTATAATAGTAGCAACACCCCACAGGAGGTCACAGGCATGGCAAAAAACAGGATCGAATATATCTGCACCGAATGCGGCAGAACCAGTTCCAAATGGAACGGATGCTGCCCCGGATGCGGACAATGGAATACCCTTGAGGAAGCATTGCCCTCCGAACTGCCAACGCGCGGCGGCTCGAACCGTCCGCTGGTGGATCTGTCTAGCCGCATCCACCTGATCTCGGACATCTCCAGCGAAAACGAGGTGCGCTACAGCACCGGATGCGGCGAGCTTGACCGCGTACTCGGCGGCGGTCTGGTCAAGGGTTCGATCGTCCTGCTCGGCGGCGAACCCGGCATCGGCAAATCCACCCTGCTCCTCCAGATCTGTCAGTTTCTCGGCGAACAGAACAACGTTCTCTACATCTCCGGCGAGGAGAGCGCACGGCAGCTCAAGCTCCGGGCACAGCGGCTGAACGTGTCCTCCGACCGGCTCTTTATCCTCACCGAGAACGATGCGCAGGCGATCTGCGATACCATCACCGCCTCCAAGCCAGATGTGGTAATCGTGGATTCCATCCAGACCATGCAGATCACGCAGATCTCCTCCACACCGGGAAGTCTCACACAGGTGCGCGAATGCACCAACCTCTTTATGCACACTGCCAAACGGCTGGAGATCCCGATGTTTATTGTCGGCCACGTCAACAAGGACGGTGCTATCGCAGGTCCCAAGGTCATGGAGCATATCGTGGACACCGTGCTGTTCTTCGAGGGCGAACGCCACATGAGCTGCCGTGTTCTCCGCGCGGTCAAGAACCGCTTCGGCTCGACCAACGAAATTGGTATGTTCGAGATGCAGGACAAGGGGCTTAAGGAGGTCTCCAACCCCTCGATGATGCTCCTCGCCGGGCGGCCGCTGGGGGTTTCCGGGACGTGTATCGCCTGTGTGATGGAAGGCTCGCGTCCTATCCTTGCCGAGGTACAGACGCTGGTTTCCAAATCGGGCTATGCATCGCCCAAGCGCACTGCCACGGGCTTCGACTACAACCGTATGAGCCTGATCCTTGCGGTACTGGAAAAGCGGTTCGGGCTGAATTACGGCGCACTGGACGTGTATCTGAACATTGTCGGCGGCTTTAAGCTCGATGAACCGGCAGGCGATCTTCCGGTCGCACTGGCACTGTATTCCTCTCTTACGGAGAAGGCACTGCCGGATTCCCTCATCGCCATCGGTGAGGTCGGACTTGCCGGAGAGATCCGCAATGTCTCTCACATCGTGCAGCGCATTCAGGAGGCACAGCGCATGGGCTTTGCGGTCTGTATCGTGCCCAAGCAGGCTCTTGCCGCCCTTCCCAAAAGCTCGCGCAAACTGCGCATTTTCGGTATCAGCAGTTTGCGACAGGCATTTCAGGTGCTGGCAAAACTCGCATCCGAGCAGACAGAAAAGGGCTGATGCCCTTGCAATTGTCTTCCATCTGTGGTATACTGGGAATAGAAAACGATTGGAGGAACACTCATGAAACGAACGATCATCGCGGCAGCCGCTCTGATGCTCTGCCTTGCAGCATCGGCATGCGGTCCGACACTTACCCCGAAAACCAGCGATTCCCCGAGCCTCTCCACCGATCCGGTGAGTTCTGCGCCGACTGTCAGAACGCCGGAATCTGAAACTGCGGCAACTGAGGAAACGAAAGCTGCTGTTCCCGAGGGTGCGATCACGGATGAATCCGGTGATTTTGTCTATGACGGCAAGCTCCAGCAAATCGGCGATGATGACCACGGCTACATTCAGGTACCGCTGGGCTATGTAAGATTTCAGGATGTTGATGTTGAGGGACTGGTGCAGTATTCCGATGTCTCTGGCAGGAACATCTTCACGCTCACGCATTACGAGGGAACGGATTACCAGACGGCTGCCAACAATCTGTACAGCTACATGTCTACCGAGGAGTCCATCGAGGGTCTGTCCGGTGCGCAGGTCTCGCCGAACGGCTACAACGCCCTGCAGCTCTATGGGCATTATACCGACGGCTATTTTATTGTGACGTGGCTGATCGAGGATCCGGCAGATCCTGCAAGTAGCTACTATCTGTGCCTGGAATTCGATTCTGACCACCAGTACATGATGGCATGCTCCTCGACATTCCAGACAGTAGAGGACTATCACAACAGCAGCGGCGAGTGATAAGATCATTTCCCTAAAGACCGGAGCGCGGTAAGACGAATGCGCAGATAGAAGGAATGCCCGAAAGTAGCTTTTGGAGCTGCTTTCGGGCTTATTTTAATGATTTGACTGATGTTAAAAAATATTAATAGATGATTTCAGAAATTTATGCCGTAAGATCGTCCGCTTCGGTATCTTCATAGAATACGGTGATTATCTTTGCCAGATCACTGTAGGAAAGGATATCCAGTCTATTCATATTCTGCAACTCCATAGAGTTCCAGTCATATGCATCAATATCGGGAATCTCAATAGTTCCGGTGCATGTTGTTGTGATGCGGAAGCATACGTTCTCTTTGTCGCTTTCCGCGATTATTATGGCAGGCATTTCAAATTCAACCGTGAGTACGCCATCTTTCGCGCTGAATTTGGTAATTACGAACGCATCGGATTCCTGAACCGCGGCAGAAGTTATCTTTTCTACGTCATCAAGCTCAATATAGCCTATCCTGCTAAGTTCTTCCCTTATGTGTTTCACATCAGTACTGATATACTCGCCAATGATGTCCCAGAGAAATGATTCACCTATCATTTCAATAAGCGCTTCATTGCTATTGATTTCCATCGTGATACCTCCTTGCATTATGAACGACTGATTTATCTTAGTAATCTTAGTAATTATGATACATCAAAGCCGTTACATTGTCAATAGAAACGCCATAGCACTTTTGACTGAACATCATAAATGCTATGGCGAAAATTTCTTTATGAGCGACTGCCTTTCGGATGCCGCTTTTTCTACATTATTTGCAGAAACTTATACGTCCTCGAACTCGCTTACCAGAGCAGAGATCGTTGCCTTTGCATCGCCGTAGAGCATGACTGTGTTGTCATTGGTGAACAGCGGATTCTCTACGCCGGAGAAGCCTGCACCCTTACCGCGCTTAAGGACGAATACCGTGCGCGACTCAAATGCATTGATGATGGGCATTCCGTACAGCGGGGAGGTCTCATCCTCCAGTGCGGACGGGTTGACAACGTCGTTTGCGCCGATAACGATGGCAACATCCGTGCTGCTCATCTGCGGATTCATCTCGTCAGCCGTCTTGAGCTGCTCGTAGGGAACATTTGCCTCAGCCAGCAGTACGTTCATGTGACCAGGCATACGACCTGCCACCGGATGGATCGCAAAGCTGACCTCTGCACCGTTTGCCTCGAGCTTGTCGCAAAGCTCCTTGACTGCGTGCTGTGCCTGTGCAACCGCCATACCGTAGCCGGGGATGAATACTACAGAGCTTGCAGCCTCCAGAACGAGGTAAGCATCCTCTACGCTCATGGACTTCGGCTCCTTGTCAGATGCCGCGCCCTTCTTCGCGCTGGATGCGCCGAAGCTGCCGAACAGCAGAGAATAGAGTGTACGGTTCATTGCCTTGCACATGATGAGGGTCAGGATCAGTCCCGATGTGCCGACCAGACAGCCGGAAACGACCAGAACGGAATTGGACAGTGCCAGACCTGCGAACGCTGCTGCCAGACCAGAGAAGGCATTGAGCAGAGAGATGATAACCGGCATATCGCCGCCTCCAATGGCAACGACCATCGTAAAGCCGAGGATCAGGTAGGCAGCCGTTGTCAGGATGATGCCGATCATGCCGAGCTGTGCGTCACCGTTTGCGATGCTGAGCGCATACAGTACCACGCCGACCAGACCAGCCAGCGCCAGAACGGCATTGAGGAAGTTCTTGGCAGGAATCGACACGTTCTTCTTAAAGAGCTTGCCGGAGAGCTTGCCCCATGCGACAACAGAGCCTGTGAATGCGATCGCACCGATCGCAATGGTCAGACCGAGTGTGACTGCCGAGAATACGTTGATCGACTTATCGGTCATGTACTGCGTGAGTGCAACGAGCAGTGAGCTTAAACCGCCAAAGCCGTTAAACAGCGCAACAAGCTGCGGCATACCGGTCATCTCGACCTTCTTTGCCCACACTGCACCGATCACGCCGCCGATCACCACCGCTGCAACTGCCCAAAGATAGGCATTTTCCATGGGAGGTGCGGTCAGGGTGTCGGTGACCTCCTTTTCGAGCAGAACGGTTACAACCGCAATGAGCATGCCGACAGAGGAAAGGAGATTACCCTTACGTGCGGTATCTGCCTTACCCAGCAGCTTGATGCCGCGGATGAACAGGATCGCCGAAACCATGTAAAGAATCGTCGTGAGGACGACACTGATATTTTCCCAGCTCACTTCTTGTCATCCCCCTTTTTCTTAAACATGCCGAGCATACGGTCAGTTACCAGATAACCGCCGATGACGTTGATGGTTGCCAGTACGATTGCGACAAAGCCCAGGATATTGCTGAGCATGCCTTCTGTGTGCAGTGCCACTGCCGTTGCGGCAATTGCGCCGACGATGGTGATGCCGGAGATCGCGTTTGTACCGGACATCAGGGGCGTATGAAGCTGGGACGGCACCTTGGAGATCAGCTCCACGCCGAGAAATCCAGCAATGACGAATACAAATACAAGCAATAAAATTTCACCGATTGCCATGCTTAGTCCTCCTTGAAACGTTCGTGGATGATCTTGCCGCCCTGTGTCAGCAGACAGCCGCGCATGATCTCATCCTCTAGGTTGACCACGAATTCCTTGCTTTCCTTATTGTAGAAATGCGTCAGGAATGCCGTGAAGTTACCGGAAAGCATCTTCGATGCATCATAGGGCACCTGACGCTCCAGATAATCACCGCTCATAATGGTAACGCCGTTCTCGGTCACAACATTCTCAAACAGCTTTGAGCCTTCGACATTACCGCCGGTGGAGCATGCCATATCTACAATGACAGAACCCGGCATCATGCGGTCAATGACATCCTTGGAAACCAGGCGCGGTGCTTTGCGACCGAATACTTTTGCAGTCGTGATAACAATGTTGGATCGCTCGCAGACCTTTGCCTGCGCCTCCTGCTGTTTCTTGATCTGCTCAGGTGTCAGCTCCTTTGCGTAGCCCTGATCGGTCTGCCCCATTTCACCGAGGTCGATCTTCAGGAAGCTTGCGCCCAGAGACTTTACCTGCTCCTCAACAACAGGACGGGTGTCGAAGGCATCTACACGCGCACCAAGACGCTTGGCGGTTGCGATCGCCTGCAAGCCTGCCACACCAACACCGATAATGAATACACGCGCCGGATTGATCGTACCGGAGGGGGTTACCATCATGGGGAGGATCTTGGGCAGGTGTGCTGCGGCATTGACAACAGCCACATAGCCTGCAAGAGAGGTCTGAGAGGACTGTACGTCCATTTTCTGTGCCAGCGTGGTACGCGGGATCATCTCAAGGGAGACTGCCTGAATACCGTTCTTGGCAAATTCGCGCAGCAGCTCCTTTTCATTGAACGGGTCGAGATAGGAAAGATGCAGTGTGCCAGCCTTCAAGCCCTTGGTGGACTCGGGCTTCATAATGCGCAGAACGATCTCGCTGTCATAACCGTCCTGCTCCTTGGCAACGATTACGGCACCTGCCTTCTCATAGGCTGCATCAGAAAAACCGGATGTGACACCGGCACCGGAGACTACCTTGACAGAAAAGCCCAAACCAATGAGCTTTTTGATGTCGTCTGGAATGAGCGCTACACGCGTTTCACGAGGATCGCTCTCCCGGCAGACGAGGATAGATTTCATAGCTTCAGCTCCTTATTAAACGTTTTTGAAAAAAAGCAATAGGACAATGCCCCCCTACGTAACGTTGATAGGGGAGTATTGCCGATTGTAAGGAATGATTCTGGTCAGAACCGCATCCAAGCGGTACGGTTCTGACCTCGATCCAGGGACTGTCCGTTTCCGGAAATTATACAATACCCTGTGCGTTCATCGCATTGAGAACCTTCTCAAAGCCTGCGATATTTGCACCTACCACGTAATTGTTCTCAAAGCCGTACTTCTTAGCAGCTTCGTCAATCTTGTGGGAAACATTCTCAATGATCTTCTTGAGCTGTACGTCAACCTCCTCGAAGCTACAGCTCAGACGCTCGCTGTTCTGTCACATCTCACGTGCAGACGTTGCTACGCCGCCGGCATTGGATGCCTTG
>CAZKHW010000122.1:0-8094 GCA_964552525.1 uncultured Ruminococcus sp. | reverse complement strand
TAAGTAAGACCTGAGTAGAATTCAACGAGCTGAGACAGCTCACACTGTTCCCAAGTGTCAGTAAATCCCTTGAAACGAATCGCCGGTATCGCCTTATCCTTCGTCAATCTGCACAGTGCAAAGGCTGATTCTGCGCAAGGCTCGTCTTTGAACATCTCCGCAATATACGAAGGACCGTTCCACCAAAGCTTGCTGCTTTCATCATACAGCATTTTGGCAGTCTGCGATGCAAGAAATTTCGGCATCAGTTTGATCGGGTCACAGTTTTCATCTCTTGCCAGTTCTTCAACAGTCAGTGCGATCATCATATCAATTGCATTTTGATTCTTTTCTTCCTGTGTTATATTCATAGCTGTATACACCTCCTGAACACAAGGCAGTCCAGTGCCCTTGGCGTGCGAAAACAATACTGATCTTTCAGCCTGTCCGGTATTAAAAAGCCGATGCAGATATTGTCTGCCTGCAGCGTTCCAGGTTTGCCATATGTACCTAAAATATACGCCGTTATCGTTGCGTTTGTATTATCATTTGCTATTTTGCCGCCGATAATGTCTTTATGCCGCATTTCCTCTGTGACTTCGCTGAAGAGCCTTTTACGCCTGTGCGCTACAACACAGTGCAGCCATTCTATATCTGCGGTTTCAAATATTTGTATATCAAGAGCAGGCGTAGGAGTGTATTCAAAACACGATACGAATTTGTTATTGCTGTTTAAAGGCAGAGTACCGCTTTCTGCCGCCTTTCTATAGGAAATCTCCGCAAATCTCTTTGCCTGTTCCAAATCGGTTGTCAAATAGAATCCCTGTCCAAAATCTTTGTATCTGCGGCATTTTGATATATCGGGAGTGCGTACTTCACAATAACTGCCGTGATAGAGCATCGTTCCCTTGTCAAGCGGTGTTATCATATGTTTACTCCCTTATTTGTCAGATAATCCTGTATATCATCAAGTACAGCCATATCGCCCTCCATATGAAAAAGCTCCCAGAGTTTTTCAATATAGCCGTAAACATTGTTGCCAGCAAATATTTCATTCACTTCGCTCATAGTCATTCCCCATTCGTTAGCTGCAAGCCTTACAAGCCGTGCCTGCATATATAATATTTGCAATTCATCGTTCATATTTCCGCCCCCTTAAATGCTGCCCAGCAGCTTCTGCAGCTCTTTCAGTCCCTGCATATCGAAATCGCTGCCGGTCAGATCGTCGATCATTGCGGAAAGCTCCTGCTCCGTCTGTCTGATCTCGTCCTCCACGGAAGCAAAGGTCACTGCATACTTTTCGCTGAGCGCCTGAACCTTTGCAGCAAGTGCGTTCACCAGCTTGTCAGGCAGCGAATGGAGCTGTTCTGTCAGCTTTTCGATCCACTTTTTGCGCAGAAGCTCCAGTGCCTGCTCGTCCGTCAGTCCTTCGATAGTCTCCTTTGTCTGCATATGCAGCGCTGCGGATTCTTTTTTGATAGCGGATTTCAGCGATTTTTCCTCTGTATTCAGCTTGTCAAATTTTCGCAGCACATCCAGAACAGCATCATCCAGCTCATTTGCCTTCAATGCCTTCTTGACCTCAGCGGCAACGAATGCGGTCTTATCATCATTAACGAAATCACCGCCCTTTGCATCCTCGTCAAGGCTGTCAAGCAGTTCCTCATACTCAGCAGCGATCTCTGTCAGACGGCTTTCCTTGTCACGCAGAGCAGCCGTTTCCGCCGACAGATACACGGACTGAACCAGCTCAAACGGCAGCACATGCCCGATATAGCCGTCCTGCACCTCCACTTCCTTATTGTCCTTCTTTTTCAGAACCATATTCGGATCAACACGGCGAACAGCATCAAATCCCTCTGTCTGGAGCATTTCAAGGTCAACGGAGATCTTTGCCCACTCATCATCAAGGAGCTGATACGCCTCATACGGATCAACAAGCGGTATTCCGTTCAAGCGGCGGAAAATATCCGCAGACAGTACACTTTCTTCTTGCGAGATATTAAGAGTCATCATACCGTCCAGCAGTCTTTCCGACAAATAGGCAGGAAAATCAGCAAATGCTGTTTCGTACTGTGAACGGAATGCTGCGACATCTGCGGAATCACGGATCGCCGCCTTGACATCGCTGACGGCAGTCTCAGAATAAGCCTCGGATGCCGCCTTGAACAGTTCCTCTCTGAGATGCGGGAAAGCTGTCCAAAAATCAGAAAGAGCATCCAGCTCACCATTCGGAATACCGCCAAACATCGAAGCATAAATATCCCAGCTTTCTGCTGCCCCGGAGCTGTCCACATAGCGGGGAATGTTCAGATTGTAGTCGTTCGCACGGATTTCATCACGGCGGACTTTGCGGCTGTATTTCGGAATATCCTTACGCCCTGTGACCGCATCCGCAATACGGCGTATATCGGAGGATCGCAGTTTATTATTCTTACCGACCTTTTCAAAGCCCTTGGAAGCGTCAACGATCAGCACATCGGTTTCCTCACGTTTTTGGCGGAGCACCATAATGATCGTCGGGATGCCTGTGCCGAAAAAAATATTTGCAGGAAGTCCGATGATCGCATGAATGTGGTTCTGCTCAATCAGATTCTTGCGTATCTCGCCCTCCTCACCGCCGCGGAATAATACGCCATGCGGAAGAACGATCGTCATGATGCCATCCGGCTTGATGTGAAACAGGTCGTGCAGCAGGAAAGCATAGTCTGCCTTGGATTTCGGAGCAAGTCCGAATCGTGCATAACGAGGATCATTCTCCTTGTTGGCGAGATCCCAATTCTGCGAATAAGGCGGATTTGAAACGACCGCATCCACATACAGCGGCTCATATGTTCCGATCGGATCGCTGTCATCGAAATACGGCCAGTCATCTTCAAGCGTATCGCCGTTTCTTGTCTTGATGTTATCAGCCAGAATACCACGCATAACAAGGTTCATACGGGTGAGGTTATAGGTGTTCTGTTTCAGCTCCTGTGCGTAGTAGATGATTTGATTATCCTCTCCGGTATGCTTTGCTACGCTCTTGCCAATATTGATAAGGAGAGAACCCGAACCGGATGTCGGGTCGTAAATTTTGATCTCGCTGCGGTCACGAAGATGATGCGCAACGATCTCAGACATCAGAAGTGATACTTCGTGCGGTGTATAAAATTCGCCGGCTTTCTTTCCGGCATTGGATGCAAACATGCTGATGAGGTATTCATAAATGAAACCGAGCGTATCGTAGTCCTGCTTGCCGTCCATCGGAATATCCTTGATAAGATAGATCAGATCACGTATCGCCTTGGTCTGCTCTCCGGAAGTGCCGCCCAACTTGGATAGACCGGTCTGGAGAGTGTCAAAAATGCCGGAAAACACCTTCTCGTGGGAAGGATTGATCAGACGATTGAATGCAGACAGCGCATCACGCACATTCGACACATCGAAGTCACTGCCCATAACAAGCCATGTGGAGAACAGATTTTCATAGGAAATGAAGAAACCGAGCGCAGTCCGCACCCACTCCACGGTTTCTGTATCTTCTTCATTCACAGAAGGAAGATATTCATCCGTATAGTCATTCTTCCGCAGAAAGGCAAGTTCCTGATCTGAGAGGTACTTATAAAAGATGAATCCAAGGATATAATCTTTGTACTCATTTGCTTCGATTTTGGAGCGCATCTTATTTGCAGAATCCCATATCTTGTTGGCAAGCTGTTGTTTATTCATAGCTTCCTCCTGATTTATGTATTTGTACGGCTATCAGCCGATTGAATTTAGGTTTTAGGCTTACGCTTGGGAACAGTTACAGCTTTCAGATATAGCCGATATTGTCGGTGGTGGTACTCCAAGCACAGCAATTCCAGAGTATTGGGGCGGTGATATAGATTGGTATTCGCCAACTGAAATTGGAGAAAAAATATATGCTGATGGTAGCGAAAAAACTATAACAGAATTAGGCTATCAAAAGAGTTCTGCAAAGTTACTCCCAGCAGATATTACAGTGCTATTTACAAGCCGTGCTGGTATTGGAGATATGGCAATTTTACGCCGTTCTGGAACAACAAATCAAGGATTCCAGTCTCTTGTTTTGAAAGGCTCTGATACATATTTCATCTACTCTATGGGGCATTTAATCAAAGCCTATGCAGAGGCTAATGCATCAGGTTCAACCTTTCTTGAGATTTCAGGAAAAGCACTTGGTAAAATGCCTGTTCGGTTGCCCGATTCCGAAGAACAGCAGAAAATCGGTAGCTTTTTTAAAGCCCTCGATCGCCTAATTACCCTTCATCAGCGTAAGTAATATACTTTTTTTATTGTACCACATTTTGCACAATTAGTCAATCATCTATCTATCAAGTATTCCTGCATTGAAGTACGTCTGTTTGCCGCACCAGCAGATCATCTTGATCTGCTCCATATCATCAGTCCTCCTGTTTGTGTACAGCAAGATACTGCTCAATATCATCCTTGCTGGCGATATCCTCCGGATCAAGAATGCCCAGAACACGACCGATCAGATAAACATTGTCATCTTCTGTAAAATGCATAACGTCATAATTCTCATTGAACGAGTGCAGCCCGTCTTCTTCATAGATTTTAATATAGGTGGTGTTTCCAATGGAAAACGCTCCGACCTCGCCATATCGAAGTGCAGGACAGCCCGGATACTTCTGTACCAGAACCATATCGCCGTCGTGATATTCCGGCTCCATACTGTCACCGCTGACATGAAAAACAAGATCTGCCTGACTGACAATTGTCGAAGTATGGAGGAAAATCGGTGTCCCGATATCGTCAAACTCTACCCCTGCATCAAATCCGGCAGCAAGCCCTTTCTCACACTCAATCAGTTCCGTAAGATCCGGACATTGCTCTGCAAGCTCCACTGCCTTCAACGTTTCTATCATTTTTTCGATTGTAAAGCGATGACCTGTTGATAAGCTGCGGTAATCATCTATCAGCTGCTGCTCCTGACTGTTATAAAAGTCGAGAGGTTTATCCATTCCATATAGGTCATATAAGGTAATATGGAGAATATCACATAGTTTTGGTACTACACTCAAATCCGGACGAGTCCTGCAATTCTCCCAATTGCTGACCGCATTGGGGGTGAAGCCAAGCTGACGTGCTATATCCTTTTGTTCCAGACCAAGTTTTTCTCTGTAGTATTTGATTCGTTTTCCGACAGTATGCATTTCTGTCAGTTTTACTGGATATGTCGGGATTTTATATGTGACTTCATCTTTTGGCATATGAGGATTGTATACAATACCTTTTTGCTTTGTCATACTGATTTTTTTGCTTTTCTGTTTCATAGCGGCTCCTTTCAAACAGCAAATGTCAACGCACATATCGAACAAATATTCCGATTAAAAACTGTGCAGCTCTACAAAGTTTTTCAAGTGCTTTTCAACACTGGTAGATAAGAAAGATTAGAAATCTTAGTAGATAAGCCATCTTCGTCTTTATTATAACACACAATTCGTGTATTGTCAACATAAAATCGCACTTGCAAAGAAATCAAATGTGTGCTATAATATAGCTATAGGTGTTCTGACAGTGGGAAAATGATACCGCAGCTTTCCGTCTTATGGTGTGTGACAGGCGGCTGCGGTAAGTTCACAGCTGCGAAAACCGTCTTTTGTCGCCATCAATTCAACTTCGCCACAAATGATTTTGAAGATAAGAAACAAGTAAGATGCGAAACAGGAGGGCGTAAATGAAATATATTCAAATGCAAAGAGAAGAATATACTGTATCGGAGCGTTCTGATGTATACGGGATACCGACTGCTCAGAGTGCAGACTGCACTGTTCCGGATGTGGAGGACTGCTCAACGGATAATGTGCCTCACAAAGGTACAAGAGAGATCATAGTTCCTGACTTCAACAGTATGTTCAAATATATGTTCAACAGAGAGCTTGCCAATAAGAGACTGGAGGTGTATTCTTATCTGAACCGGCTGCTGCGGGGAGGACAGCTGTCGCAGATTGTGGGCTTTCCGGTAAACAACAGAGTCATAAACCGTGAAACGTGCGCTATCAAGGATGTTTCGTTCTGGAAGATCAGCCGTATTGAATTCTTTGCGGATGTAGAGATAGAGCTGACACTCCATTCTTATGGCAATGTAATGCAGTGGAGGGGCTATCTGGTGTGCTGGTGTGAATTTGCCGATCAGTTCTATATGTCGATCGAAGAGCTGTCAGATGTAAATTATCATCAAGGGACAAATATGATACCGCTCAGCCCATTTCTCGTACCATATTACAAAAACAAGCAGATGGATGCAGTTGCGGAAAAACTCTGGGAGGAATGCGGGATGCCAGAGGCTATCACGAATCCGAAGGCAAGAGATGCCGTGAAGCTGGCTGAAAGAATGGGACTTAGCATTTTGTATTTGCCGGTTTATGAGCATAAGGAAATGGACAGTATGGTGTTCTTTCAGGAAAGCACATTGCTTGTAGGTATGGATCGTTTCGAGAGAGATGAAAATGGGCGTAGAGTAATCATCAAAGATAAGCGGGGAGAGCCGCAGACGATTCCTGCTCATACGATCGTCATCAACACCAACAGGGTGCAGAAGGAATATGCTGCTTTTGCGATTTTTCATGAATGCATTCACTACGAAGAACACTACTTAGCCTATCGGATTCAGGCATTAGGCGGCAATGATATCCGCATAATCAAGACCAAAAAGGTTGTAGTTGAGGAAGGCAAGGAGTACAAGGATCCAATCTACTTCATGGAGAAGCAGGCAAACCGCGGCGCATACGGCCTTATGATGCCGGAAACAGATACACGGGAGCGGATTTTGGAGCAGTGCGGCAAGGTCACCTGCTACCGAAATTTCGGTCAGAAGTTTGAATCAGTTGGACTGGCTCTTGCATCTCAGCTGCGCCTGCCGCATTTCCGTGTCCGTGCAAGGATGATCCAACTCGGATACATTGAGGCGAAGGGAGCGCTGAATTATGTTGACCGTCAGCGCATCCCGGCTTTTGCATTTGACATTGATGCGTGGCGTGAGGAGGAGCACACCTTTGTTGTCACGCCGGGCAATGTTCATATGCTCTGTGAGAATAATGAAGATTTCAAGCGTATCATAGACAGTGGTAAGTATATATACGCAGACGGTCATGTGGTGCGCAACGATCCGAGATTTGTTCTTACGGACTGCGGTATATCCCGAATGACAGAACTCGCACTCAGCCGTGTAGATGACTGCTGTCTTCGCTTTGTACGTCTTTATATCCAGAAGAATGTCGAAACTTATGTGCTGGGCAGAATGTTCATGGACACGGAGTATGTCAAGCAGACTCTTTTCTATCTGGATGACTACATCAATCAGCAGAATCTGGACGAGTTTGATGCAAAGAGAAAATACATCGCAGACTTCCCGCTGGAGTTCAAGGCTGCTGTTGATATGCTGAAAAAGTATAACAAGACAAGCTATGCTAAAATAGCTGAGTTTTTGTATATGACAGACGATATGTTTGGCAGATTCCTGACAGATCCTAAAAAATATAGGAATGAAGATTTTCTTACGGCGCTGTGTCTTTACTTTAAACTTCCGGACTGGATCAGCAGAATGCTGTTTAAGCGTGCGCATGTGACCCTTGATGAGGATGATAAGCGCAGTGCAGCGCTGCTCCATATCCTGCGTGCGCAGAGTTGTGACGGACTTGAGGCTGCAAATAATTATTTGAAACAGCGTGGGCTTGCACCACTGAGTTGGTGACTTTCATATACAAATACAGAGCCGATTATCTGTGTATGCAGATAGTCGGCTCTTTTTTCTGCAATAAAAGTTTTTGTAATCATAAAGAGCCTTTACCGCAAAATCTGCGGTAAAAATTCAGGTGTAAAATGGCAAGTTTATGATAGAAATCGTCTTTTTATTGTTTGAGATGCACAATTTATGGGATTGATCACATACGGCAATAGGGCAAAAGTGATGAAACAGATTGTTTTTTTTACCGCAGATTTTGCCCTGTTCATTACAGCATTCTTCTGATATACTGAATATAGAGACAAGAAACACTGCAAGCCATGCGGGAGTAACTTGACTCAAATGCCCGAAGCCGGATGCATACGGCAGCGGATGTTCATACAGCACTATTTCCCCGTAGCCAC
>CAZKHW010000121.1:0-8100 GCA_964552525.1 uncultured Ruminococcus sp. | reverse complement strand
AGCACATACACCGTATCGCCCTCGATGGCGTACTGCATATTCATCAAGCCGCAAACGCCCATCTCCACGGCAATTCTGCGCGTGTACTCCTTGATGGTTGCGACCTGCTTGTCTGTCAGGTTCTTTGACGGCAGGATGCACGCGGAATCTCCGGAATGCACGCCGGCAAGCTCGATATGCTCCATAACGGCAGGAACAAAGCAGTTCGTGCCGTCCGAGATCGCATCCGCCTCGCACTCGGTGGCATGGTTCAGGAACCGGTCGATCAGGATCGGCCTGTCCGGGGTAACACCAACGGCTGCGGACATGTACACACGCAGCATCTCATCATCGTGAACGACCTCCATGCCGCGACCGCCCAGAACGTAGGACGGACGAACCATGACCGGATAGCCGATCTTGTTGGCGATAGCAAGTGCCTCATCCACATTGACCGCCATGCCTGCCTCCGGCATCGGGATCTCCAGCTTTTCCATCATCGCACGGAAGTGGTCTCTGTCCTCTGCCAGATCAATGGTCTCCGGCGACGTGCCGAGGATATTCACGCCATACTTCTTCAGGTCGTTCGCCAGATTCAGCGGTGTCTGACCGCCGAACTGCGCGATCACGCCCACCGGCTTCTCCTTCTCGTGGATGGACAGTACATCCTCGAGCGTCAGCGGCTCGAAGTAGAGCTTATCAGAGGTATCATAGTCAGTAGAGACTGTCTCCGGATTGCAGTTGACGATAATGCTCTCAAAGCCCAGCTTCTTGAGCGCAAGCGCCGCATGCACACAGCAGTAGTCGAACTCAATGCCCTGACCAATACGGTTCGGACCGCCGCCAAGGATCATGATCTTCGGCTTATCGGTATTGCACGGAGACGTATCCTCTGCCAGATGATAGGTAGAATAATAGTACGCAGCATCCTTGGTGGAGGAGACATGTACGCCCTCCCATGCCTCACGGATGCCTGCTGCAAGACGCGCCTCGCGGATCTCCTCCTCGGTGACCTCGAGGATCTGGCTCAGGTAGCGGTCGGAGAAACCGTCCAGTTTTGCCTGGCGCAGTACCGGTACTGCCGGAACTGCCCCCTTGTTCTGCATGAGAGCCTCCTCCTCGTCAACCAGCTCCTTCATCTCGTTGAGGAAGTAGTGCTTGATCTTGGTCAGCTCGTAGATCTCGTCCACGCTTGCACCCTTGCGCAGTGCCTCATAGATGATGAACTGACGCTCGCTGGTCGGATAGTGCAGCATGCCGAGCAGCTCGTCCTTGGTCTTGGTGTTGAAGTCCTTGGCAAAGCCCAGACCGTAGCGTCCGGTCTCCAGCGAACGGATCGCCTTCTGGAACGCCTCTTTATAGGTCTTGCCGATAGACATGACCTCACCCACCGCACGCATCTGGGTGCCGAGCTTATCCTCTGCGCCCTTGAACTTCTCAAATGCCCATCTTGCAAACTTGATCACAACGTAGTCGCCGTCCGGCACGTACTTGTCGAGTGTGCCGTACTTGCCGCACGGGATCTCGTCAAGGGTCAGACCGCATGCAAGCATCGCGGAAACGAGCGCGATCGGGAATCCGGTCGCCTTGGATGCCAGCGCGGAGGAACGGGACGTTCTCGGATTGATCTCGATGACAACAATTCTTCCGGTTTCCGGATCGTGTGCAAACTGGCAGTTGCAGCCGCCGATGACCTCGATCGCCTCAACGATCTTGTAGGAATACTCCTGGAGACGCTGCTGCACCTCCTCGCTGATGGTCAGCATCGGCGCAGAGCAGAATGAATCGCCGGTATGCACGCCGATGGGATCGATGTTCTCGATAAAGCAGACGGTGATCTTGTTGTTCTTGGCATCACGAACGACCTCCAGCTCCAGCTCCTCCCAGCCGCTGATGCACTCCTCTACGAGCACCTGATGCACCAGGGATGCCTGCAAGCCGCGCTCGCAGACCACCTTCAGCTCGTCCACATTGTAGACCATGCCGCCGCCGGCACCGCCCATCGTGTAGGCAGGACGCAGCACCACCGGATAGTGCAGCTCCTCGGCGATCTTGACAGCCTCCTCAACGGAGTATGCCTCATGGGAACGGGGCATCTCGATGCCGAGTGCGTTCATGGTCTCCTTGAACTCGATGCGATCCTCGCCGCGCTCGATGGCATCCACCTGCACACCGATGACCTTGACCTGATACTTGTCGAGTACGCCTGCCTCGGACAGCTCCGAGCACAGGTTCAGACCGGACTGACCGCCAAGGTTCGGCAGCAGCGCATCCGGACGCTCCTTATCAATGATCTGTGTGAGCCGGTCAACGTTCAGCGGCTCAATATACGTGATATCAGCTACATCCGGATCGGTCATGATGGTCGCCGGATTTGAGTTGACGAGTACGATCTC
Source organism: uncultured Ruminococcus sp. (assembly GCA_964552525.1). Classification (GTDB taxonomy): domain Bacteria; phylum Bacillota; class Clostridia; order Oscillospirales; family Ruminococcaceae; genus UBA3855. The sequence goes on along the minus strand of CAZKHW010000121.1, from coordinate 5,725 downwards.
GTACCCGAGCGCACGCAGTGCCTTGCACGCCTGCGTACCGGAATAGTCGAACTCGCATGCCTGACCAATAATGATGGGGCCGGAGCCGATGATCAGAATCTTATGGATGTCCTGTTTCTTTGGCATAGCTTCTTCTCCCTACCCGTGCGGGGGAACGCACGATAATTTTTGGGCTGATCCGTTAAAAACCGGATGATCCCAATTTACCCTATCTTATATCATACCACAAAACGACAGAAAATGCAAGAGGGTCAGACAGTTTTTTCGGACAAATTTTCAAAAGCAGCCCTGCCCCCTGCCAACTTGCAAGCGCGGTCACCGCGACACCCTTGACAAAAAAGATACAATGTAGTATAATAGTGTAAAGCCTACTAAACCACTAGCGAAAGGAATCCTGTGCCATGAAAACCATTCAGAGCTTTACCATCAACCACGATGTCCTCGACAAGGGGATGTACACCTCCCGTGTGGACGGTGACGTGGTCACCTACGATATCCGCATGAAAAAGCCCAACAACGCCGCAGGAGATTATCTCACAAACGGCGCAGCACACACATTCGAGCATCTCTTTGCCACCTATGTGCGAAATTCCGCCGCCGCCGACCAGGTGATCTATGTCGGACCGATGGGATGTCTGACGGGGTTCTACTTCCTCGTGCGCGACGCCCTCTCCCCTGCTGAGACCATCCGGCTCGTGCAGGAGAGCTTCGCCTTTATCCGGGATTTTGACGGGGAGATTCCCGGCTCGAAACGGATCGAGTGCGGCAACTATCTCATGCACGACCTGCCCGGAGCAAGAGCCATTGCCGCTGACATGTGCGAGGTGCTGGCTCACTGGACACCGGAGCAGCTCGTCTATCCCACCGCATAGCAATAGACCTCCTCGAAACATACGAGGAGGTCTAAAATCCGACCTGTCGTGAGCGGCAGGTCGATCAGTGTTTTTTACCCATGATACGCGGTTTGAGCATACTCCGATAGATCCGGCACAGCCCTGAGAGCGAGTAGTCGTACATCAGGAAGAACGGATTGAGGAGCACAAGAACGATAACTGCGCCATATTTGCCGAAATCCTCAAACGCCCTGAGCAGATCGTCAAGTCCGAGTACATACACGTTAAAGCGAAAATACAGCACCATCGTCACATTGAAGATGACGAGCTTGACCGCCGCCTGCAACAGCCGCGGACGGATGCGTGTGAGGAATTTCTGATAGATCGGATAGCAGCCGAAGAACAGGATGAAGATAAGAGCTGCCTCCTTATCATAAGTCACAAACAGCGACAGCATGCCCACCGTCACATAGGTCACCCACGCCCACTGCGTGCCGACCTCCTCTACGATAATCAGGAGCAGTACGCCCGAGATCATCGGAAAGATCAGATACAGCAGCGGAAACACGCCTGTCAGGAACATCCCCACCAGACAGAATGCCGCGACTATGCCGCCCAGTGCCACGCGATAGCTGATCCTCTCCATCGGTGCTCTCCTTTCCTGCTCTCTCGTCCCGGTGCGGCAAGTCCGCACGATCTGGTACTCCCATTGTACCATGATTTTCCCACTTTGTCAAGGAGCTGATGAACCGTGAAGTCCATCCCTAAGAAATACCAAGGCATTCTGCTGATCGTTACATCGGCGTTCTGCTTTGCGCTCATGAATGCCTTCGTGCGCATGGCTGGCGATCTGCCGGCAACGCAAAAGAGCTTTTTCCGCAATCTCGTGGCACTCGTGGCTGCCGCCGTCATGTTCTCCCGGGAGGCAAAGGATTTCTCCCTTCCCCGGGGAACGCTGCCGCCGCTGCTCCTGCGTGCAGGCTTTGGCACAGTCGGCATTCTGTGCAACTATTACGCCATCGACCATCTTGTCCTCTCGGACGCCTCAATGCTCAACAAAATGTCACCTTTTTTCACGATCCTGTTCTCGTGGCTGCTCCTGCGCGAGAAGCTCCTGCCGATGCAGGCTCTTGCCGTCCTGACAGCATTTGCAGGGGCACTCCTCATCGTCAAGCCGAGCCTGGATTTCTCTGATTTTTCCGCATCGCTTGCCGGACTTTGCGGCGGCATTGCTGCCGGTGCTGCCTATGCCATGGTGCGTCTGCTCGGGCAGAGGGGCGTGAACAAGACATTCATCGTACTGTTCTTCTCGGCATTCTCCTGCCTGTGTATGCTGCCGTTCCTGCTGTTTGACTACCACCCGATGACCACGTGGCAGCTCTTAGCACTCCTCGGTGCCGGATGCGCCGGTGCCGGCGGACAATTCACCATCACCGCCGCCTACTGCTGCGCTCCTGCCAGAGAGATCTCGGTCTACGACTACTCCCAGCTCGTATTCGCTACCGTGCTGGGGCTGATGTTCTTCCGCGAGATGCCCGATGGCTGGAGCTTTCTGGGATATGCCATCATCCTGGCAGCGGCGGTGGGGATGTTCTGGTACAACAACCATGTTCTGCCAAAGGCTCAATAGAACCCCTCTGTAATGCCGTTTCCGGTATTGGGATGGAACAGCGACCACGCGCAGTCCGCGGCGAACAGGATCACAAGGACGGCGGCGATCACGCGGCGTTTCTTCTCCGGAATATGCTCAAGCAGGCTGTCCGAGACCGGCGCGATACAGTACGTCACCGCCACGCCTGCCAAGCCGAACACGGTCAGTCCCTCCAGACAGATGCGTCCGTGGAGATTCATGAAATAGCCCGTGTAATCCCACCAACGCTTGTGTGCCAGCAGCTCCAGCACCCACGAGGTCATATATTCGAGCGCACCGCACATCAGGAAGGACATGCCGAACAGCAGCGGCGGTTTGCGCCGGACGGGCTTCAGCAGAAAGAGGATGAGCAGCCCTCCCACCGAATAGATCGGCAGCCACGGACCTGTCAGTACACCGCGGTTGATGAACGAGCCTTCGTTGACAAGGTAGAACGCGACCTCAAAGAGCCACCCGACAAAGGCGAACAGAAAGAACATCAGTACGGCATTCAGGCGCGTGTAGTCCTTCTCATAATTGGTGTTCATCCAGCTCCGGTGCGCCACATAGGGAGTCGGACCCTTGTCATGGGGATACGCCTCAAGTCCGCCGCTGTTGTGCATGAGGAAGGCATCATTGAGCAGCTCGGCACGGAACACACCATCGCGCTTTTCCTCACGCACGAGCGCGTAGAATTCCGCGAACAGGCACTCCCGGAACGGATTGAAAAAGAACAGTGAGCTTAGGTGAAATGTCGCACCATCAAGCAAAACACCCGGCAGCAGGCTGACATCCATCCAGAATGCCCGACGCTTGTCACCGCGCATCAGCTCCTTTGAAAGCCGGAAGGCATCCTTCGTGCGGATGTTCGGGTTTTCCGCGAGGATATAAGGGATCAGGCGGTACTCGTAGTATTTGACCACACCGCCCACAATGGTCAGGTTCCACAGCGTCTGGTAGAGCGACCGCAGCAGCATGGTGCAGGCTGAGCGCAGCGTGGTATCCGTCCGGTAGACAAAGAGCAGTCGGTCTGCGCTGACATTCGGATAGGTGCGCTGCTCCAGAAAATAGCGGCAGCGTCCGATGGAGATCAGATTCTTGACAAAGATCCAGTAACACGCCAGCACAGCGATCATCACAAAGATAGTGACCGACTGCCCGATCCTGCCGTCAAACAAGATCTTGTTGAGACCGCCGAGGATGCCAAAGCCCAGCGAACCGGATGCGGTGATCTCGTTGATGATGACCGAGAAATATCCCATTGTGTACTTTTCCGCAGCAGTCTCCGAGAACTGTGAGAAATCAATGTCGATCAGCTCCTGTCCGCGCAGGAACTCCATCATGACATCCGCGTTGGTATCGCGGTTCTCACGCAGGATGATGCCGGTCTGCTCCTGTGTGCCCCAGTTCGTCCAGTCGGTGGCATATTGGTAACCGTCGCGCAGGATGTAGCCCACGAGAAAGACGATCATCACATTCAAAAAGTAATGGATGCGCAGGTTCTTCCACGCGCTCCGATACAGCGTTTTTCTGCTTTTCATGGAAAAAAGTGCCCTCCGTTTCATGTTAGATTTTCAGGTCGGCATCACAGAATGGTACGCCGTACCGCATCCTGCCAGCCTGCAAGGAGACGTGTGCGCTGCGCAGTCTCCATCTGCGGCAGAAATGCCGTGGTCTCACCGGAGAGCGCTGCAAGCGCGTCAAGGCTCTCCCACATGCCGCAGGACATACCTGCCAGATACGCTGCCCCCAGTGCCGTTGCCTCCACATTTGCCGGACGCTGGATGGTGCGTCCCAGAATATCCGCCTGAAATTGCAGGAGAAAGTCGTTCTGCGACGCCCCGCCGTCCACACGGATCTCGCCAAGGGATGCGGTGTCTTCCTCCATTGCATGCAGAACATCGGCAGTCTGGTACGCCATCGCCTCAAGCGCTGCACGGACGATATGCGCTCTGCCCGTACCGCGTGTCAGACCTGTGATCGTACCGCGCGCCTCACTGCACCAGTAGGGCGTGCCCAGTCCGACAAACGCCGGAACGAAATACACACCGCCGTTATCCGGGATGCTCTGTGCAAGCGCGCCGGTCTCCTGCGCCGTTTCGATCAGTCCCAGACCGTCACGCAGCCATTTGATCGCTGCACCGGAAACGAACACAGAGCCTTCCAGCGCGTAGCAGACTCTGCCGCCGATGCGCCAGGCAACTGTTGTCAGCAGACCGTGACGGCTCTGCACAGGAGTCTCCCCCGTATTCATGAGAAGAAATCCGCCTGTTCCGTAGGTGTTCTTGACATCGCCCTGTGCAAAGCAGTGCTGTCCGAGCAGTGCCGCCTGTTGGTCGCCGGCACAGCCGCCGATGGGGATAGCTGCGCCGAGGACGGCAGCATCCGTCACGCCGAAATCCCCCGAGCAGTCCCGTACCTGCGGCAACATCGCCGACGGGATCTCCAGCAGGGAGAGCAGCGTCTCGTCCCAGCACATCTCGTAGATGTTGTAGAGCATCGTGCGCGAGGCATTGGTCACATCGGTGGCATGCACCCTGCCGCCTGTGAGTTTCCAAATCAGCCACGTGTCCACCGTACCGAACAGGATCTCGCCGCGCTCAGCGCGTTCCCGGATGCCCGAAACGTTCTCCAGAATCCAGCGGATCTTGGTGGCGGAGAAGTACGGATCGGGGAGAAGTCCGGTTTTCTCTCGTATCATGTCCGCCTGCGGTGTTAGGGTCTGACAGAATGCCGCCGTCCTCCGGCACTGCCAGACGATGGCAGGATAGACCGGCTCACCGGTCAGCCGATCCCAGAGGATGGTCGTCTCACGCTGGTTTGTGATGCCGATGGAGGCGATCGCATCTGCCCCCTCGCCGCGGTCATGCAGAAAGCGCAGGCAGTCCTGAATGGCGGTCAGCTCGCTGCTCCAGATCTCCTCGGGATCATGCTCGACCCATCCGGCGTGGGGAAAGCTCTGCGAGAATTCATGCTGTGCGGCAAAAACGGACTTCCCTTGCGGATCAAACAGTACTGCCCGTGAGGAAGTGGTTCCCTGGTCGAGGGAGAGGATATATTGTTTCATAAATGGTCTCCTATCGTTTGGCATGGACTGACAGCACTGCACGGTGCTGACGTATATACTATAGTATAGCACATCCGGACAAAGAATGCAAGAGGCGCGGTAGCCCGCGCTAGCGAGTTAGCGGCAAGGATAGATCGGATACTAGACAGTGTCTACAGAAGATTGACATAATCCTGAAAATGTGCTATAATAGAC
>CAZKHW010000120.1:0-8256 GCA_964552525.1 uncultured Ruminococcus sp. | reverse complement strand
CGTCATACTGCTGCCGGGTGAGGTTGTGCGGATCCTGCTGCCCGTATTGCTGGTAAATCTGCATGTCCACCTGCTGCTGCATTATGCCCGCCGCCTCTGCCTTCTTGTAAAGCCTGCTCATCTGTGCGTCACTCAGAAGGCGCGTAGTACCTCCTTGCGGCTGCTGGTACCCTTGTGCAGCTCCGGGCTGGTAATTGTTACCCCCGGCAGCCGGAGCCGCTGTTTGGGCTTGTGGTGCCCTCTGAGGCGGTGCCGTGCTGTGATCTGCTGCGTCGGGATCGTCTGCGCCTTGGTCAATGTTGAATTTCTCAAAAAGATAATACTTTAAACAGTATGTCCACGCGGAGCCCTTTGCCTTATCCGGGCCCCCGTCGTTGGTTCCGATTGCGTGCAGCGTCACATCCATGAAGTCCTTCGGGTTGTCCGCGTTTGTCCAGCGGATCGTGAGATCTGCCTCATACACCCAGACAACGCTCTCGCCCTGTCTGGTGTTTCGGGTGTAGTTTGTGATGTATTTCGCGTCACCGTTTGCGTCGTGCTTGGTGGCCGTCTCTGCGATAATATCGAAGTTGACGCCGTACTCATTCATTGCCGGTACGAGCAGCCGGTACACGTCGGATATCTTCGCGAAGGTATAGCCGTGTTCCTCGTTCGTGCTGCCTTTGGTGATCGTGGGAATCGCTTTCCGCAGCGCGACAAACTTCTGCTGGAGCGTGGCCGCCTTCGGTGCTGCTTGCTTTGCCGGAGCTGCCCGCTCCTTCTTCTCATCATCAGCCATGAAACACCGCCTCGCTGTTGTTTTCATGTATCATGTTTCTGCTCCTTTTTCAGCTGGCGTTCTTTCTGCCAGCGCTTGTAGTCGGCCAGCACGGCCGGATTGTCGAATAGGTGAGAGACGCAGCCGATCAGCCTTCTGCATATTGCGTCAGACTCGTGAGCTGGCATTGCATCAAAATCAACGCTTACTGTCGCCGGTACCGTGCTCTGCTCTTGTTTCATAGGCTCGCGCCCCCTTTCTGCCATATGTACACACCGGGCAAAGATACCAGGCAGGTGGGATATACTGCTCGCGTGCTATGTTCCATTCTTTGCCGCACTCCCGGCACGTTTCGTACCGGTACCCGTCGCGGCTTTTGCCCTTGTTCAATTTTGCCACTTGTGCAGCTCCTTCAAAAGATTGAGCACGCGGTTTCCACGAGGTCAATCGCCTCGTCTATGGTGATCATAGTCTCGCCGCCTACGTCGCGACGCTGCCGCAGCTTCTCCACCATTGCCTTACCGTTTCTGTACCGTCTGAGGCAGTTGTCGCAGCCCTCGTCCAGTTCTTTGAGGGCGAGCTCGCAGCATGTCACTAAATTCTCGTATTTTCTGGCGGTTCGTTCCTGCGAGGCGCTACCGGTGCATTGATATTCATACCAGTATTTGTCGTACTTAGCCTGCGCCTCTGTCATTATCTTGGTAACGATCGCGCGCTTTTCCTTGATCATTCCTTCGCGAATATCTTCGTCCATTACTTCACCCCCTCCGGCTTGAATGTCGCCTCCTTCTCGATCAGTTCCGCAGCCTTCTTTGCGTCAATGAAGCCCACCTGCTTTGCCATGCTCACGGCTCCGGTGTACTGCCAGTACGCTGAGAGGTCGCCGCTCCTTGTCCGGTGCTCCGCTTCCTCTCTCATTGCGTCGAGCAGGTTCTCCACCGTCGCCCGTCTTGCCCCGGCCTCTCCCTCGTCGTCCCAGCTGGTGCCGCACTCCGGGCAATACTTGTAGGGCGGCACGAGTCTGGAGCACACCGGGCACTCGTCCGCCTCGCCTACGGCATAGAGTGTCACGGTGTCGCCCTTCGGTTCCTCGTAGTCATCCCAGCCTGAGCCGCCGAGTGTAGACTCTCCGCAGCGGAGCAGTAACACATAATTGCCACAATAGAGCCCGCGGTCGTTCGTTCTCAGGGCGTCCTCGATCTCGTCGATTGTTAGCTTGCCGCGGCTCTTTTCCACGATAGTGACGGATCTGTCGTGAAAATCGTAGTCGCCGCGGACTGTGATCCCGCGTTTCATGTGGCAGGCGCCAGAGCCTGGCCGGCGCCCTCCGCGTGAGCCATATCGGCGAAGTAGCCGTGGTGGGATCTCTGCCACTCGATTGATCCGTCCGGGTGCTGGACAATGCCGTGGACGTCGCAGATCCAGCCGCTCGTAAGGTTCTTCATTTGTGCCTCGCGGTCATTGTATACCATAAGGCAAAGCAGATCGTTCCCGTGCTTGTCCTTGTAAACCTTGCCGCGCTCCGGTCTGAGGTTGTAGTCCTTAACCCCCGGATCGTACACGATGATGACGTCCACGTCCTTTCCGTAGTCCGGACTCGTCAGCCGCTCACGCATATAGGCAGCCATGCACTCGCCGCCGTCGTTGCTCTCAAAGATCACGATCTCGTCGAGCTGGTAGGTAAACCTGTTGTATTTTCTCTTGATCACCTTCATGGTGTGTCCTCCCTCTGTTTGCCGTCGAGTCGTTCCATGACATGCAGGTCGCATTCGCCGTCGGTTTCTTCGTTCTAGAGCTTTGCCGCTGCCTTAATCTCTGCGAGGTCGTCAGAGGTGCAGATCAGCTCGCCCGGCTCGATCTCTGCCTCGTATAGGTCATAAAGTGCGTACTTCATACCCTCACCCCCTTAGTCGTTGAAGTGGTGCAACTGGCCGTCGATCATTTCGTACTGCCAGCCGGCGCAGTTAAAGCGGACGTAGTTCCAGTCGGTCGCGTCATAAACCGGCGGCCGATCGATTTCTCCGGTCTTCCTGAGGCGGTTGTGACGGCTGATCTCATAGGTCGCGATCTTGTGAACGATCTCGATCTTGCCAGCACAAAAGCCAAACTCGCTGGCAATCAGCTCCACGGCCTCCGTGTCGGTCATTTCCTTGCCGCTCTGAGTGAGCCGTGCGTAGTCCTCGTCCTTCATTGTGCTGTTGTGCCCGTAGGGTTTCCACTCCTGTTCGCGCTCCAGTTGCTCAATGAGCCTTTGCGCCTTCTCTCTGAGCGTTTCGTTCTCGGCTCTGAGCTTGTTTGCCGCTGCGGTCGCACGGTTCTGATTGTTGATGGCGATCAGATCAGCCTCTCTCTGGATCTTCTCGGCGAGTCCGTCGGCGTTTTCTCTGTAGGCCTTGCAAAATGCGTCCTTGTCTGCGGACTGCTTCATGTAGGCCTGCTCGACAAACTTGTAATGCTCCAAAGACAGATAAATGCCGGTGCGGTCGGTAAATTCCTGAATGTTCATGTGTCTGCTCCTTTTCTGTGTTTCAGCCTGCGAGGATCTGCTCGATATGCTCGCGTGTGGTTCTCTGGTATGCCGGGTAGAATATACGACCGGCGATCTCTTGATTGAGTCCGTAATGTCCGTCAGCATAACGCTTGACGAGCCAAACCTTGCCGGGGTTGTAGCGGTCGGGGTGGCGGGTGATCGTCGTGTTGTTCGCTCTGCGACGAGGGAACGCCGGACGCTTGCCCGCGTACTCGATACCGTAGCGCCTCAGATAGTCGAGGCATTCGTTATAGTTCCAGCTCTCAAACAGCACCGCGCCCTCTCCGAAGCGCCTCGTGGTGGCTCTTATCAGATAGGTGCGATTGCTGGTTGCTACAATCCTAACGTCTTTCATGTTTATGCTCCTTTGATATTCTTCATTTTTCGGAAGTGATTCATTAGATATTCTGTAAAAAATATCGCTTCTTCTTCCCCGTGAATGGTTATGTGGTCACTGCCATTCATGGGGAAAATTTCTACCCTTTCGCTTCCTTCTTCTTTCTCTATGCCCCACAAATACTTCTTTTCTTGGTGAGTCTCCTCTGTAAATTCTACATCTTCGTGGTTAAGCTCTATTATGTATTCGTCTTTCATGTTGATGCCATCCTTGTTTAGTGTGCCGAGCTCTGCGTCTGAGTCACGGCTTTGAAGTCATCCAGAGTGAGATCAAGGATATCGCAGAGCTTTACAAACTCGTCGGCTTTCAAATTTCTTGTGCCCTTAAGTGTCTTGCTCAGCAAATCCGCCTTCATCTGCACCCGTCTTGAAACAAATACAAGAGTAACACCGCGTTCCTTAATCCTGTTGCCGATAATAGTTGTTACTTCGTTCATGGTTTACCTCCTTTTGGTCTGTTGCTTGCCTATGTTTTTTGGGCTAATTCTATATTAGCACAAAAAATGTGGGAAGTCAAGTCTTTTTAGCAATTTTTTTATAAAAAATTTAGGCAAAAAACTTGATTTCTGCTTAAAAGTGTGGTATTATATGACATAAGGGGGGGTGAGAATATGAAGGAACACCCAGATAATACTCGCGCCAAAATTGCGAAGCTTCTAAAAGAATACCGTGAAAAATCCGGTCTTACAATACGAGAAGCCGGAGCACTCTTAGGAAAAAGCAACCAAACAGTAAGCGCGTGGGAAAACGGCAGAGGTCAACCGGATGCTGATATGTTCTTAAAGCTCTGCGATATTTATAACGTGCCAAGTATTAGCCTTTTCTTTGGTGAGCCACTCCCGGAGCCGGAGCTTGACGAGGACGAGGACGAGCTGTTGAAACTTTGGCGTGAAGCTACCGACGAGGCCAAAAAATGTGTACACATGGTTTTAAAATGTAATAAAAAGCAAATACATATTGAGATTAAACGAGCCGCCAGAGACGGAGATCAGCCCGGAGCTGATACGATTACCGAGACTGAGGCTGACGAGATCCGATCAAGAGCCGACGCAGATCCGGATCTGTAAATAGTTTTCAAAAATAAATAATCACCGCTCTGTTACAATAATACAGAGGTGATTATTTATGAAATATGCAATTTACAAGAACGTCCGGAACGCCAGCTGGCAGTGTTTGATTGACTGCAACGTCACGGCTCTGCCTATAAAACCTGTGCAGCTCGCGGCTCTGTATGGTATCAAATGCAAGGCAGCGACAAAAGAGCAGCTGCGGAGCACGTCCGGGGAGATCGTCGCATTTGCCGGCGAGGTTTTTATCTCATTCAGAGAGGACGATCCATCGCAGCGGCAGCGCTTCACGATCATGCACGAGCTCGGTCACTATCTTCTCGGACATCTTGGAACTGAACCAATGACTCGCAGTGAATCAGATTGCAGACCAGAGGAAGAACAAGCCGCAGATAAATTTGCTATTGATATGCTGGCTCCTGCGTGTGTCCTCTGGGCTCTTGATCTTCACGCTGCCGACGAGATCGCCCATGCCTGCAATATATCTATGCAAGCTGCCGAGATCAGAGCTCGGCGCATGGATCAGCTATACCGCCGGGATATGTTCTTAACTCATCCTCTGGAGCGAATCGTTTTCCAACAGTTCCGCGGGTTTATTGATAGTCAAAAATAAAAATCCCCGCAGCAGCGGGGAGAATAGAGGTTAATAATGTTAGAGGTATGGAAAAAATGGGACGTGGTTCATGGATCTACAGATCAACAAAAGCGAATTGCGTCAGCCAAAAAAGCAGAGAATACCCCTATTTCTATTGATATGAGCAACGGCACCGCCACCTTTTCTGGTTCGCATGGTGTTTATAATACTACGCTGGAGACTTGCGGGTGCGGCGATTTTATCCGCAGAAAACTACCGTGTAAACACATGTACCGGCTGGCGATTGAATGCAACCTAATGTCGGTAGGCGCTGTTAAATCCGATTCAAAAGCTATAAAAGCACCGGATCCAACACCAGCCGAAAGAAAAAAAGCACTCTTGCAGGTTGTGGAAATGTTCGAGAGTTACACCGAGGAAGTGCAAAACAAAATCCGGGAAATGATTTATCATTCAAATACTGGTAAACTTTACCCTTGTGAAAATCTTGAAAAATTTGAAAAGGTTATCAGCGACGGATTGGTCGAGGTTGTGCAGAACTATGAGCAGACGATCCGTGCCCACACTCAGAAGCTCACGATCGAAAAGCTGGAAGCTATTGGCTTTACATTTCCAGCAGATTTAAAAACTACCAAAAAAGCCCGCTATGAGTGGTGCCTCGCTAATGCTGGCACCGTTGCACCTCTTGCTTATCCCGATTTTGCTTTCTTGCAGCCAGCTGGGCTCTTGATTGTAGCCAAAAAGAAGGCGTACACCTATTTGCTGAGGAAACTCACAGACGACGTATATATAGACGAAGAAGGCAACACGAGAACGATCCCTCATGGAGCTGAGCAATCGGTTGAAGTTTCAGTCGACGGCGTGTCCTCTTTGTGTGTCCAATTCCCAGACGATGATATCACCGCTCTGCTTAATAAATACGGAGCTAACCGCTGTTCAGCTTTCAACTGTGAATAAATTCTGGTATAAAATCCCAACGACAGATGTTGGGGATAACGGAGGACGCTATGAGCTTAAATCTCAAACAAAGCACCGAGGAAATTGAGCAGATCCCAGAGATCAGCTGCTTGGACTTTGGCAAGCCCGCTGGAGTTCTTGGGCGATTTTTGAATTATTCCAGATATAAAGTATTTGGAATAAACGAGAACGGAAAAAGAAGTTTTAAGCTCTGCACTGGTAGAAGTCCAGAGGATGCGATCAGAAAAACGGCAGAGGCGGGGCTTGCTGCGCCTTATGAGACTGTCGAGATAGATCCGGAGCCGGCCACAGAGCGACAGCTTGCGCTCCTTGATCGTCACGGTACAGCATATCCGGCAGAGCTTACAAAAGACGACGCAAGCGCTATGATTTATCGAATTTGTGACGAGTTTCGTAGAGATTGCCCAGAGCCTTGGCTTACAGAGTTGGCGGACAATATCGGCACCGAGTTCTCAGCGTATATCGGTGGTGATCAACTGTTTGATTTCATGATATGGCAGGCTTCTGTCTGTGATCGTGCCGCTCTGTACTCCTATGCTGTGCACCAGAGCATGAACGGACAGCCCTTCGGGAATATGCTCACAGATCCAGATTGTGATCGGTTCTACGACTTCGCGGAAATTGTGACAGCCGACGCCTCTCTCGTCAAGTCTCTGGAATGTAGAGAGCCGGCTGACTACTTAAATCCGCAGCGCAGTACAAAGATATATAAAGCAGCGGCGGCATTTCTGGAAGGTGGTGCTCAATGAGTAGGAAGAAAACACAAGCCGCTCCGGATCCAAATCTGATTCCGGCCGTGATCTACGCCCGCTATTCCAGCAGCGGGAAGCGTGAAGAAAGTATCAAGTGGCAATACCTTAATAATTGATTGGAGGAATTAATTTTGGTAATTTATTGTTCAGAAAATAAAATTCAAAATTTGCTTATGGAAACAGGAATAAGACCTAATGTTTTTCGTTTAATTTTTAATTTAAGATTAAATAGCTTTCATATTGGTAATGAATCAAGTCGTTTCCATTTGGAATTATCTAATGGTGAAAGTCAAAGAACAAGAGATATTAGAACCATTTTAAATTCATTAAGATTAAATGGAAAACTAAAGAACTTGTCATCTAATACACAAATAAAACAATTCTCTTATATACATTCAAGCGGAATGTTAGAATATGTCAAATTAAAAAATGGACTTACGGCTTCAAAATTAAGCCAAGATCAGTTGGACGACATCAGAGGGTTTGATGAGTTTTTTGATGATGATGAATTATGCTTTAAAATAAAAATTGATCATGAGCACTATGATTCAATAGAATTTGAATGCAAAGCGAAAACCATCGAAGTATTTGCAGGGCATAAATTACATGAAGTTTATAAAAATCTTGTTCAAGACGATTCAATTAGGATGAGACATGTCACTTCGGTTGATCCGGGAATCACACATCGTAGGATAAAAGTAGAATTTATTGTATGGATACTTGATACAGATCCAAACAATAGAAGTATTAAAGGTAGTCCTGTAATCATTCGTTGTTAATACCAAACGCCAAGTGTATACTTGCATTTGTTTCAGAGTCTATTAACATAAAACTAAAAAATGCCTACTGTATGAGTAGGCATGAAGGTGTCAATCTATGAGTAAAAAGAAAAAGCAGGGCGAAGTATTGGATCCGACTCTGATCCCAGCCGTGATCTACGCCCGCTATTCGAGCAGCGGGCAGCGTGAAGAAAGTATCGAGGGGCAACTCCGCGAGTGCAGAGCGTGGGCGACGCGGAACGGATTCCACATAATCGGTGAGTACACCGACAAAGCCCTCACCGGTCGGACTGATAAACGGCCAGATTTCCAGCGTATGCTCCGAGACTCAGAGCGCGGCGTGTTCAAGGCCGTGATCTGCTGGAAAATGGATCGTTTCGCTCGTAACCGGTACGACTCGGCGAC
>CAZKHW010000119.1:0-8312 GCA_964552525.1 uncultured Ruminococcus sp. | reverse complement strand
ATGGCTCTGCACTGTGCCATAGTTCCATACTACTATTCTAGCACATTACAGGGTGGCATTCAATGGCAATCTTATCAAGGGCTTTCTTGTGCTTTCTCTTGACAGTACTTTCATCGTAGTTCATATTTTTGGCAACTATTTCCCACTTTTCATACGTCAGATAATGCCTTACTAGAATCGCCTGCATACCCAGATCATCGACGGATGCAATAGCAGCCGTGATTTCCTCACGAATCTGCGCCAGCGCATTGAGACGCTGCTGTGTTTCCCGTTCTGTATCGGCAAGGCGAACCAGTGCATCTTCCGTACTGTTCCCTGACGCATTACCGCCACTGTTGCCAGAGAAGCTCCGTGTGATACGTTCTGCATCGCTCCGGTCACGCTCGAGCTTGGCAAGCCACGCCTTGGCAGCCTTCTCCGCATGGAATGCACGGTTCAGCCAGCGGATCTTTGCTTTCTGATCTTCTGTCATGGTTTCTCCTCCCGTTCCCGTGTCGTGATGATGTCTCCGCTGCGATAGCTCTCCAGCCCCTTGCGCTCGAGGATCCGCGCGGCATGCTCGCGGTCGATCATGTACTCGAGACCGGATTTGCGGAACTTGCAGCCGATGCATCGGGTTCGCGTGAGAATCGAGCAGTGTCCGGCGTGTATGAAACAGCAATTGGGATTAATCATGAGGATCACCTCCGTCCATAGTTCTGCTTTTGATGCAAAAATCACACTCAACCACATTCCCATCCTGATCCAGCCCGTCCGTGACTGTTACACTCACGATCTCGTCCATTCTGTATGCCTCATACGATTCCTGATCACAAAGTCTCTTTCTCATGCCGCAGCACTCGATGATAACAGTAGGCGTCCATATCGTGTATGGAACCTCGTAACCATGATAGGTTCTTGCTTTTTTCTGCTCAGGAACATAGTCATGAAAAACAACTTGCCCCTCTACATCATAGCTCCTGTACTCTATGGCAGACGATTCCTTGGTGCCCTCGGCTGGCTGTTCATTCACAACCACTTTTCCGCAGGATGCCATCAGTAATACCGCTGCTGCGCATCCGATTGCCGCCTTCCAAAAATTATTCATTTTCATCCTCCTTGCTATTGTCTGTATCTCTGTCCATCTCCGGCGGCTCAGGCAGCGGCATCCAGTGGGTGATAGCACTGCTTCTTGTTGCTGTATTTCCGTTATCAGAAATATAAAGATTCTTGTAGCTTGTAAAGAATCCAATCAGCACTCCTGTTTCTCTCCCGTAAATCAGAACTTTCTTGTAATCCTCCGGCAGCCTCTCACTGCACGGGATCCAATCCATTTCTGGTACAGACGCAATTGCAAGACGCAACGCAGAATTTTCAATTCTCAATCTGTCAAGTTCACGCAGCCACTCCGCAAGCTGTAAATGCTCTTTTCCGCAATCTGTGCAGTTATTTTCTGCAACCTCATAGCAGTGACGAACCGCTTCTTCAATCGTCATTTCTTCTTTCCTCTCTTCTCATAATCAATCACTGTAACCACAGCGATCACAACGCACACAAGTGCTGCACCTGACATCATTCCGACAATGAATTCAAACATAATACCGTATCCCCCTCCCTCAGCTTCCTGATCTCCTGAAGCTGTGCCGCCGCCAGCTCACGCTTCCGGACTGCGCGTTTCCGGATGCGCTCCACCTCGGCAGTGTACCGCTTCTTGTTCTCTGCAAGCATCCGCCTGTACTTCTCCTCGATCTCGCGGACGCGCTCGGCGTGGGATTTCCCACGATGGGCTTTTTGCTTCCGAAAACGTTCCTCCTCCTTCCGCAGGTGGGTATCCCGCCACTCGGCGCTGGCTCTCAGCCGAGCCTTGTATTCATGCTCTGCGCCAATCAGCAACCGGGCTTCCTCATTCTTGCTCTCACGGTACAGATCACTGGCAGCCTCCTCCCAGAGTGGCAGCGTCGCCGTCCCGTGAGTCCGGTCAGATTCCGCGCTCAGCTTCAGCATCTTCCGAAAGTTGCCAAGCGTCCCCTTGGCTACTAGCCAGATATGCGGCTCGACACGGATGCTGCCTCGCGGCAAAGTCTTCCCGCCATTCTCGCGCCCGAAATAAATCGTCATGTTCGTTTCTCCTTTACTGCTTTGATTCTGACCTTCAAACTCTCGATCAACGCATTCTGCGTTGCATCCTTATCCTGCAAGGCGGCGATCACGTCCATATCCCGCGTCTCGGTAACAGCAAGCTCATGTACGAACACAGTCGAAGTCTGCCCCTGCCGATGCAGACGCTTGTTGGCTTGCAGGAATAATTCCAGCGACCAGTTCAGCCCGAACCAGATCACATGATTACCGCCGTGCTGCAAATTCAGCCCGTAGGCGCAGGACGCAGGATGCGCCAGCAGAACATCAAGCTCCTGCCGGTTCCATGCATCGGCATCGGCAGCAGTCCGAAGCACACGCACGTGCTTCTTCTTCAAGGCGACTAACAGCCTGTCCCGATCATGCTGGAAATTGTAAAACACCAGTGCCGGCGCGCCGTTCAGCCGCTCCAGCAGTTCCATGAATGCTTCCAGCTTGCAGTCATGCAGATGCACGGTTTTGCCCTCGCCGTCATACACAGCGCCGTTGCAAAGCTGCAAGAGCTTGTTGCTCAGTGCCGCAGCCGACCCTGCGTCAATGACCTCCTCGTCGATTTGCAGCAGCATCTCTCGCTCCATCTCACGGTACGCCTTTGCGGACTTGTCATCCAGCTTGACCGGTACGAGGTCAAACACCAGCTCCGGCAGTTGTAAGTAATCCTCGGACTTCATCGAGATGCAAATATCGCTGATCGCCGTCTGGATCTCCTGCGCCGCGCCCTCGGCTGGATCGAAGGTCGTGAAGTGACCGCCGTGGGTGTTCGCGTGGAAGTACCGATCACGGAATGCCGTGATGCTCCGCCCCAGCCGTGCTCCTTCGTCCAGCAGATAGATCTGCGCCCAGAGGTCGGAGAGGGAATTCGGTGCAGGCGTTCCGGTCAGCAGAAGCATCCGGGAGACGTGCGGCCGGATCCACGTCAGTGATTTGAACCGCTTCGCCCGATGGTTCTTGAAGCTGCTGCTTTCATCGATCACGACCATATCGAAGCACCAGTTGTTCCGCAGGTAGTCCACCAGCCACGTAACGCTTTCCCTGCCGATGACGTACACGTCTGCCGCCGCGCAGACAGCACGGATGCGCTTTTGCTCGCTGCCGAGGATGAGGGAGAAACGCAGATGTTTCAGATGCCCCCACTTTGCCGCCTCGGTGCTCCATGTTGCCTCTGCGACCTTCTTCGGCGCGATGACGAGAACTTTCCCGACAGCGAACCGGTTATAGATCAGCTCGTTCACGGCGGTCAGAGTGACGACAGTCTTGCCGAGTCCCATGTCCAGGAACAGCCCCAGCATTGGCGTGTCTAGAATACGGGCGATGCAGTAACGCTGGTACTCATGCGGTGTGAAATTCATATTGCAGCACCTCCCCGACCTTCTCCTTGGTGTCGATGTCCGCATAGACCGTGCAGCCCAGTGCCCTCAGCTCTGCCTGACGTTTTCGCTGGAGCTTTGTTGAGGTCTGCCCCTCGGATTTCAGCTCGACAAAGAAAACGCTGCCATCCGGTCTGACCACGATCCGGTCGGGCACGCCGGAGCATCCCGGAGACACCCACTTGTATGACCTACCCCCCAGCCGCTTTACTTCATCACGGAGATACGCCTCCGTTCGCTTTTCGCTTTCCATGTAAAACCTCCTGTCAACCTCGCGCACGCACGCGTATACATTACGCGTACAGGCGCGTCAGGCGTTACGTCTATATTCCTATACTCTCTATTCCCTCTATTTTATATTTATATATAGTTATATAGTTGCATAGTTGTAAAATAGAGAATACGTCTATTCTGCTTGATTATCAGTGCAACTGTGTCTGCAACGTCTGCGCAACTATGAATATTTTGTTAATAGTTGCATTTTGCCCTAAAGTTGCAGTATAAGGTTGCAGCTTTTTACCCACGGACGAACCCCTTTTGCGCCCCATAGGCGACCCCGAATCTGACGTTGGACTTGCAGCGTTTCCACCCCTTGATCCGCTCCAGAATGCCGTTGATCTCCGCCGCGTCCTGCCGCTTGAAAAACCGGATATCTCCGCCAAGTGCCTCGCACCAGACCTCCAATGCGCACACGCGGTCACGGGGCTTTGTACCGGCATCACCTGCGGTAAAGCCCCCCGACCAGTACAGCTTGCGGTCGTTCAGGCTGCGCTTCTCCCAGCCCTCCGGTACTTCACGTTCAAGAAAATCGAGGATGATGCCCTCCTTTGCGGAGTGAACTGCATGCTCCTCCTGTGCCAGCTTTGCCAGCGCTTCTATCTCGGCATCATCCAGATGCACCGTCTCGCCAAGTCGCCAGTACATGACTGCCTCCGCCCAAATCTGCGGCACTTCATCCGGCAAATCGCGGAATACATTCTTAGTTACAGGCTGCACTGCGCAGTCAATCGGCCAGAACCGCCGGCCGCCCGTTTTATCGCGCAGAAATTCAAATTCATTTGTCGTGCCAAAGAACACGCACCGCCTCGGATACCGCCCTGTGCGCCGCCCGTATGGCTCCCGGTAGATATCATCGGTCTTTGAGAGAAACTGCTTCACCGCGTTCTCCTCGGACTTATTCAACCCGTTAAGCTCCTGCAATTCCACGATCCAGCTGCCCTGGATCATCTCGCAGGCTTCCTTGCCCTCGAAGGTGCTCAGGCTATCGTTAAACCAGTCCCCACCGAGATACCGCAGCAGCGTACTCTTGCCGATACCCTGCGGCCCTGCTAAGATCGGCATCGTGTCGTACTTCACGCCCGGTGTCATGGCTCTGGCAACAGCAGCGCACAGGCTCTTGCGCGCGACCGCCCGGGTGTAGGGGGTATCCGCCGCACCAAGATAGTCAATAAACAGCGTATCGAGACGGGGAGCGCCGTCCCATGCAGGGAGATTTTTCAGAAAATCACGCACGGCATTGTATTTCCGCTTGTTGCAGCTTAGCGCAAATCCGTCCATAATGCGTTCCTTTCCGGTGATACCGTAGACCTTTTCAAGGTAATGCCGCAGGCCGGCATCGTGTGTATCACTCCAGTCTCGCGGTTTCGTTTCCGCATCCCACGGAAGCACCCCGGTCAGGATAATGCGGTTGCTGAATTCATCAAATGCAAAGCGCCCTTTCAGCAGCGGGTCGTTTTCAAGAATGATGAGCACGTTGTCGATGGTTTTGAGGGGCTTGCCGGTCTCCGAATGGATCTGCAAGTCCTTCATCCATTCACCCGGATTGTCCTGTTGGCTGCCGGTCTCCGGCGGCGGTGCTCCTGTGAACGCGGAAGAAAACGCCTCCTGCGCCTTCGCATACCGCTCCTCGTTCATCAAATGCGCGACATTCGCATCCTGCACCGCCAGCTCGCACATGGCCACGAATGACGACAGCTTATTGGTCGGCGTATCGGGCTTTGCATCCTCGTCCTTATTCGCAAAAAGATGCAGCCGCACGAGGTCGAAGGCATTGCAGAGCTTTCCGCCTGCCGGATCAGTGGCATGGTGCGAGTAGAGGAATTTTCCACCCTCGTAAAGCACTGCGCCGCCCGTTGTTGAGCCCCCAGCGAACGTATAGCGACCCTCTCCGGCATCAAGGTATTTGTCCGGAAGATACACCGCGATCGCTGCCGGAACGTCATACATGCGGCAGAACGCGCCGACAGCACCAGCCTTTTCCGTCGGGTCTTTCTGCGCCTTTCCGCGAGGGATCGTCTGCGCCGTCAGCCCTGCCCAGGAGGTCACGTCCCGCCAGTCCGCATACAGCGCGAGCAGACCGTCCGCATCGGCGAATGGCTTGTCCTCTCTGCAATACACGATCTGGCTGTCTGCGCAGCACGACGGGAAATACATCAGGCGCGATGCCTCGAATGTGGTCTTGTCGCAGTGATCCATGCCAACAAATTCGCCGATCTTCCGCGCGATCGGCTCGTATTCATCCGCCGACACCGTTCTTGATAATGGGAACAGAACGCGCAGCCGAGGTGCATCGGGAGCGTGCTTTCTCGTGGAATAGGCACAATAGCCCACACCGAGCGAGGAGAGCCTGTGCAGCAGCGTTTCCGTTCCCCCGGCAGGAACAGTATCGAGATCGAGCGTCACAATATCGCGCCCGATGACATCGCACGCCTTACGCTTCTCGCCCCGGAACGATCCGGCAACGAATCCGCCCACGTCTTTCAGCTCGTCCTGTTTGGATTTCGGCAATGCGAGATATTCTTTCAGCGTTTCGGTGCCTCGGTGGAAATTCCCCAGCCGCCCGACCAGCTCTGACCACAGCAGCGTCTCCGGCTTCCAGACGGTTGCTTTACGGGACGCGCCGATGGTAATAGTGATCTTTCTGTCATAGAGCATGAAACGTCACCCCTAATCTTTCTTGTAATACATTCCTGTAAATCCGGCGGCATTCAGGATCAGCCCCGGTGCCCACGGGATCGGCTGCCGCATGATCTCGCAGACAGCATCCAGATCAGCACACTCCGCAGGAACATCGAGAATGACCTCATCGTGGATATGCATCACGATCTGAAACCCTGCCGCCTCGATCCGCTCCATTGCGATTGCAAGGCAGTCCCGTGCGATCGCCTGTACAACATTCTCCGTGAGCTTGCCGCCGTAGGTCTCCAGTTCCGCCCACTTGCCGGTGTTCGCGCCGTAGTAGTGGATGCTGTCATTCCCGAAGCGATTCGGCGCAAAGAATGGGTTCGCATAGAATAGTTTTCGCCGGGATGGTAATTCAATTGTCAGAAACCGAAGATCGGAACTATAGTCCCCCTCGTACCGGAAGATCAGATTTTTCACGCCCACCGGATGCCCTGTGCGGATCGCCTGCTCTGCCGCTTTCTCCAGACTGTACCAGAGCCGGACAATATTCCGATTCGCCTTGCGCCAACGCTGCACGATGTCCGGCAGTTCCTCCTCGGTCAGCCCCATTTTCAGCGCGCCCATGTTGATAAGTGCTCCTGCCGCGCCGTTGTAGCCAAGTGCCAGCTCCGCGACCTTGCCCTTGGCGCGCAGCGCGTACTCCGGATTTCCTTTCTTGATGCGCTCGATGGGAACGCCGAACATCGCCGATGCGGATGCCTCGTAGATCCTCCCGTGCGTCCGGAATACATCCATGCGCCAGTCCTCGCCTGCGAGCCATGCGATCACGCGCGCCTCGATCGCGGAGAAATCAGCAACGACAAACTTGTGCCCCTCTGCCGGGATAAACGCGGTTCTTATCAATTGGGACAGCGTATCCGGCACATTCCCGAATGCCAGTGCCAGCTCCTCCACACGACCGGATTTGACGAGAGATCGTGCAAAATCCAGTTCTTCAATATAGTTGCGCGGAAGGTTCTGCATCTGCACGAGCCGTCCTGCCCAGCGTCCCGTCCGGGATGCCCCGTAGAATTGCAAAAGTCCGCGCATCCGACCGTCTATGCCTACGCATTCCAGCATTGCGGTGTACTTTGAGACAGACGTTTTACCCAGCCGCTGTTTCAGCTCCAGTGCCTTACGGACTTTCAGCGGCAGCTCCTCACGGTCGAGATACTCCTCCACGGTCTCCTTATTGAGAGAGGCCACGTCCTCGCCGAGCTGCTCGGAGAGCCAGCGTTTCATCTGCGCCCCGGAGTTCGGATTCGTAACACCTGTGATCTGCCGGATCTGTTCTTTGAGCCCTTCAAGCTCTGCATCGGCATACGCTTTCGCGCCCTCGGCAAGATCCATATCCAGCCGCACACCTGCGGCATTCACGCGCATATCCTGCTCCCATTGCTTCTGCACCGCATCTGGTACAGGAAATGCAGAGAGACGATGCTCGACCGCCATTTCCGTGACAACATCCTGAATGCAGTATTTTTTGAACAATGCCCATTGCTCCGGCTCTTGGGCAGGGCTGATCCTGCCCTTCTTACCCGGAACACAAAACTTCTGAATGAGCGTGCTGCCGATCTTGTCTTTCTGCTTATCTGCCGGAAGACCGAGGGCTGCGCCGATCTTACCAAGACCTGAGATCATGCCGCAATACAGCCCGTGAACCATCGTGCAGCGCCATTGACGCAGCCAGTATTTCGGCTCATTCACGCCGAAATGCCTGGACAGGCAGTACCACTCAAACGCGGCATTGTAGGCATGCTTGATCACTTCATCTGAAAATAATGCGATCCTGACCTCGCAGGGGATCTGCTCACCCTGTGCCAGATCAATGATATTCGGATACGAACCATCGAAACTGTAAGCGAATAACAATACCTGGAAGTCACC
>CAZKHW010000118.1:0-8356 GCA_964552525.1 uncultured Ruminococcus sp. | reverse complement strand
TGTTCCGAATTCTTTTGTCAGACAGAGGAGGGCTGTGCAGTGTACCAGGCGCTTTACAGAAAGTGGCGGCCTATGACGTTTGCGGATGTGCTGTCACAGCCGCAGGTCACAACCACGCTGCAGAACCAGATCCGGCATGAGACAACAGCGCATGCCTATCTGTTCACCGGCTCGCGCGGTACGGGCAAGACGACCTGTGCACGCATTCTTGCCAAGGCGGTCAACTGCGAGCATCCGCGTGAGGACGGCAATCCGTGTCTTGCGTGCGAGATCTGCCGGGCGGCTGAGGAGGGGACACTCTCTGATTTGGTTGAGATCGACGCAGCCTCCAACAACAGTGTCGAGGACATCCGCGATCTGCGTGATGCTACGGTCTACACGCCGGAGCGCTGCCGTTACAAGGTCTATATCATTGACGAGGTTCACATGCTCTCGGCGAGTGCCTTTAATGCACTCCTGAAGATCATGGAAGAACCGCCGGCATATGTCAAATTCATTCTCGCGACCACCGAGATCCACAAAGTGCCTGCGACGATTATTTCGCGCTGTCAGCGGTATGATTTCCGCCGCATCCGGCAGGAGGATCTGGTCACGAGACTCCAATATATCGCCCAGCAGGAGAGCATCGCCCTGAAGCCGGAGGCTGCCGAGCTGATGGCACGCCTTTCGGACGGCGGCATGCGTGATGCCATTTCCCTGCTCGACCGGTGCGCCGCTTACGGCGATACCATCACGGCACAGATCACGGCGGAGGCAGCAGGCGCGGCAGGCCGCGATTATTTGCTGCGGATGCTCGATGTGCTGCACACAAAGGATGCGGCAGGTGCGCTTGCCATTGTTGCCGAGCTGCACGATGCCTCGAAGGATCTGCAAAGACTCTGCGAGGAGCTGATCCTGATGCAGCGCGATGTGATGCTGCTCAAGGCGACAGGGAATACCGCGCTTCTGCACTGTATGCTCGATGAGGTCGGCGCGCTGCAAAGTCTTGCGGCGGATACAGAGATGGACACCATCATGGGCATTCTGAATGCCCTTCAGACCTGTCGGGAGCGCATGGGCAGAGCTGTCAACCGTCGTGTGGAGCTTGAGATGACCCTCATCCAGCTTTGCCAGACGGGTGCAGCCGCGGCAACCGTTAATTCTGCCGAGGTGCAGGCACTCCAGGAGCGCATTGCGCAGCTCGAAAGCCGCCCTGCGGCGATGCCGGGGGCATCGGGACTGACACCGGAGCAGGAGGCTATGACCAAGCCGCAGAAATCTCCGCTTGCAGAGCCAGAGCCGGAGATCGACATCCGGACGCTCCGGAATGAGGATCTTGTGCCGCTGCAGCAGTGGCCGGAGATCCTGGAGGCGTGCGGCAAGCTCAATCCGGCTGTGCTGGGAACGCTGGACGGCTCCCATGCAAGCGTTTGCAAAAATGTCATCTTTGTCGTGGCGGAGAATCCGTTTTTCCTGACCATGTTCAAGGATAAGGCGAATGCCAGATCGCTGGGCGATGCCGTCGAGCAGGTCATGGGCAGACGCTATGTCATCCGTGTCAAATGCTCCGCAGCGGCTGTCAAGCCGCGCACCGTGGAGGAGATGCTGGAAAAAGCTCAGAACAGCGGCATCAAAACGACCGCTGTCACATAAAAGGATGTTCCGAGTCTGTGGAAGATCCAATCACAACTTAAATAAAAGGAGAAACCAATTATGAGAGCAAGAGTACCGAAGGGCGCAGGCAACAACGCGCAGAACATGAACCAGATGATCCGACAGGCACAGAAGATGCAGGATCAGATCACCGAGCTGCAGGATGATATCGAGGCTCGTGATTTCACCACCACCGCAGGCGGCGGTGCGGTCGAGCTGGTTATGACCGGTAAAAAGACGATCAAGTCCCTGACCATCAAGCCCGAGGTCGTAGATCAGGATGATGTGGAGATGCTCCAGGATCTCATCATCAGCGCGGTCAACGAGGCTGTGACCCAGATCGAGGCTACCACTGAGGACGAGATGAGCAAGATCACTGGCGGAGTTTCCCTGCCGGGTCTGTTCTGATGGCAAACCATGATGCATTGCCTCTTGTCGTATTGACCGAACAATTTGCAAGTCTGCCGGGTATCGGGATGAAGTCCGCTGCCCGGCTTGCGTATCACGTGATGTCAATGGACGCGGAGGATGTGGAGGCCTTTGCACAGGCACTGCTGAATGCCAGACAGACTGTGCATTACTGCAAATGCTGCGAAAATCTGACCGATCAGGAGCTTTGTCCGATCTGCGATGATATTACGCGCGACCATTCCGTTATTTGCGTAGTCGAAACGCCCAAGGATATTGCGGCATTCGAGCGTACCGGAGAATACCGCGGCGTGTATCATGTGCTGCACGGTCTGATCTCGCCCCTCAAGGGTGTGATGCCCGATGATCTGCGCATCCGCTCGCTGCTTGGCCGTGTGAATGCCGGGGGGATCTCCGAGGTCATCATGGCAACCAACCCCACGGTGGAGGGCGATGCCACGGCGGCGTATATTTCGCAGCTCGTCAAGCCCCTTGGCGTGAGTGTCTCCCGTCTGGCATTCGGTCTGCCGGTCGGCGGTATGCTTGAATTTGCCGATGAGGTCACACTGTACAAGGCTCTTGAGAATCGCAATGAGATGTAAAGCTCTGCCCTTTGCGGCAGGGCTTTTTGAAATTTTTATGGCAAAATTATGACCATGCGGCACGGTGGAAAATTCGGCTCTCATCAGGAAAATAGACTGCTGTGATAGACTGACTGTCAGAAAAAATGCGATAGATTTTGGTGATTTTGGTAAAAGTGTATAAAAATCGAGTGATTTTTTCTACGAGAAATTCTTTAGTAGTTCATAATATTCACAGAAAGTTCACATATTAATGGCAGAAGTATGTTATAATAATAGTATCAAGCTGCACAGATGTGTTGCATCTGTGTGGAATGTTTTTTGCATAAGATAGAAAGGAAGAGGTTAGAAATGGTTTCACGCACAATGAGCAATCGAATGAAAGCAGCAGCCATTGCTGCTTTGATGTGCCTGTCTGTGGCAGCGACCACGATCCCGGTCATGACCGGCTCGATGGACGTTTATGCAGTTTCTGTTGGTGAGGAGCTGGCAGTCAAGGACAATTACAAGGGCTATACCGCAGAGCTTGCCAAAAGCGGCGTTAAGAACATCACGCTGACGCTGAAGGCTGATTATACCGGCAATTTCTCCTACGGCTTTGGTATCGGTACCGCAGATGATCCCTACTGGTACGAGTGGGACGGCAAGAAGTGGGTCGACACCAAGGGCGGAACAGTTGAGGTCGAGGGTGTTGAGGTCGCTGTCAAGAAGGGCGAGGAGTTCACCATCCAGATCGACACCTCCACGCTGGATCTGTCCTACAATCCTAAGAGCGACAAGTACCCCGGCACCTACGAGTTCCGCAACTACTACAGCGGTACCGGCGGCACGGTAACATTGGTGTCCTCTGTTGCAAACGGCAAGGCGATCGAGCCGCCCACTGATCCGACCGAGGAAAAGCCCACCGAGGAGAAACCTACTGAGGAGAAACCCACCGAGGAAAAGCCTACCGAGGAGAAGCCCACCGAAGAGAAACCCACTGAGGAAAAGCCTACTGAGGGATCCTCCGTTAGCGAGAAGCTCGGCTTGAAGGATGTATTCACAGGCTACTGGGCAGATTATGCAGAAAGCGGCATCAAGAATGTGGCGATCACATTTGAGGCTGGCTTTACCGGCACTGTAGATTTCGGTATGGGTATCGGCGTTGCAGATACGCCTTACTGGTATGAGTGGGATTCCAAGACCGGAAAGTGGACTGATACCAAGGAGGGAACTGTTGAGGTTTCCGGTACGGGTGCCGCAGTCGAGGAGGGCAAGGAGTATGTCATCGTATTTGACACCTCCAAGCAGACGCTTTCCTACACCCCCAAGGACGAGAAGTATCCGGGACATTTCGAGTTCCGCAACAACTATGTCAGTGAGACCGGCGGCTACATCACCGTAACGGGCGTTGAGGTCAACACGAAGAAAACCTCTACCATTGAGGCAGCCACCACGCCGGATCCGTCTGATGAGCATGACAAGTCCTTCACGGACGGCATGAATTCCGTAAACCCCGTAACGGGTGACAAGTTCACCTACAAGGACGGCGTACTGACGGCAACACTGGCGCGTCAGCAGGAGTTCAAGACTCCCTACACGCTGACCAGAGGGTATGATGAGGAGTACTACGCAAAGGAGGGCGTTCAGCCAACTGAGGGCGTAGACCCGATGAATGCGCACAAGTTTGCTTACAATTCCTTCGGTCTGACCGGCGTTGGCGAGAGCGTTGTGATCGAGTCTCTGGCGGCAACGGTGCAGAGCAAGGGCACGCCGATCAAGACCTTCATGTACGGCGGCGGTCTGAACGTTCAGAATGAATCTCCGGCTGACACGGAGTCTGCAAAGGCAAAGGTCGGCATGGCGATCAGTGAGGATTCCGGCTACTGGTACAATGACATGGGTCAGGATAAGATCGAGGAGTATCAGGAGGCAGGTGTTGAGTTCGGTATTGAGCCGAATTATGGCTACTTCCTGTCCTCTGAGGACAACCAGCTCGGCGAGTATTTCACCGTGATCTGGGATGTTCCGGCTAAGATCAAGCCCTATGAGCAGAACGGCGAGCTGTCTTTCCAGTACTGGTACGGTGTTGAGGATACCGAGGAGTATACCGAGGTGGAATCTGTTGATCTGCTGGGCGGTATTCTGACCTACACACAGAGTGCGACCATCAAGGATCCCGGCTCCAAGACGCTGGAGGTGAAGGAGACCATCAAGGAGGGCGAGACCTCCAGTGCGATCAGCTATGCAGACATGGGTCTCCAGGGCTGGAACGAGGTCAAGGCACTCGTCTTTACGCTGGATACCTCCGCAGATATGGATAAGCTCGTATACGGCGTCGGCACATCCGTTGGCGATGATTTCAAGATGTGGTCGCCGGAGGATGAGAATTGGGATTATGTAATGCTGAACACCTCCAAGGGTGAAGTGCAGATCGTATGGTTTGTTCCGACAGGTATTACACCGAACACCGAGTTTGGTAATGTACAGTTCGGCTACTGGTATGGCGCGAAGGAGGGCAAGGAAGTTCCGTCCGTAACGCTCAAGTCTGTTGATGTTTACTATTCTGAGGGTGTGAAGCCGACAGATCCGCCGACAGATCCGCCGTTTGTACCGCTGTATGGCGATGTTAACGTTGACGGTGAGGTAGACATCCTGGATGTTATCATGTACAACAAGTTCCTGCTTGGTGCAAAAACCACGATCACCGATGAGGGCAAGATCAACGGTGATGTCAATGTGGACGGCAAGTATGAGCCTGACGATTCGCTGAACATCCTCAAATGCGTTGTGAAGCTGATCCAACAGACCGATTTCCCGATTAAATGATGAAATCCAACTGAACCAAAAACAAAGCAGCCGAACGGCTGCTTTGTTTTGCTTATTCAATGCTTTCTTTCTCCTGCTGGGCGGCGAAATGCTCTGCCAGGTTCTTGGCGAGATTTGCCGAAACGCCCACCTGCATAACAAGATCGTGGATACGGTCGGAAATGCGTTCCTGCTCCTGTAACAGCGGCAGGGCAACGCTGTCGATGTTGTCGGCAACAAAGTGATACGCCTTGATCTGGTTGGCAACAAAGGCGTTGTAGCGTTCCCGGAGCAGCTCGCCCTCCATCCCAGGTGGGAACATCTGCTCAATGACAGACATGCCCAGCGCATCCTTGAGCGTGCAGATCACGATCAGATATGCCAGATGTGCCCTGCCATAACGTTTTTTGACAGGAGGCGGCATGAGCCGTGCCTTGACGTAGTTGTTGATCATGGAGGCGGTGACGTTTTTTTCGTTCCCCGGAACGTCCAGATAGCGGTTGGTCAGGATGATCATCTGATCCATGTAGATCTCCAGATCGGGGAAATCCTCCCATCGCGGCAGGGAAAAGCCCCGGAGTGCGCCGGTCATTTCCTGGTAGTAGCCGCTGAATTGCTCTTTGCTGTACTTCATGCTGTGCCCTCCTTGTCATCTGGTGTATGATACTATTATAACACAAAGCAGGGCGTTTGTAAATAGTTTGATGAAAAAGCTCCCCCGTGTTTCACGGAGGAGCTTTCAGTCTACTGATTCATAACAGGAGCAGCCTCGCCGCTGACGATACCGCCGGCGTACTTGAACCGCAGGAGTCTGCCGTGCTTATAGGTGACAGCACCGTCCTGGTTGAACGGTGTCTCCTTAAATGCGGCACGGGTCGTGACCAGATGGAGTGTTTCACCGCGGCGTGTCTCGAACACCAGCTCAAAATACTCGTCATACAGCGTAGAATGTCCGCTGCTGTCCACCACGCGGCGGCGTTCATCGATCTTGTGCGTGAGGATCGCCATCTCGGTATATGCCTGATTCGGATTGCGGCGAACGCCCTGCTTGGCAGCCGCACGCGGCCGTGCAGGGGCACTCTTTGCCGGAGCCTTGGTCGGAGCTGCCTTCCGGATGCCGGACGCCGTGCGCTGGCTGGGTGCAGATGCCTGAAACAGCACCAGCTTGACCGGATGCACCGGCGCATTGTTCTCGTCAAGCTCCTCAACAAAGTAGCCGATCAGGCTGCTGATCCTGCCGCCCGTCAAAAACAGCAGCACCATCAGGAACACGATGACCGTAATCGGTACAACAATGAAATACTCCATGGTTTCGTCCTTTCTGCCTGTCAGGATCAAAGTCCGTTGGGATTTTGCTGCATAAAGCGCCAGCTATCCTCGCACATGGTTTCAAGCGTCTCGTGCGCCTCCCAGCCGAGGAGCGTCTTAGCGCGGTCGGCATTGGCATAGGAGGAGGCAATGTCGCCTGCGCGGCGCGGCGCGATGCGGTAGTTCAGCTCGTGACCGCAAGCCTTTTCGTAGGCATGCACCATTTCAAGGACCGAAACACCGTTGCCTGTACCGAGGTTGATCGGCATGAAACCGGTGTGTGCCTTGGCATAGTCGATGGCGCAGACATGCCCCTTGGCAAGATCGACTACGTGGATGTAGTCGCGAACGCCCGTGCCGTCCGGCGTGTCGTAATCATCGCCGAATACAGAGAGCTGCGGCAGCTTTCCGACAGCGACCTGTCCGATGTAAGGCAGCAGATTGTTCGGGATGCCGTTGGGATCTTCACCGATCAGACCGCTTTTGTGCGCACCGATGGGGTTGAAGTAGCGCAGTGCGACTACGCGGAATTCCGGATCGGCATGGCACAGGTCGTGCAGGATCTGCTCGATCATGACCTTGGTGTAGCCATAAGGATTGGTCGCAGAGGTCGGCATGTCCTCCACATAGGGGACAGGATTGTTCATGCCGTATACGGTCGCCGAGGACGAAAATACGATGGTCTTGCAGCCGTTCTCACGCATCACCTTAAGCAGCACAAATGTGCCGTTGAGGTTGTTTTCGTAGTATTCGAGGGGCTTTTGCACGGATTCGCCCACAGCCTTCAGTCCGGCGAAGTGTACCACCGCGCTGATCTCCTGCTCTGCGAAGATCTTCTGCACAGCCGTCTCGTCACGCATGTCCGCCTTATAGAAGGTCACGGACTTGCCGGAGATCTGCTCAATGCGGCGAACCGCCTCCTCCTTGGAATTGCTCAGGTTGTCAAGGATCACGACCTCATAGCCTGCGTCCAGGAACTCCACACAGGTGTGACTTCCGATAAAGCCTGCACCGCCAGTGACTAAAATCTTTCCCATACTTGCTCTCTCCCTGTAAATGATCTCATCCGAAACGGATGGAAATAACGTTATTTCACCTGAATGCCGCCGACACTGCGGAGCTGTAGGACGCGGCATCTGCCCTCACCCAGCATCTGTTCGATGTTCGTGCGGAACTCCTCCAGCATATCCAGCGGCACATACGCCTGCACCGTTCCTGCAAAGCCGCCGCCGTGAATGCGGACAGCACCTCTGCCGCCAAGCTGCTCCTCGCACAGGGCGATGGTCAGCGCGGCATCCATGTGCTGTGGATCTTCGTAGACCGAGACATTTTGCAGATACTGGAACGAGGAACGCCCCGATTCCCGGATTTCCTCAAGATACTGCGAAAAATAGCCGTTCTGGAGCGAACGCAGTGCCCGTGTCACACGCGCGTCATCGGCGAAGTAGTGCATCGCGCGGAGGATCGCCCGATCACCGCACGTGCGGCGAAGTGCCGGGATCGCTGCGAGCAAATCACTCTGCCGGAGCTGCGAGAGCGTCTCCCTGCCGAGTGCCTGCGCGACCTTTTTCATCTCCGCCGGAATGGCGGCATACGCGCCGGTCAGATCCGCATGATCTGCGCCGCTGTCGAGGATGCAC
>CAZKHW010000117.1:0-8576 GCA_964552525.1 uncultured Ruminococcus sp. | reverse complement strand
GACGGTGATTGTGTGCCTGTGCATGCATCAGTCCGTGAGCCTGCATGGCAGGCTGAGCTGGTGGGATTCCGGCACCGACGGTACAGTCCGGATGGGAGAAGAATGCACCTGCGCATGTGTGTACCCCGGAGCAGCTTCGGGGTACTCTTGTTTTTTCCGGAGGAATATAGATATGACAGATGAGGAATTGATGCGCCGTGCCATTGCACTTGCAAAAAACGGTATCGGCTTTGTAAACCCCAATCCCCTCGTGGGCGCGGTCATCGCCCGGGACGGCGAGATCATCGGCGAGGGATGGCATGCACGCTATGGCGAGGCGCATGCGGAGCGAAACTCCCTTGCCAACTGCCGCTGTGATCCCAAAGGCGCAGTAATGTATGTGACGCTTGAGCCGTGCTGCCATACGGGCAAGCAGCCGCCCTGCACCGAGGCGATCCTTCAGGCAGGGATCTCCAAGGTCTTTGTCGGCTCGAACGATCCCAATGTCCTTGTTGCCGGACAAGGCATCGCGCAGCTCAGGGCTGCCGGCATCGAGGTGGAGTGCGGCTTTCTCAAAGAGGAATGCGATGCGCTTAACCCTATCTTTTTCCACTATATCACGAAAAAAACGCCCTATGTCATCATGAAGATCGCCATGACCGCTGACGGCAAGACCGCGACACGCGCCGGACTGTCACGGTGGATCACAGGTACTGCGGCGCGGCATCACGTCCACGAGACGCGAAAACGCTGTGCCGGCATCATGGTCGGCATCGGGACAGTACTCGCGGATGACCCTGTACTCACCTGCCGCGTGGAAAATCCCAGCCATCCCGTGCGCATCATCTGCGATTCCAATTTGCAGATTCCACTTGACTGCAAGATCGTGGCGACTGCCAGGGAGATCCCGACCTATGTTGCTGCATGTAATGCCGATCCGCGCAAGGTGCAGCTCCTTGAGCGCAAGGGGGTTCACGTGCTGGAGATCCTCTCGACCGAGGGGCGTGTCAACCTGCGATCCCTGATGCACCGTCTGGGCGCACTCGGAATCGATAGCATCCTGCTCGAGGGCGGCTCTGCTCTGCACGAGGCGGCACTTCGCGCCGGCATCGTCAAGCATGTTCAGGTCTACATTGCACCGAAAATGTTCGGCGGCGTTTCGGCAAAATCCGCCGTTGGCGGTCTTGGGGTGTGCGAGGTGGACGAGGCATATCGGCTGACGCGCCCAACCTTTGAGCGTTTCGGGGACGATGTGCTGCTGTCATTTGATGTGGAGGGAGATGCCTGATGTTTACCGGAATTATTGAGGAGGTCGGCAGCATCCGGCACATCCGGATGGGCAGTGCCTCGTGCGTTGTGACTGTGGCGGCATCACGCGTGCTGGAGGATGTCCGTATCGGCGACAGCATCGCCGTCAACGGCACCTGCCTGACCGTATGCCGCTTTGATGGGAACAGCTTTTCGGCGGATGTCATGCCTGAGACCATGCGGCGCACCAATCTCGGCAGGCTCTCCCCCGGCGATCGGGTCAATCTCGAACGCGCAATGGCGGCGAACGGACACTTTGGCGGTCACATCGTCTCCGGGCATATTGACGGGACAGGCACGGTCAGCGCCTTGCGCCGCGAGGATAACGCCGTCTGGGTGACCATCGCTGCTGACCGCGATCTGCTGCGCTATATCGTCCAAAAGGGCAGCATCGCCATTGACGGCATCAGCCTGACAGTGGCACGTGTGACCGATGGGAACTTCTCCGTCTCGGTCATTCCCCACACCGGCGAGGAGACGACCCTTCTGCACAAAACGCCCGGCGATATTGTCAATCTCGAGTGTGATGTCATTGCCAAGTACGTGGAAAAGCTCCTAGGCAAGGCGGAGCGCGGCGGCATTTCCGCACAGTTCCTCGCCGACCACGGCTTTATCTGATATTAGCAGCAAGATCTGCACAAACCTCTTTTCCGAAAGGAGCGACCTTATGAATCCCAATTCCATTCCAGCAGCACTTGACGCGCTCAGAGCCGGTCAGCTCATTCTGGTGATTGACGACCCCGACCGCGAGAATGAGGGCGACCTCATCTGTGCGGCGGAGTTTGCCACCACCGAGAATGTCAACTTTATGGCAAGCTATGCCAAGGGGCTGATCTGCATGCCGATGAGCACGGAGTACATCCGAAAGCTCGGGCTGCACCAGATGGTCACCCATAACACCGACAATCACTGCACGGCATTCACCGAATCCATCGACCATGTGGATACGACCACCGGCATTTCCGCCGAGGAGCGAGGCTACACGGCACGAAAGTGCGTGGAAAGCACAAATCCTCTGGACTTCCGCCGTCCCGGGCACATGTTCCCCCTTGAGGCAAAGCCCGGCGGCGTTCTCGAACGGAACGGTCACACCGAGGCAACGGTCGATCTGATGCGCCTTGCCGGACTTGCGCCCTGCGGTCTTTGCTGCGAGATCATGCGCGAGGACGGCACTATGATGCGCACCACGGAGCTTCGGGCATTTGCCGAAACGCACGGACTGGTCATCACGACCATCAAGGAATTACAGCAGTACCGCCGCATGCACGACACCTTCATGGAGCATGTCAGCGCGGCGCATCTGCCGACAAAGTACGGCGCATTTGAGATCCACGGCTACCGCAACTGCATCACCGGACATGAGCATGTGGCACTCTCGATGGGCAATGTCGCTGACGGTGCGCCGGTGCTGTGCCGCGTGCATTCCGAGTGCCTGACAGGTGATGTGTTCGGCTCATGCCGCTGCGACTGCGGTCAGCAGCTTGACGAGGCGATGCGCCGCATTGCCTCCGAGGGACGGGGCATTCTCGTATATCTCCGGCAGGAGGGACGCGGCATCGGACTGCTCAACAAGATCCGCGCCTACGATTTGCAGGAGCACGGACGGGACACGGTAGAAGCGAATGTCGAGCTGGGCTTTGCCCCCGATCTGCGCGATTACAGCGAGGGGGCGCAGATCCTGAAGGATCTCGGGGCAACCGAGCTTCGCATCATGACGAACAATCCGGATAAGATCTCCGACCTGTCCGAATACGGCATTCATATCGTATCGCGTGAGGCAATTGAGATCGCACCCAAAAAAGAGGATCTGTTCTATCTTCGCACCAAGAAGGATAAGATGGGACACATGCTCGAAAATCTGTAAGAGAGGAAGATTCATATGAAGGTATTGGAAGGCATTTACGAGGGCAAGGGGCTGCGCATTGCGATCGTGGCAGCGCGGTTCAATGAGTTTATCGTCAATAAGCTCGTGGGCGGTGCGCAGGATTGTCTGCGCCGTCATGGCGTGGATGAGGACGACATCACCCTGACATGGGTACCCGGCGCATTTGAAATTCCGCTGGCTGCCAAGAAGCTGGCGAAATCCGGCAGATACGATGCAGTCATCTGCGTAGGCGCGGTGATCCGCGGCTCGACAAGCCACTACGACTACGTGTGTGCCGAGGTCTCCAAGGGCATTGCGTCCGTTTCGCTTGAAACGGAAATTCCGGTCATGTTCGGCGTTCTGACGACCGACACCATCGAGCAGGCGATCGAACGCGCCGGCACAAAGGCAGGCAACAAGGGCTACGACTGCGCGCTGGGTGCACTGGAGCTGTGTTCGCTGTTTCGTGAGATGGAATGATGCGCAGGATCATCTTCTTTGACATTGACGGGACGCTGATGGAGGACAGTGCCGCGCACTTTGTCCCCGACAGCACCGTCAAGGCACTCCGGCTTGCCCGTGAGGCAGGGCATCTGCTCTATGTCAACACCGGGCGGCCCGTCATCAACGTGGATGCCGATGTGCGCGAGCTGGGGTTTGACGGCTACATCTGCGGCTGTGGCACGTACATCGAGATGGACGGCAGGGAGCTGTTCTATCATACCAATCCCCGGGAGCTTTGTCTGGACATGGTAAGGCTCATCCGGGAGACAGACTGCGCTCCCCTCTTTGAGCGCAGAAATGCATTCTTTTTCGATCCCGAAACCCGTGAGCTGCCCTTTATCCGCGAGATCCGCGACACGTTCCGGATGCAGGAGAAAAACGTCTGGCGCAGTGTAAATGACGAGGATTTTGGCTTTGACAAGTTTGTCATCGCTTATGATGAGAGAAGCGATCTTGCTGCATTCAAAGCCGGAATTTCCCCGGATTTCGATTATATCGACCGGGGGTACGGCTTTGGGGAGATCGTGCCGTCCGGCTTTTCCAAGCGCACGGGCATGGAGTTTGTGCTTGAACGTCTTGGCATGACGAAGGCTGATGCCTACGCCATCGGCGACAGCCTGAACGACCTGCCGATGTTCGAGGGCGCAGGCACGAGGATCGCGATGGGAAACGGCGGTCAGCTCATCCCCTATGCAGACTATGTGACCGCTGACCTCTGGCATGACGGCATCTGGCAGGCGATGGAACATTTCGGATTTTTCGCAGAATAGTAGTATATAAAAAAACACAAAGCCCGTGAGCAGTTCCGGAAAATCTGCTCACGGGCTTGTTTGTGAAAAATGTAATCAGCTTGCCACATTCACGGCATTGTCGAAGTCCTTGCCGCCTGATGCCTCGATGATGGTCATGGCATTGGAGTCGTACTCGATGTCTATGACAAATCCGCAGAAACCGGGATTGTTTGACAGATCCACCGTCAGGGTCACGATATCGCCCTGCTTTGCAGCCTGGCTGTTGACCTTGAGACAGAAATCACTCGAGGACATCTCATCCTGCACCGAAACATCCGCATTGACTGCCACCTCGCCGTTGATAATGACCGGATCATAGCGCACCAGCTCCCAGCTTGCAATGTCAGTTGTCGCAATGGTCACCGGGTACTTGCCGTCCGGAACATCCTTGTTGATCTCGAACGTGATGGTCAGGAACTCGCCGTTAAAGCTGTAGTCTCCCTCCTGGGTCATGTCGAGACAGTATGCCTGGCAGATGTCAGGAGCAGCCGCGTAGGATGCCTGCGGTGCCTTTGTCTCCTGCGATACCGGTATCTCCGGAGCTTGTGTTGCTACAGGCTGCTGGGGTGTCTGTGCCGGACGTGTTGCCACAACCGTATATTCGGTCACAGGCTGACCGTCATTGCCCACAACACCGTGTCCCTGTTCATCCGTCACATTGACAACCTGGGTCACTTCCTCATAGTCCTGCTGTGTCGCTGCTTCTGTCGGCGCATCGGAAGGCGCGTCTGTCGGGGCATCCTCGTTCCCCTCTTTTGCCTCGGTCACATCAGCCCTTGAACCCTTTACGGCATAATCAAAGGTCAGATCCTGCTTGGTCTGCTCCAGGGAGATCGTCTCCACCTGCATATCTTCCTTCGGATTCTTCTTGCCACAGCCAAATGCCGATACTGAAATTGCAGCCAGCAGGCATACAGCCATTACTTTCTTCATTGTAGTGTTCATTAGAAATTCATCCTTTCACTCTCAAAAAGCGGTTACGCTGTGTCTGACGGGCAGAACGTTTGCGTATATTCTTTATTATACACGTTTTCTCGCCGCTTGTCAAGTGCCATTATGTGTACATTTATGAAAATACGGTGAAAATGCGGTGAGCCGGCAGAAGTGCAGCGGCATCCGATCCCCGATTTCCGTAGATTTCTGTGAAATCTGACAGGATGTTTCCATATTTTTTATGAAAATGACTGAAATTTTCAAAAAACGCTTTGCATTTTGCGAATTTTTTGGTATAATATAAGCAATATGAAATTTACCGACAGGAGGCTCACCGCACATGAAGAAACGACTGCTTTCGGTCTTTCTCTCTCTGATGATTGTGTGCTGTCTCTGCGTGAAGCTCCCGGCAAGTGCCATTTCGTTCACGCCGAGCTTTGACATTAACAGCGCCGCAGGACTGCTCATTGACCTTGACTCGGGCGAGGTCATCTACCAGAAAAACGCCGATACCCAATATATGCCCGGCGCGCTCGTACAGATCATGGCGGCGGTCGTGGTTCTGGAAAACTGCAAGAATCTCTCCACGCGCATCACAGCCGATGCCTCGCTCTACTCCCAGTATACAGACAGCGAGTACGCCGAGGATGTGCGGTATGCCGACATCAAGGACGGCGATGTCCTGACCGTGGAGGAGCTGCTCTACGCGATGATGCTCACCTCCTCGGTGGAGGCATCCACACTTCTGGCAAACCAGTTCGGAAACGGCAGCATCCCGGCGTTTGTGGACATGATGAATGAACGTGCCGAGGAGCTTGGCTGCACCCAGACACATTTCACAAACGTGACGGGTTTGTACGATATTGCGCAGAAAACCACTGCCAACGACCTTGCACGTATCGTAAGGCACGCGCTGGAGCTGAGCCGCTTTGAAACCATTGCCACGACTGTAAACTTCAAGCCATTCTCCGCGAACCAGGTTCGTCATGACGATGACTGGACGTGGACGCACTCGAACCTGATGACCATTCCCAACAACGCGGAATTTGTGGAAGGTGTCAAGGGTATCAAGACCGCGAATCTCTCCGCGCAGGGACGCAATATTATAACGGAATCCTCCCGTGACGGCAATCATTTTCTGGTGATCCTGCTGGCTGCTCCCTTTGAGGATACCAGCGGCAATCTCAAATACTATCACATCGAGGACGCACGCGCACTGTTCGAGTGGGTATATTCGCATTTCAGCTTTAAGACGCTCCTGAGCGACAGCGCGGAGCTGGGGCAGATTTCTGTGAAGAACGGCAGCAACACCGACTATGTACTGGTTAAGCCTGCGGTCTCCTGCGGCATGCTCTGGTACGACATGGCGGATATCGGCTCGATCACCCAGGAGCTTGATCTGAAACAGAGTGTCTCTGCCCCTGTCAAAAAGGGCGATGTTCTGGGCAGTGTGACCCTCAAATTCTCCGGCGAGCAGATCGCCAGCATTGATCTGGTTGCTACGAGCAGTGTGGAGCTGTCCAAAATGAAGTACTATCTGGCACTGACCAAGCACTTCCCCAAGACCGAATGGCTGACACGCGCGATTTTGCTGAGCATCCTGCTTTGTGCGATATATCTGGCAATTTGCCTGTACTCGCATATCCAGTATCTCAACCGCCGCAAGCCGGCGACACCTGTGCATCTCAAGCCGAATTCCGCCGCCGTCAAACGTGAGGCGCGGAAGGCAGAGCATCGCAGGCATGACGCATGATGTAATTTCAACATCATGAAAAGTAAAGCAACTCCCCCTGTGACATCTCACAGAGGGAGTTTTTCTTAGCCAAATACAAAGAAATCCGCAACACCGAGCCATTCCCGTACCCAGTACGAGGGGACGAGATACCACGGCGTTCTGGCAGGAACTGCACTCGCCTGCAGCCCCAGATCGCTCGCAATCAGCGATGCACGCAGCTCGTGGAAACCGTCTGTCACGATCGTGATCTCGCTGTCCCACTCATTCGCCTCCAGGATCTCCTTGGCGTTCGTCAGATTCTCACGCGTGGACACGGATTTGTCCTCACGGTGGATGCGCTCGGGGGAAATCCCCTTGCCTTCGAGGTATTCCGCCATGCACTGTGCCTCGCTGATGCCCTCGTCCGCGCCCTGTCCGCCGCAGACAATGACCGGTACATCCGGATGCTCCTCCAGATAGGCGCAGGCTGCATCCAGCCTGCAACGCAGCATCAGGGATGGGGATGTGCCCCTCACCTTGCAGCCGAGTACCACGACCGTGTGCTCGGACTTCGGGGCAGTCCACATTGCCTTGCACATGCCTGCGCTTACGGCAATGGCAAGGATCACGCACAGCGAGAGCAATCCGCTCACAATGCACACCACGATGCGGCCGTGGGAATTTTCCCACATGCGCCCCAGAAAAGCGGAGATCGGAGCATTCCACAAAAAGAACGCGCCGCCCAGTATCGTGAGAACGCACCCGGTATAGCACCCGGCATGCCGGACGCCGAGCAGCATGGGGTTGATGAAAAATGCCAGCAGGACAATGCAGACGGCAAGTCCCGCCAGTCGAATCCAGAGCTGCGGAATCTCAAGAATCCGGAGCTGTTGTGTCACCTGCTCCATACTCACAGCGGATTGACCGCAAGTCCGGCAACGCCGGATTCGATCGCAGCATCTGCTACGGCTCTGGCAACCGCAAGGCTCACGCTGCGGTCAAATGCGTCCGGCAGAATGAACTCCGCGCCAAGCTTGTCCTCGGGGACACATGCCGCAATGGCATTGGTGGCAGCTACCTTCATTGCCTCGTTGATGTCCTTAGCACGTACCGCCAGTGCGCCCTTGAACACGCCCGGGAATGCCACCACATTATTGATCTGGTTTGGGAAATCACTTCTGCCCGTGCCGACAATGTACGCTCCTGCCGCTTTGGCAAGGTCGGGCATGATCTCCGGAGTGGGATTCGCCATCGCGAATACCAGCGGCTTTTCGTTCATGGAAGCGATCATTTCGGGCGTGAGCAGCCCCGGTTTGGATACACCGATAAAGACATCCGCACCCTTGACCGCATCGGCAAGCGCACCATGCCGGCAGTCACGGTTGGTTTTCTGCGCCATCTCGGCATGCGCCGGATTGTCGTAGGATTCGTCACGGGCGAGAATGCCGCACAGATCGACCATGCAGATATTCCCCACGCCCAG
>CAZKHW010000116.1:0-8598 GCA_964552525.1 uncultured Ruminococcus sp. | reverse complement strand
AACGCCGCCCTGTCACGGCGGAGGTCGTGAGTTCGAGTCTCATCCGGGTCGCCAACGCTTCCGTAGCTCAGTTGGTAGAGCAGGGGACTGAAAATCCCCGTGTCATTGGTTCGATTCCGATCGGAAGCACCATATTGATGTTACAAATAAAGTATCAACAAGAAAAAGACCGATTTATCGGTCTTTTTCTTGTTTTAGGGCGCAGAAGCCCGCGCTGGCGAGTTGGTGGTAAGGACGGATCGGGTTCTGGTGTCCGCAATGCCCTTTGCCTGCGGCAAGAGGGCAAAGCTGGTGCGGCGTTTGCACGGAATTTATAATACAAGTCAACAAAATTGATTTCCGTAAAAAACTACATACCTCTTTACAAACTGCGAAATTCGTGCTATACTATAAATTGAACCTATACCATTACGGAGCGTGACTGCAATGCTTAGTATGTATCTGGCGATGCTCAAAACGCCCGAAGAAAAGAGACGTTTTGAGCATCTGTATCATAAATATAAGACCCTGCTGTATAACTATGCCTATGAGATGTTAGGGGATATTCAGCTTTCGGAGGATGCTGTCAGCGACACATTTTTGATTCTGACAGACCATATGGATAACATCGAGGGGAGATCGGATCGGGATGCACGCAATTATCTGATTATTGTTGTGAAGAATGCGGCAAGGGCGATCCGGAATAAGCGATTCTATGACGTATACGATCAGGAAGAGCTGGAAGATGCTCCGGATATAGTGGACGTTGAAGCGTCAGTAGAGAATAAGAGCGAGAAACAGCGGGTTTATGAGCTTATCAAGCAGTTGAAGCCCATTTATGCGGATGTTCTGATACTAAAATACTATTATGGCATGAAAGGCGAGGAGATCGCCGCCACTCTTGGTATTTCGCTTGAGAACGTAAAGATCAGGCTGCACCGTGGAAAGGCGATGCTGAAAGAAATGATGGAGCGTGAAGAAGAATATGACGGACAGCCGGTTTGAGGAACTGCTTGCCGAAGCAATACAGGAATACGGCGGTGATTACATCGAAGTACCCGAGGAAATGTGGAAACCTCATCGGTTTTCCAGAGCGTTTGAAAAACGGATGCGCAAGATCCTTCAGAAAGAGCGCAGAACGCATCAGCAAGAGCGCGGAACGTACCTGCCGCGCAGACGAATTCCCCTGCGCCTGCTGATTGCGGTACTCGTGTCATTCCTCGTTGCGATAGCGGCAGTAACAACTGTCGGTGCGTTCCGCGAGGCGATCGTTGGCTTTGTTGTGAATGAGCAGGATGTGTTCGCCAATATTCGGGCGGACGCGGATGTGGATGCGCCGGAGACATTGGAGACGCTTTACGAGATGACCTGGGTGCCGGAGGGGTATGAGGTCACGAAAGAGGTGCACTTGGATATATTGAATTATGTTCATTATGAAAATAATGAAGATGACTATATCAGCTTTAGTCAGAGTACTTTAGTTGATTTCATTGCGAACTATGATAATGAAAATTTGGATATCGTGGATGCCAGAATAGGGTCATATGATGGATTGTGGATGAAGGGTGATAGCGATGCGATTTTCGTGTGGAAAATGGATGATTATATTTTTGAAATTATTGCGGTAGGTGATCGGCATATTGACGAAGAAGTCGTGCACAAAATGGTAGAATCTGTGAAAAAAGCAGATTCTTGATAAAATCTTAGAAAAAATGTATCTTTTTATCCTGAATTTTAATTATATAAAGGGTTTATAGCCTAATTTGAGCCAGAAGGGAGGGAGAAGTATGAAAAAGAAGATTGC
This sequence comes from uncultured Ruminococcus sp., assembly GCA_964552525.1. GTDB lineage: Bacteria > Bacillota > Clostridia > Oscillospirales > Ruminococcaceae > UBA3855. The sequence goes on along the minus strand of CAZKHW010000116.1, from coordinate 6,815 downwards.
TGCGATCATGGCGATGCTTATGATGGTTTGCGCGCTGCCAATTACCTCCGTACATGCAGAACCGGAATTGGATGAAGTGATTACGGAAACGATTGTGGAAGAGTATTCCTATACTGACTCAGTTACCAGCAGGCTGTCGTTCAGCGGATCTACTGCAACCTGTACAAGTATTGTCAAGGGCAAGGATACCTGCACGAAAATCGTTGTCACCCAGAAACTGCAAAAGAAGGAAGGGCTGTTGTGGTCGAATGTGAAAACATGGGGCGAAACTGTGTATGGTAACGATCTCACCATGATCAATACAAAAACGGTAACGGAAAGCGGCACCTATCGCGTCAGAACCGAAGCCAAGATCTACAGCGACTCCAAATCCGAAACAGCAAACGTCAACAGTGCCAACAAGACCAAGTAACCCCACAAACCGGTCAAGCCCTGAGCTTGACCGGTTTGCATTTTATAAAGTGAGTAGAAAAATCCAGATCCATGATGAAAATGGATGCAGTATCATGCGCAGTGTCGATTTTTTTTAAAACAACGTGCTGATTGCTAGTGCAAACTGCACAAAAAGCGAGATCAAATTTCAACAAGATAATTGTGGAAAGGGGCTTGAATTTTGGATAAATCTATGTTATAATGAAACTACGTAGCGGTGGCATATGCGATGATGCCATGGCAGCGATAAAATATATAATGAAAGTGAGAGAAGAGCTTATGAAAAAGTCAATTGGCAAACGATTGCTGAGCAGCGTGACTTCGGTTTTGCTGGCGGCGTCGTATATTTTGCCCGTAAGCGGTGGATTGCCGGCGGCGGCGGCGGATCACATGGTGCCAAATGCCTATGATGATGATGCGAATGATGGCTACAGCAAAAAATCTCTTTCAGAATCTGACCTGCTTGTGGGAAAGGGGTCTATTCTGGAGGCATCTGACGGATCTGCGAAAACTGCGATGCAGAAAGCCGAGAAAGAGTATTTGCTGGGAATCGCATCACAGTTCTGTGTGTTCCTTGATGAGGACATGATCATAACAAACGCGGATGCAGAGGGACGTGTTGCGGTTGGCGGTGATTTGAAGTTTGAAGAAGGCTATAACTACCAGATCGGCTGCGGCGATTTTATATCCCAGATAGCATTGCCGGATTTGCCGGTCTATCAGGGTGTTACTAATTTTGCCCACGCGATTGTTGGCGGAAACCTTACCAGGATTAATACGATTACTCCTGAGAAATATAGGAACGCGGACGAAATTTATAAACGTTTTGTGGTACAAAATTCGACATGGCAGGATGGTTCTAGTCATTTAACATGGCTAGAAAGTAATGGTTGGGAAGCAAAAGACGAGCCTTATGGTGATGCGTGCAAACACGATGATTACACTGTTAATGAACTTGCACAGTTCTATGAGGCAACCAAATCGCCGTTGATAGATTTTGATAAGCAGTTTGAAACACTGAAAAAACGCAGCAAGGATCTTGGAAAGAAGAACGATAAGTGGGATATTGCTGTGGAATCTGATAGTCAAGTGGAGATTCCATACTTTGATCAGCCCGGTGAGGCGTCTATGAGCGGTAGTTTCAAGAAATTACCTGCCCAAGGTGTTGCTACGTTTACGTACAGTGGAAGCGAATCGGCAAAGACTGTGTATCTGACCGTGGATGCTAAAGATTGGGAAGGTATTTCAAAGTGTCAGATGTTCAAGTTTGAAGGCATTCCGGATGATGCATACATCGTTGTAAGCGTTACCGGAGTTGATGGTGAGACGCTGGTATATAATCAAGCGTATAACGGCGATGGTTTGTACGATAGATATACGAGTATCAATGGAAAGAGTATATCTAAAGGTTATTACACCGCCTTTGATAGTGAGGGCGCTCCAGTTGATCTGAACGGTATCAGTATCAGTGTTGACAACAATACTGGCAAATTCACCGTAACTAACGGCGATGAAAGTAAGTTTAATAGTGTGTTTGATACTACTAAATACACAACGAAGAACTGGTATGAATGCCCCACTATTTCAGGATGGTACAATAACGATTCTGATGTAGACAAACTGCTCTACAACTTCCCTGATGCAACAGGTACAATTAAGTACGGTTCAGGCGCAACACAGGGGTCGATCCTTGCACCGCAAGCACATGTGGATTCCAAAGGCGAGAAAGTCGGTCACATGTCCGGCGCATTGATTGCAAAGAGCTTTGAGGGTGTGACCGAGTTCGGTTACCGTCCGTTCATGGGTCCGTCCTCCATGCTTGGTGCAGAACTGTCCTTTAACGTGACGGTCAACAAGCAGGATGCAGTCGGAGATGCTCTGAATGGCGCAACAATCGGTCTGTATAAAAAAGACGGTGAAGCGTTCACACTGGAGGATGGTCAGGTATCTGCGAATGGAACAGTTACCCTGGCTGTGAGCAGTGACGCGCCGGATGTCCCAGGCACGGTAAAGACTAAGTACTACATCCAGGAAGTAAATGCTCCGGTCGGCTATATGCTGTCTGATACACGTTATTATATAGATGTAGATACAGTGTATGCGGAGTATGGGACTAATAAAGAGATCCTTCCCGAGCAGGCAACGATCACAATGTACGAGGGTGTGAGTGCATCCGCAGCAAAGCCGGCTAAGAGTGAAACATATACAGTCGGATTTGATTACGAAATTATTAACGATGAAATCAAATCACAGACCAGCACGATTGGTAAGTATTCCTATAAGATGACACCAAGTGGTAACGGCTGGGAGATTGATGCAAATGGTGAAACACTTGATGAATCGGGCAAAACTAGGGATGATATCGACACAGTAGTAGACAAGGAAAACGGCTGGGTATATCCGAAGCTGCTTGTGAATAAGGCTAATCCTGTGATTACAGATGGTGACGGTCTGACGATTACCAAGAAAAAAGGTACTGCTGACGGAGATCTGCTTGAAGGCGCACAGTTGGCGATTACCAAGTATGAGCTTAAATCCCAAGAGTTCTTTGGGGTGACTTATAACTATGAGATGAGTGAGCCATCCCCTCTACCGAAAACTAACAGTGTTACATCCCTGAGTGTGGCTCTGAAGGATTTCGAAGTTTCCAAAATGCAGAGCATAGACATCTTTGCCGGACCTGGGCAGATGAACAAAGTAAATGTACCAACTTTCTTTTATGAGCTGAGTGAAACTGAGAAACTTGATGGTTATCAGCTAGCCAACCCGATTTATTTCTACATTGATGAAAGCAGAAAACTGTATACAGCGGCTGAAATGCCGTTTGAAGTCCAGTCTAATGGGTTTGGATCTTGGCAATCGCTCAAGGAGGTTACATGGACTGACCAGACAACACGTGAGCTTGTCATGGTAGATAAATACGATGGTCTGAAGATTTCCAAGGTTGCTATGGCTGGCGATAAGCCGGGCACAACGGTTCTTTCCGGTGCGGTGGTTGATCTGTATCGGTATGGTGAAACTGAAGCATATAAATCGAACATTTTCGCAGGTACAGACGGTACAGTAAACCTTGGTGAAAATCTTGATCCGGGTATCTATTACCTTGTGGAGAAAGAAGCACCAAAGGATTGCAAGAAGCTGGATGGCGAACAGTACTTTGAGGTTACGGCTGATGGTGACATTAAAGCCTATGCAACGGTTGAGATGACATCGGAAAGCAAAACAGTAGAAATTACCGAGACAAAATATGATTGGGGCTTTCAGGCTCAGGAGGGGGCACTTTCCGTCTTAAGTGATGCTAGCGATTATACTCAGTTAGAAGTTAAACTTCCAGACGAGATAACTGCAAACATCCATCTTAGAGTAAATGACTGGACTGACCCCAAACATGCTTATAATAGTCCGAATGGAGTAAACAGTCACACATTTACTTTGCCTGATGATTTTAAGCAGGTGATGCAGATTCAAATTGATGGTGGGACAGTACCTGATAAAATCGATGTTACATTAAAGAAGAGCGAGACTACTAAAGAAGGTGATAACAAGTACCTTTCTTATGTTGAAGAAGATGGCACCCTCTACCTTGGAAACGACAAGGAAGAACCAAAGGTTGAGACAACAACAATTAACATCAGCAAGCAGGCAGTGACTGGCAGCGATGAGCTTAAGGGCGCAATGCTGACACTCACAGCTTCTAAGGGGATCGATCTTAAGAATGTAGAGGCATACAGTGCTAACCCCGATAGCCAAAACATAATCCAACTTGTTAAGAATGAAAATGACAAGGGGATTGTAACAGCGATCAGTTTCACATCCGGCGAATTTGCAACCGTACTGACCAAGCTCCCGGCAGGCGAGTATGAGCTGACCGAGGATAAGGCTCCGGCTGGCTATGAGAAGCTGGATACAAAGGAAACCATCAAGTTCACAGTAGATGAAGACGGCAATATCAAGGTGACTGACAATGCAAACGGACACGGCATCGTGGACAACAGCAAGGAAATCCAGACTGTCGTAATGAAGGATGACGCAGTGATCTCGATCAGCAAGAAGGCAGTTGGCGGCGAAGACGAGCTTGCAAACGCAACGCTGACGCTGACATCCAACGAGGCGATCGACTGGGCAGAGGTTATCAAGAACAACGAGGATCTGACCGTGGTTAAGTCTGAGTCTGGTGAGATCATCGGTGTTGAGTGGACATCCGGCGAAACCGCAAAGAAGATCACGAATCTGCCGGATGGCACATACACACTGGCGGAGACTGGCGAACCGTTTGAGTCCAATGGCATTACCTATGCCGTTCTGGAGAGTGAACTGGAATTCAAAATCGAGAATGGTATCATTATCACAGAACCTACAGAAGTAGGGAATGATATCACAGGCGGCTACAAGATCAAGGACAGCAATCACATTGATGTAAGTGACGCAGAGAAGCAGTTGGAGACCACAACTACAACCACGTCTACGAGCACGTCTACAAGCACATCTACGAGTACGTCCACAAGTACGTCTACGAGCACGTCCACAAGTACGTCTACGAGCACGTCTACAAGCACATCTACGAGTACGTCCACAAGTACGTCTACGAGCACGTCCACAAGTACGTCTACGAGCACGTCCACAAGTACATCTACGAGTACGTCTACGAGCACATCTACGAGTACGTCTACGAGCACATCTACAAGTACATCTACGAGTACGTCTACGAGCACATCCACAAGTACGTCTACAAGTACAACCACAACGACAACTACCACTACTACGACTACAACAACAACTACCACGACGACAACAACCACTACCACCACAACAACTACGACTACCAGTACCACCGCGGCAACTACAACAACAGCAACCACAACCACAAAGTCCACGATCAAGATCAACAAGACAGACATCACCGGCGCAAATGAGCTGGAGGGTGCAGTTCTGAGACTGTTCGACAGCGAGGGCAAACAGGTTGGCGATGACTGGACATCCGAGATCGGAAAGGTCTGGGAGGTAGGACCGCTTGAGGAGGGTACTTACACTCTGAGAGAGATTACCGCTCCGGCAGGCTATACCGTGGCAGTTGATACCTATTTCTATGTTGATGCAACAGGCAAGATCGACAACAGCAAGCTGGAGGCGTCCAAGAAGGCAGCAACGATTAACAAGGACGGCGTTGTCCTGGTTGAGGATGCTATGATCACCGCAACCATCAGCAAGCAGGCAATGACTGGCAGCAAGGAGCTTGCGGGCGCAACGCTGACGATCAAGTCCCTTGACAAGACCGATCTTTCTGGTGTAACGGCAAACAGAAATGATTCCAACATCATCAAGCTTGACCTGACTAAGGAAACCGTGGATGGCAAGGAGATTGTAACAGCGATCAGCTTCACATCCGGCGATACTGCAACCGTACTGAGCAAGCTCCCGGCAGGCGAGTATGAGCTGACCGAGGATAAGGCTCCGGCTGGCTATGAGATGCTGGATGCAAAGGAAACCATCAAGTTTACAGTAAATACCGACGGCATCATCACTTTGAAGGACAATGCAAACGGACACGGCGATGTGACTGGTAGCACAGTCGTAATGAAGGATGATGCAGTGATCTCGATCAGCAAGAAGGCAGTTGGCGGTGAGGAGGAGCTTGCAGGTGCAAAGCTGAAGCTGACATCCAAGGAGGCTGATTGGACAGAGGTTATCAAGAACAACAAGGATCTGATCGAGGTCAAGTCTGGTGACAAGACCATCGGCGTAGAGTGGACATCCGGAGATAAGGCTGTCGAGATCAAGAATCTGCCGGATGGCACTTACACACTGGAAGAAACCGGCAGCGAATTCAAGGTTGGTGACAAGACCTATACCGTACTGACCAGCACATTGGAATTCACAATCGAGAATGGAATTGTGAAGGAAACCAAGAAGGTATCTGATGAGAATGGCGGCGGCTATGAGATCACAGACAGCAATCACATTGTTGTAAGTGACGCAGAGAAGCCGGAGGAGTCCACAACAGCTACGTCAACCACTACAACAGATACTACAACAACCACAACAGCTACGTCAACCACTACAACAGATACTACAACAACCACAACGGCTACTACGACCACCACGACATCTACTACAACAACCACAACGACTACTACGACCACCACGACATCTACTACAACAACCACAACGACCACAACGACCACAACTACGACAACCACCACAACAGCTACCACGACCACCACAACGGCTACGACAACCACCACAACAGCTACTACGACCACCACGACATCTACTACAACAACCACCACAACCACAACACCTGAGGAAACTAGCACAACACCTGAGGAGACTAGCACAACACCTGAGGAAACTAGCACAACACCCGAGGATACCGACACAACATC
>CAZKHW010000115.1:0-8644 GCA_964552525.1 uncultured Ruminococcus sp. | reverse complement strand
TTCAGTATCTCAACGTGTGCGGATTTTCGAGCATAATTTTGACGAGGGCAAGGCGGAAAAGCGAAAGCATACTGGCGTATGGTGAGCTTTTTCAACGCAGCAATTGGCAAAATTTGCCGAAAAGACGTGCGTGGGGAGATGCTGAACAGGCTCTTAGATGCTCCGGTTCAGTTCATGGGTCTCGGCAGCAAACGCCGCCTCCAGATGCGCGGCAGTCTCCTGCGGATGCGCGATCCCCGAAAAATAAACTTTCAGATACTTGTCAAATCGGCGGACATAGCTGCCGATCAGCTCGCCAAGTTCGTCCTCCCCCACACCCGGATTGCGGATGGAGCGCTCCAGCCTGCCCGGAGACAGGCGGTAGACCGTCCCGGCAGTCGCAGGGACGAAGCCTTCCTCCAGCGACATCCAGAGGCGGAAGAACTGCTCCAGCACCGCAAGGAGCGTCTGGCTCTGCGTCCGGAGCTGGATGCGCAGCCGCCCGTCCTCCCCCTCCTTGGGGATACGGTACAGCTCCACAAAATACTGCACGGTGGGCTTGTACTTGTAGTCGAGCCGGCTCTGGAGCGACAGCATGTGCGCCGAGGTCTGCTCCAGAATGCGGAACTGATTGGCAAGCTCCTCCATCCGGGCAAACACCGCCTGCATTCGCATCTCCGGTGTGGTACAGGACAAATGCTCCGCCAGAATCTGGTTGATAAGATTCGACCGGCTCGTGTGCAGCTCGTATGCCATCCGGTCAACCGCCGCCACTACCTCGTCCGCAAGAACAAGGCTGTAGATGCTCTTATGCATGACGCACCGCCCTTTCTATAATTTGATTCCCGGATTATTAATACTCCTTACAACTTTAGTATAGCACAGATTTCATCTTTTGTCAAGAGGATTATTAATTCTTTTTGCAATTTTTAATATAATCCCCAGAAAAACTAAAAACACCCGACTTGCGTCGGATGTTTTCATAAAGAGGAAGGTAAAAAATGCACAGCTTAATCTTGAGCTTTCACCCATCTGCACTGCAAGCTGTCACTTTCCGAAAAACAAATGCTTTAACTGAGACGGTCGTCTCACTGCGCTATTGTTAAAGTATTTCTTTTTCTACAGCAAATCCAATCCGGTTTCCTTAAATATCTGCAATTGAGGGGAAAAAAGCAATTGAGAGGGGAAACTTTCTGCACCTCAGTATTCAAGCGGTATTGTTTTGCCGTTTTCATTATTTTACTCGATTTCTGCCTTCAATTCAATACACAATACTATTTAAAACTGCACTTTAATATTATAACATGGACGGATTTGCGGCATTTTCTCTGTTTTGCCTCGCCGTATTGTGAATATTTTATGAAATCAAGAAATTTCAAGTCCAGTTCACAAATAATTCATCAAGAAGAAATCCCCAAACAAGGAAAATTTGCTTGCTAATTTATGTGTTTTAAACGAAACCGCATCGGTTCGACTAAAAGCGAGACGGCGCAGAAACTCCGGCAGCATCCGTACATCCGATGCCGCCGGAGAACCCTTTGCGATGAAACTTAACAATTACGGAACATCAACCGCAAGGGCAGTTGCCATTCCTGCGGTGATATAGCCTGTACCGCACTCTGCACCATTAGCGAAAACGTTAAATGCCATGCCGTCATACACATCCGGCGTAGAGAGGAACACCGTGTTAAATGCAAACGGACTGGTTTCCTCCAGAAACCGCAGACCGTTGCAATTGATGCTCGCCCACGAGTTAGGCGCAAGATCGGTCTGATAGCGCACGCAGATCGAGCACTGGGTGGAGGTGGCAGGATCCGGCTGTGCCGTGCCGCATCCGAGCGCATAGACATAGCCGCCCGTCAGGGAGAACGCCGCGCCGCTGGACAGCGCGCTTTTCTCCGAACCGCCGCCATACGCAAACAGCCTGCCGCCGGAGATATGGAGCGTTCCCTTGGACTTGATGCCGTTGGTATTTCCCGTCACGCGCACGCTGCCGCCGGAGATCGTGATATCGTCATTTGCCATCATGCCGGACTTCGCCGCCTGGATGGTGATGTCGCCGTTCTTGATGATGATGTCATCATCCGAGGCGATGCCGTGCGCCGCCGCACCATTCACGCGCAGCATGCCTGCGCCCTTGATCACGAGCGTATCGTTCGAGCAGATACAGCCGTCATACAGTTCCGAATACCCGTCCGTCAGCTCGTTCGCCGTGCCCTCGATCAGGGTAATGGTCAGCTTTTTGGCATCGGTGCAGAGGATCGCCGGACCGCCGGGATTGGTGATATTCACACCGTTGAGCTTGAGCTTGACCTTGGCAAGGGTGTTGACCTCGACCATGCCGGTCAGCGTTCCGGTCAGGATATATGTCCCCTCGCCTGTGATCGTATAGGTCGCACCGTTCAGGGCGATGCCGTCCCCCTCGAATGTATTCGTGTTGAAGTCGATCACGCCGGAGACCACGTTCTCCTCTGCGGGCGGCTCGGTAGCCGCCTCCGTCACCGTCTCGGTAACGCGTTCTGTCGCCGTGGTGGCAGTCGTTCGGGTCGAACTGCCTGCGGTGCTGCCGGATTTCGTACCGGCTGTTCCAGCGGCGGACTTTGCAGTTGTCACGCGCTTTGTCGTTGCCGCAGATCCGGCAGTCGTGGCTGTCGTCTCCGGCTGCGTCTCCTTTGCGGCTGCATCCTCTGCACCTGTGATGGTCAGCTTCTCCACGTCAATGGGGGCATCGTCGTTCTCGTCGTCATCATCATCGTCAGCGTCAGCGTCTGTTTCACTTTGCGCCTTGCTTTCCAGGGACTGGTCGCTCTGGCTGGTGAGGGATACCTCCTCTGTTTTTTTGCTGCACGATACCGACATGCCTGCCAATGCCACTGCCGACACCAGGCACAGTGCCGCTTTCACTTGTCTCATGGCTGTTTTCCTCCATTCGCGGACGGATGTCCGTGAGATATGCGCTTACTTCTCATAGATCTTGTCATCGTACTTGAACAGTGTCAGGGTAATGGTCATGTTGCCGTTAAGGGTGCGCAGCTCGTCGATCATCTTCTTCTGCTCCACATTGTCGGGGAGCTGGATGCTGTAGATGCAGTCGAACATCGAACCAAAGTTGGTGGTCTTGACTCTGCGCAGTTTCCAGGAGGCACAGTATTTATTCAGCACCGCATCGAACAGACCGTCATAGTTCAGGTTCTCCGGAATGGAGATCTTGAGGGTCATGTCGGATGTCCTGGGCGCGGCATACTGCATCAGATGCAGAACAATGAGGACGATCCCCATCACGATCAGGAAAATAACGGCATACGCAACATAGCCCATACCGGTCACAACGCCGATCGCCATTGCCATGAACACATAGCCGATGTCCCTGGGATCTGCCGCCACACTGCGGTAGCGTGTCAGACCGAAGATACCTGCAATCGCGATACCGCCGATAAAGTTGATGAGCATCAGCAAAACGCACACGATCGGCGGCAGCATGATCAGCGTGGTGGCATAGCTCTGGGTGTAGCCCTCCTTGCGGTGGGTGAGCATATAGATCAGGCTCACGCCGAAGCCCATGACGAGCGATGCGATCAGGCAGGTAATAAAGCTCCCGATGCTGACTGTGGGTGTGGTCGTACCATAAACGGCATCGGTGGACTGAAGAAATGATTCAAACATGGTACTGCTTCCTTTCTGTTCTCACGGGATCAGGATGCCGTTTCTGGTGCGGCGGCATCCGCCGTTGGTTTTCTGGATGATCGGACGAGAAGTCGAAACGGACTGCCGGATCTCTGTTTCGGCTGCCCTGCGGCTAAAATGCCCCTCCTGGTACAATTTGTTGCGGATGTATCGCTGGTAGGCTCTGCCGTACTTGGAAAAGCTGATCTTGTAGATCTTCAGCTCGGCGAGCTTCTGGGACAGCCACAGGGGCATTGCCCCGGCGATCTTGACCTCCATCAATCTCTGGTTCGGGGCAATGATCTGCGCACCGTAGCTGGGCAGTGCCAGCGAGAGGTCATAGCGGCGTTCGGTGATCTGGCGGTCAAAGGTCAGCCGGAAGTCCGGGTCATCCTTCCCAAAGAACGCGCTGCGCTGGTAGCTGATGTACTGCTTGGGGATTACCGGATAGTTGCCAAGGAACACGTCCAGCTCCGCAAAGATCTGTTTCTGGAGGTATTTGGACAGCTCGACAGGCTTCTGCCGGTGGAACAGGTAGGCATCAGATTCCGAAAGCGTCATGGTCACGCGGCGTTTGGTGACGATGCCATCGACTTTCTTCTTGATCTCAAGGAACACCTTGTCGGTGGGTTCGGCAGGAGAATAGTAGCTCCTCAGCCGAATCTTCTCCTTATAGCCGGGCTTTTCGAGAGAGGTACGGATCAGATAGTCATCCGGAGTATCATAGTAGAGGTTGTAGATGCCGTAATCCTTGCCGCCGACACAGAATTTATCGGGATTCATGTAGCGGTGGATCTCCGTGAGGAGCGCCTCATACTGCTCTATATCCAGCATGAATTTGATCTCTTTTCGCATAAATGTACTGATTGCCATATCCTTTGATACACGGGGAGGCTTTCCGCGCCCTGGTATCCATCGCTCCTTTCTGTTATGGGATGTGCCTTACAGGCTGTTTCCTGATGATAGTTCCATTATACATCTGCTCTCTTAAAAAAACCTTAAAACAAATGTAAAATTTCCTTCTATTTTCAGTATAGCACGATTTGCGCGTTTTGTCAAAGTTACAGTGCTTAATCGCCGCCAAAAGCTGCCGCCTTTGGCAACCGCCAGTTCTGCACCGCAGCAGCTTTGCCCTCTTGCCGTAAGGCAAAGGGCATTGCGGACACCAGAATCCGATCTATCCCTTACTGCCAACTCGCCAGCGCGGGCTGCCGCGCCGCGCTTAAAAATTCTCCGCCCTCCCCTGCTTCGACATCATCTGACGCATGCAATATGCTACAATAGAACAAACCCCCTAGAAAGGAGATCACATCATGCAGATCCAATACGACACACATGCCTGTGCCCTTGTTGTTTCACTGGGAGGCGAGATCGACCATCACTCCGCCGCGCCGCTGCGAGCCGAGGTGGATGCCGCCATCTACGAGCACATGCCGCACACGCTCATCCTTGACTTCTCCGATGTCACCTTTATGGACAGCTCCGGCATCGGACTGATCATGGGACGCTACAAGATCCTACAGCCTCTGGGCGGTGAGATCCTGCTCCTGAACCCTGCGCCGCACATCAACCGTGTCCTGCGCCTTGCCGGAATGGAACGCCTTGCCGCCATCCAGAGCCGCCCGAGGGAGGTGATACAATGAAGATCCTCAACGAATTCAAATGCACATTCCCTGCCAATTCCGCCAACGAGGGACTGGCACGCGCCGCTGTTTCCGCATTTCTCATCCCGGCAGACCCCACAGCGCAGGAGCTTGCCGATCTGCGCACGGTCATCTCAGAGGCGGTGACAAATGCCATCGTTCACGGCTACCGCGGCACATCCGGACTGGTGGCGGTCTGCCTGCGGATGCTCCCTGACCGCACCGTGTACATACGCGTCAGTGACAAGGGCTGCGGCATCCCGGATGTCGAAAAGGCAATGCAGCCGCTTTACACCTCCGCCCCGGAGGAGGAGCGCGCCGGACTGGGATTTGCGATCATGCAGACATTTACCGATTCCCTTCATGTCCGCAGCACCAAGGATCAGGGCACTGTCCTCACAATGCGCCGGAGACTGGGAGTACAGCATGAGCAGGAACAAGAAGCCTGACAGCGCACCGCGTGCCGAGGACAATCTGGGTCTTGTCCATCTGTGCGCCAACCGGTTTCGCAATCGGGGCATTCCCTACGAGGATCTCTACTCCGCCGGATGCGAGGGACTTGTCAAGGCTGCCAACGCCTTTGACACCTCACGGGGCGTGCAGTTCTCCACCTATGCAGTACCGGTCATTCTGGGGGAGATCAAACGGCTGTTCCGGGATTCGGGTACGGTGCATGTCTCGCGCTCTCTGCGGGAGCTGTCCCTCAAGGTGCAGTCCCTCCGCGAGAGCTACCTCAAGCAGCACGGCACAGAGCCGGCACTGTCGGTACTTGCGGAAATGACAGGTGCATCCCCCGAGGAGATCACGACCGCGCTGTGCGCCTGTTCTCCGGTGCTGTCCCTGACGGCATCGGATGAGGATGAGGGGCAGCTCGACATTGCCGTTCCGGCACCGGACGAGCAGATCAGCGACAGCCTTGCCCTCCGGCAGGTGATGGAGACGCTGGAGCCTGCTGACCGCCGGCTGCTTGAACTGCGCTACTTCTCGGAGCTTACGCAGTCCAAAACTGCCGAGGCACTCGGCATGACGCAGGTACAGGTCTCCCGGCGCGAGAAAAAGCTCCTGTTGTATCTGCGGCAGGAGCTTCTCCGATAGTGAGAACCTGTCCACATAGGATGCCGCACTCGTCTTTTCGGCATCTTTGCACCGTATCTTTGTCCGAACTCCTAGGAATACATACAGTATTCCGTTGTCGTTCGTCCTTTGATACGGCACAAATCTGCTCGAAAATCCGAGCACGTCCCCTATGTGGACAGGTTCTGAGCCTGCCAGGGCTGCGGCAGGCTCGGAATTTTTGTGATGATCGCGCCCGCTAATTGGAAGACACGATCAGAAGGATCGCGATCGCGGTATGGCAGACAAACACGGCGACAAGCAGAGGACTTGCCAATGCCTGACGGATGCCGCGCTCCACCTGATGCGGCATGGTACGCGGAAAACGCTCCACGATCAGCATGCGGATGAGCAGCACCAGACCGACCAGGCAAAGCAGGAGATAGACCAGATCCAGCACTGTCTCCGCTGTCGTCCAGCCGAAGTCACTGCACAGCGAAAAGACCTCCGCGAACATATTGACCGCCATATGACAAATGATGGAGGGGACAAGCGAATCGTGCTTGGCAGCGATATAGCCGAAGAACAGACCGCCCATGAACGCCAGCAGGAACTGTGCCACATTCTCATGCCACACGCCGAAGATCAGCGCGGTGGTGATGATGCCGAAATGCTGTCCGACACGCGAGAGATTTTTCTGGACAAAGCCGCGCATCAGCAGCTCCTCCGTGACCGGTGCAATGATGACGCTGTACACGAACGAGAGGATGACGCTCTTGGCACTCAGGTCGCTCCCCAGATCCGGCTCGAACAGCTTGATGCCAGCCGCATCGAGCAGCCAGTCGATGCCGTAGGACGTATACCCCATCGCAGACTGGATGAACAGGATGATGGTAATATATCCGACCGCGTGCAATGCTGTGAAATCATGCGTCCGGAACAGATTGGGAATGGGTATCTTTGCCGCCCGGCATCCAAGCAGTGCCACCAGAACATTTATGATGCCATAGGTCAGCAGGTTCATTGCCATCATCGAGGAGGAATCCCAGAAATAATCCGTGAGCAGATCCTCATAGTTGACCGGCAGCTCCGCCACGGACATGCCGTCCACAAGGCGGATGCAGAACATGATGACCATCTCCAGACCGATGGCGAGGACGTTCGAGAGCACCAGATGCCCGAGCAGAAATCCGCCGACAATATTGTTGTTGCGCCGGATGCGGCTCTTTTCGCGGCTGTTGGGCTTGAGAGGGATGCGGCAGCCGGGAATCCGGATCTGCGGGACGATGTGTGCATAATCCGATTGGTATTCGTGAAATTCGGTCTCATTCCCGAACGGATCCTGCGGATCAATGCGCTGGCTGTCTCGCCTTTGCAGCTCTGCGACTGCCTGACTGAGTTCGACCGCCTGGGCACGGAACTGCTCTGCGGTGAAGATCTCCTGATATTCGTTCATGCTTTCTCCTTCTATGTGACTGTCTGCGATCATCAGACAACAGGACAGGTTTTCTATTATTGTACCACAAAATTTCGGTTTCGTAAACACCTTTTTGAAAAAATTCTGTACCGACACGCAAAAAATCGCAATGCCTGTGCCTTGTCTCCAAAAAAATATCGCTGAACACGAAAAAAGATATGGACAAAATAGATAAAATATGCTATAATGAATACAACAAACGATTACAAAACTGTCAGACGATCCCTGGCAGTTCCAGGAAAGGAAGCGAGCTGCATGCGGCATGAAAAATCCTGCGGTGCGATCGTGTACCGCAGATTTCATGGTAACATTGAGATCCTGCTGATACGACACATCAATTCCGGGCACTGGTCGTTCCCCAAGGGTCACGTTGAGCCTGGCGAAACCGAGGTAGAGACCGCCATCCGTGAGATCAAGGAGGAAACCTCCATTGATGTCATCATCGACCCCACATTCCGGGAGACTGTCTCCTATTCCCCCAAGCGCGACACGCAGAAGGTCGTGGTCTACTTTATCGGCAAGGCGCGGAATTATGATTTTGTTCCCCAGGCTGAGGAGATCTCCGAGGTGCGCTGGGTGGACATCGGTCATGCCTCGCACATGCTGACCTATGAAAATGACAAAAATATCGTCATCAAGGCACGCAACATCATCAAGAATACACCGTGACAGCAAGAGCCGCAGAACCGTAATGGTTTTGCGGCTCTTATGCACAGATCGTGCGCAGCAGGCGTTCCCTCAAAATCCGATGTCTGTCGGATTTTGAGGGATTAGTATTAGAGCGTGTCTACACGAGTTAAGCGAGTACACGAAGCCAAAGCACAATGCA
>CAZKHW010000114.1:0-8745 GCA_964552525.1 uncultured Ruminococcus sp. | reverse complement strand
AGCTGGTAAGACATGGTAAGGTTCGCAGAGCGAAGCTGTACTACCTGCGCGACAGAGTTGGTAAGGCAGCTAAGGTCAAGGAGCTTATCTGAGGCGCATTGGTGCGCTGCAAAGCAAGAAAGAGCCGGAGGTCAGGAGATACAGCGTCTCCTGCCTCTGTAATCTCTTGCGTCTTGGTGGGGGACTGTGCGCCCCTTTTTGTTTTATATCGTAAACAGCGGGGATGCCTGCCTGACAGGCGGTGTCTCCTTCACTATTATATAGGAGGGCAGAGCAAACATGGAACACAATGAGCTGGAAACCGCAGCATCCGCCGATACTGCCAACGAAGTACAGGAGACGGTGACAGAGGAGGACGCATCCGGACAGACGGAGACATCTGAAACATCCGAGACTGCCGCAGAGGAAGAAAAAAAGCCGGTCGATTGGTTCAGCGAGATCATGGAGATCCTGGAGACCATGCTGGTCTCGGTATTTGCGATCCTGCTTGTATTTACGTATCTGATGCGGCCTGTCACGGTGGATGGCCGTTCGATGGTGCCGACACTCTACAACAATGATCGGCTGGTCATGTTCCGTCTGTTCTACAAGCCAGTAATGGGGGATGTGGTCGTGGTGAATAACCATGGCGGTCACGTCTTTTCGGGCGAACGGGTCGTGGACAGCGGTTTTTCGCTGGATGAGTGCATCATCAAGCGCGTGATCGCAACGGAGGGACACACTGTGCTTGTGGATGCCCCCAACGGTGCGCTGTATGTGGACGGCGAGTTGCAGGATGAGCCGTACATCAATGAGCTGACCTATTCAGATGATCATGCCTTTGCATACCCGATCACCATTCCGGAGGGCTATGCGTTCGTCATGGGCGACAATCGCAACCACTCCACCGACAGCCGCAGCGCGGCGGTGGGTCTGGTGAAGGTGGAGGATGTCATGGGTAAGGCGTTCTTCCGCTATCAGCCAGCCAAGGACGAACTGACCGGTGAGCCGCAGGGTACGGTCGGCTTTATCAAGTGATATGCGTGAATATGTTCGTTTTTCCCGGAACAGGCGGATCAACAGTAGTATCTGCGTGCTGCTGGATGTTCTGGATTATGCGCTGCTGACGCTGTTCTGCATCATTCTGCTGTGCATTTACGTGTTCCATTTCGCGGCAGTGCAGGGAGATTCCATGCTCCCCACCCTGGAAAACGGGGATCAGCTCCTGGTCAATGCGCTCGACCGTGATCCGGAATGCGGCGAGATCGTTATCATCAGTGCCTCCAACGTGGGACTTCTGCACGAGGACGGGACACCCTATGAGGTGGAGGGACTGCACAAGGTCATTGTCAAGCGCGTGATCGCTGTGGGCGGTCAGGAGATCGACATGGATTTTGAACAGGGGATCGTCTATGTGGACGGCACCGCACTTGATGAGCCGTATATCAATGCGCTGACCAACCGTCCGGTGATGAATGCAGCGTTTGAGTACCCTATCATCATTCCACAGGGCTTCGTGTTTGTCATGGGCGATAACCGCGAGGTATCCAAGGACAGCCGCTACGGGGATGTGGGACTGATCCCTCTGAACCAGATCCAAGGCTCGGTGCTGCTCCGGCTGCGCCCGGGCTTTGGAACTGTTGATTAGGAAAGGAGCTTGTTGCATGGCGGATATCAAGATCGGGAACATTCAGTGGTTCCCGGGTCACATGACCAAAACCAAGCGAATGATCGCCGCCAATCTGTCCCTTGTGGACGGCGTGGTGGCATTGCTCGATGCCCGGATTCCGCTTTCGAGCTGTAATCCGCAGCTCACGGAGCTGATGGAGAGCAAGCCCTACATGGTGCTGCTCAACAAGGCGGATGTGGCAGATCCGAACCTCACCGCGCAGTGGGTGCGGTACTATCAGCGGCAGGGTATCCCGGCGCTGGCAATGGACTGTATCAGCGGCAAGGGTACCCGGCAGTTCCTTCCGGTCGTCAAGGAGCAGATGCTCAGGGAGCTGCTCGAAAAGCGCAAGAGATCGGGCATGATCGGCAGACCCATCCGGCTGATGATCGTAGGCATCCCGAATGTCGGGAAGTCCTTCTTTATCAATAAAATGGCACGCTCTAAACGTGCAAAGGTCGAGGATCGCCCCGGTGTAACACGCACCAAGCAGTGGGTGAGAGTGGACGAGCAGACGGAGTTTCTGGATATGCCCGGCGTTCTCTGGCCGAAGTTCGATGACGAGGAGGTCGCACTGCGACTGGCATTTACCGGTGCGATCCGTGATCAGGTGCTGGACATTGAGGCACTTGCCATGCTGCTGCTCGAATATCTGCACGAGAATTACCCGAAATCTCTCCTCGACCGCTACAAGCTGGAGACGGAGGAGACCGAGGGCGACAAGCTTCTGGAGCTTGTCGGCAGAAAGCGCGGCATGCTGCTTTCGGGCGGTATCGTGAATACCGAGCGTGCCGCCATTACGGTGCTTGATGATTTCCGCGGCGCAAAGCTCGGACGCATCACATTGGAGACACCGCCGAAGGGGGCAGGCGCATGAGAGAGGACACCATCCACCGCCGTGCGGCGATGCTTGATTATGACGAGGCGATGCGCACACAGTTTGGCGTGATCTGCGGCGTGGACGAGGCAGGTCGCGGACCGCTGGCAGGCGATGTGTATGCCGCGGCGGTCATTCTCGGCGAGGGGCATGGCATCACGGGACTTGATGACAGCAAGAAACTCTCCGAGAAACGGCGCGAAGCCCTGTTTGACGAAATTCAGGAGAAAGCCGCTGCCTGGTGCATTGCGACTGCAAGTGTTGAGGAGATCGAGCAGCTCAATATCCTACAGGCAGCCATGCTTGCGATGCAGCGCGCGGTCGAGGGTCTGGAACTTGCACCCGACCGTGTTCTTGTAGACGGCAACCGCTGCCCGGCACTTTCTGTTCCCTGCGAGAGCGTTGTCAAGGGAGATGCCACGAGCGCGAGCATTGCGGCAGCGTCCATTCTGGCAAAGGTAGCCCGGGATCGCTACATGCTCGAACAGGCAAGGCTTTACCCGATGTACGCCTTTGAAAAGCACAAGGGCTACGGTACAGCGGAGCATCGTGCGGCACTCGTGCAGTACGGAATGTGTCCGATCCATCGACCGTCTTTCCTCAAAAAGATCCTATGAAGCCGACAGAGATCGGAACGTGCGGAGAAGCGGCAGTCTGCCGTTACCTGGAGGAGCGCGGATACACCATACGCGACCGGAATTTCCGCATCCGGGGCGGAGAGATCGATATCGTTGCCGTGTGCGGCGAGGTACTGTGCATCGTTGAGGTCAAGACACGCCGCATCGGGACAATGGAGTCCGGAGATGAGGCGGTTGACCGGCGCAAGCAGCAGCGTCTGATCCGCGCCTGCTACCGCTATATCGAGAAGCGCGGAATTGACGAGACTCAGTGGAATATCCGCTATGATATCGCCGTTGTCAACATGTGGCAGGGGCGTATCGTTGACATTGATTATCTTGAAAATGCCTTTGATGAGAGCGACTATTCGATAGACGAGATCGCGGACGGGGGCTTTTCATGGTGATAGCCAAATCAAGATGCGCCAGTGATGGTGCAGAAAGGAGTAGTCTATGAACTACAAAAGCACAAGAGATTCCAGCCTGAACGTGACCAGCGCACAGGCGATCGCACAGGGCATTTCCGAGGACGGTGGTCTGTTCATTCCGGAGAGCATCCCCCAGCTCACGGCAGACGAGCTGAAGTCGCTTGCCGGCATGAGTTATCAGGGGCGTGCCAATGCGGTTTTTGCAAAGTTCCTGACAGACTTCACCGCTGACGAAATCGCATACTGCACCTCGGGTGCGTACAACACCCGGAATTTCGACACCGAGAACATCGCGGAGCTGACCGGTGCGTTCGGCAATGCGCACATCCTCGAATTGTGGCACGGTCCGACCTGCGCGTTCAAGGACATGGCGCTCCAGATCCTGCCCTATCTCCTGACGACCTCCCTGAAAAAGAACGGCGAGGATAAGCAGGTGGTCATCCTGGTGGCGACCTCCGGCGATACCGGCAAGGCGGCACTGGAGGGATTCAAGGACGTTCCGGGCACGGAGATCATGGTGTTCTATCCGGATCAGGGCGTGTCGAGCATGCAAAAGCGGCAGATGGCAACGCAGGAGGGCGGAAATGTTGGTGTCTGCGCCATTGAGGGCAATTTCGATGACTGTCAGAACGGCGTGAAGATGATCTTCACAGATGCCGCTGTCAAGGAGCAGCTTGCGGCAAACGGCAAGATGTTCTCCTCTGCCAACTCCATCAACTGGGGACGTCTGGCACCCCAGATCATTTACTATGTGTCTGCCTATGTCGAGATGGCAAAGCGCGGCGACATCACCTTCGGAGAGACGGTGAACGTTGTTGTTCCGACCGGAAATTTCGGAAATATCCTGGCTGCCTACTACGCCAAGAACATGGGCGTGCCGATCGGCAAGCTGATCTGCGCCTCCAACATTAACAAGGTGCTCACCGACTTCATCGAGACAGGCGTATACGACAGAAACCGCGACTTCTACGCGACGGTTTCGCCGTCGATGGACATTCTGATCTCCTCGAACCTTGAGCGTCTGCTCTACATCCTGACCGGCGGAGATGATGCCCAGATCCGCGACTGGTTCGGCAAGCTCGCCTCCGAGGGCAGGTACGAGGTGACGGATACGATCAAGGCAAAGCTGCGCGAGGACTTTGTGGGCGGTTTCTGCGATGATGCGGACACTAAAAAGACCATTCACGATTTCAAGGCGCAGTACGGCTACACCTGCGACACCCACACCGCTGTTGCGGTCAAGGTGTACCTGGACTACATTGCCAAGACCGGTGACACCACCAAAACGATCATTGCCTCCACCGCAAGTCCGTACAAGTTCAGCGCGAGCGTGCTGGATGCCATCGAGGGTGCAGCATCTGCGGCGGATGAGTACGAGCAGGTGGCGCATCTTGCTGAGGTGTCCGGTCTGCCAGTGCCGCAGTCGCTTGCCGCGCTTAAGGACAAGCCTGTCCACTTCTCCGAGGTCATTGCTAAGCAGGATATGGAACGCTATGTGCTGCAAAAGCTTGGCATTACGGAGTGATCCATGAGTCTGTTTGTGCTGGGTGATACCCATCTGTCGCTTGGCGTTCCGGGAAAGCCGATGGATATTTTTGGCGGCTGGGAGAACTACATGACGCTCATTGAGCAGAACTGGAGGCGGCTTGTCGCGCCCGAGGACACCGTGGTTCTTGCAGGCGACATCTCATGGGGCATGACGCTCGAGGAGGCAAGGGCGGATTTCGCCTTTTTGCACAGCCTGCCCGGCACCAAGATCATCCTAAAGGGCAACCACGATTACTGGTGGAATTCCATGAAGAAGATGACGGATTTCTTTGCCGCAAACGGCTTTGATTCGCTGCAGATCCTGCACAATAACTGCTACCGCTACGAAGGTGCGGCGATCTGCGGCACACGCGGCTGGGTGAACATTCCGGGCGAAACCAGTCCCAAGGGCGATGCTGCCGGCGAATCCGTCAGCGGTGACCGCAAGGTGCTGCTGCGTGAGGAGCAGCGGCTGCGCGTCTCGCTTGAGGCGGCAAAAAAACAGAGGCTGAAGCCCATCGCATTCCTGCATTATCCGCCGATCTACTGGAACAACCGGAACGATCTGATGCTCGGGACACTGCACGATTTCGGCGTGGAGGACTGCTATTACGGTCATCTCCACGGAGCGCAGGCGCATGCCCGTGCGGAAAAGGGAAGTGTGGACGGCATCCGCTACCATTTGATTGCTGGTGACTATTTACAATTTGTCCCGGAAAAAATACTGTAAATTTGTCTCAATTGTAGAAGTCTTGCAGGAAATCAAAAAAGGTATAGAAAAAGTATGGCAGATATGCTATAATGAATTGTATGTGCAGCACGGCAGCGCATCCGGTGCAGATCCGTGCCGCAGCTCCGCATGACGGAGCATTTGAAAATGAATCTGGAGGATCCGAAAATGAGCTTAAAATCTACTGAAAGAACAGAAGTCAATACCGTTGAAATGGTATTTGAGGTAGGCCCGGAGCAGTTTGAGGCTGCCATTGAGAAGGCATACCAGAGAGCAAAGAAGAACATCAGCATTCCCGGCTTCCGCAAGGGTAAGGTGACCCGTAAGATGGCTGAGATGCGTCTGGGTGAGGGCGTTTTCTTTGAGGATGCACTCAACGACCTCATCAATGAGGAGCTGACTCCTGAGCTGATGAAGGCTGACTTCGAGCTGGTTGACCGTCCGCAGGTCGATGCAGAGAAGATCTCCAAGGAGGAGGGCGTTGTCTTCAAGGCGATCTGCATCACCAAGCCGGATGTACAGCTTGAGAACTACAAGGGCATCAAGGCATCCAAGGCTGTCCGCGAGATCACAGATGCAGACATCAATGCACAGGTCGATATGCTCCGCCAGAGAAATGCACGTCTGGTATCGGTCGATGACCGTGCTGCACAGATGGGCGACGAGGTCAATATCGACTTCGAGGGTTTCTTCGGCGATGAGGCATTCGAGGGCGGCAAGGGTGAGCAGTTCCCGCTGCGTCTTGGCTCCGGTCAGTTCATCCCGGGCTTTGAGGATCAGATCGTTGGCAAGAATGTCGGCGATGCATTCGACGTTGTTGTGACTTTCCCGGAGAACTACCAGATGGAGGACTACGCAGGCAAGGAGGCAACCTTCAAGTGTAAGCTCAATGGCATCACCGTTGAGGAGCTGCCGGAGGCTGATGACGAGTTCATCCAGGATTCCACTGAGTTTGAGACGCTTGAGGCATTCAAGGCAGATGCCAAGGAGAAGCTGGAGGTTTCTGCACAGCGCGAGGCTGACATCGCATTTGATAATGCAGTGATGGAGACGCTGATCCAGCAGGTAACGACTCCGATCCCGAATGTTATGTTTGAGCACAGACTGGACAGCCTGGTAGCAAATTTTGAGAATACGCTCCAGCAGCAGGGTATTTCCATGGATATGTATCTGCAGTACACCGGTATGGATATGGAGGACTTCCGCGACACCAACCGTGACCGTGCGGAGAACGAGGTCAAGCTGCGTCTGGCTCTTGAGAAGATCGCTGATCTTGAGAATATCCAGATCCCTGATGACGAGGTGAATGAGAGCCTCAAGGACATCGCAGAGGCAAACAACATGTCTGTTGAGGAAGTGAAGCGCCGTCTGCCGATGGGCGATTACATTCTGGATATGCGTGTGACCAAGGCAATTGAGCTGGTCAAGGCAAATGCTGAGATCACTGAGGAGGCTCCGGCAGAAGAGGCTGCTGAGTAAGCCATTACAAAAATGTACATGCGTGAGCGAACGATCCGGGTTCGCTCATGCTTTATCTCCCGGGATCAACCTGGTTATGAAGGAAAGGATGAGGCGAAGTGTTTGGCGAAATGAATACTCTGGTACCTTATGTAGTGGAGCAGACGAGCCGCGGCGAGCGTTCCTATGATATCTATTCGAGACTGCTCAATGACCGCATCATCATGCTGCACGAGGATGTCAACAACGCATCAGCAAGTGTGATCGTGGCACAGCTCCTGTATCTGGAGAGCCAGGATCCTGAAAAGGACATCTCTCTGTATATCGACAGCCCCGGCGGTTCGATCACTGCCGGCATGGCGATCTATGATACCATGCAGTATATCAAGTGCGATGTTTCCACCATTTGTATCGGTATGGCGGCATCGATGGGAGCATTCCTGCTCACCGCAGGTGCGCCGGGCAAGCGGTTCGCGCTGCCGAATGCTGAGATCATGATCCACCAGCCGCTCATCAGCGGCGGACTTTCCGGTCAGTGTACCGATATCAAGATCCACTCCGATCATCTTGTCAGAACGCGTCAGAAGCTCAATACACTGCTTGCCAAGCACACCGGTCAGCCGTTGGAAACGATTGAGCGCGACACCGAGCGTGACAACTATATGACCGCCGACGAGGCACAGGCATATGGTCTGATTGACAAGGTTATTGAGAAGAGGTAAACACGGATGGCGGAATTTAACAGCTTCAAGATCTGCAACTTCTGCGGCAAGGGCGAGGATAAGGTCATGAGCATGTTCTCAGCAGGTATTTACAATATCTGTGATGAGTGCGTATGTACCTGCTATGACATGATCTTCGGGCCGCAGGGGAATCGTGCGGAGAAGAAACAGCACGAGGAAAAGAAGAAAAAGACGCAGAGCAAGCCGTTCAAGCTCCTGCGTCCGGCGGAGATCAAGTCGGTGCTTGACCAGTATGTGGTGGGTCAGGAGCAGGCGAAGATCTCACTTGCTGTTTCTGTTTACAACCATTACAAGCGCATTATGAGCCAGGATGACGGCACGGATGTTGAGCTGCAAAAGAGCAATGTGCTGCTGCTTGGTCCTACCGGTGTCGGCAAGACCTTCCTTGCGCAGTCGCTTGCCAAGATCCTTGATGTGCCGTTTGCCATTGCAGATGCAACGACCATCACCGAGGCAGGCTATGTGGGTGATGACGTGGAGAATGTGTTGCTGCGTCTGATCCAGGCATCCGATTTCGATATCGAGGCAGCGGAGCGCGGTATCATTTATATTGACGAGATCGACAAGATCGCCAGAAAGTCGGAGAACACCTCCCTGACCCGTGATGTATCTGGTGAGGGCGTACAGCAGGCATTGCTCAAGATCATTGAGGGTACTGTGTCCAATGTACCGCCCCAGGGTGGACGTAAGCATCCGAACCAGGAGTGCATCCAGATC
>CAZKHW010000113.1:0-8830 GCA_964552525.1 uncultured Ruminococcus sp. | reverse complement strand
AAGCGCCCTAGTCCGAAGACCGGGGCGTTTTTCATAAGGTACGGCAAGGGTTTCACGGATAGTTTAGTGACGTTCGAACCGGCTTCTGATGTCGTCCAACAGATTCAGGAGTGACTCCCGCAGATGCCCGTAAAAACCGATACAGCCCAGCTGGACAACGACGCCGCCAAGCAGTACGAGCACAAGCCCGATATCGAACTTGCTCTGCGCGGTCAGCTTGCCGTTTTCGTCCACCTCGAACTTCAGCCCCAGAAAACTCCGCGTGTAGGTGACATTCTCAGACACGCCTTCCGGCAAATCCTTTGAACCTCCTACCGTCGGCTCAGGTGTCGGCTCCGGCGTAGGCGCAGGTGTAGGCTCCGGAGTAGGCTCAGGTGTCGTTCCCTCACCAACTACGATATTGATACCAGAGTGATTGGTGATAAGTACCTTATTCTTACCGTCAACGTTGATGAAAGTACCATTCTGGGTGCCGTTCACAGCATGCTCCCAGGAATCAATGATATCAATGGTGTAAGTACCGTCTGCCAGATCCTCGAGGGTAGCATCGAACTGTGTGAACGGATACTTGTCAGACTCAGCAGATGCGAAGTGAGCAGTCTCCTTAGAGTTGTCATAGCTGGTGTCTGCAAAGTCAGATGCCCAGATAATGGAGAGCTGATCCGGACCAGTATAATCCCAGGAATAGTTTCTGGAAGAACCCCATGTAGCCTCACCTGTACCACTCTTGAACTTCTTGAGCTTGTTCGCATAGCCGAAGCAGGATACAAACTGGTTGGTTTTTACAGTTACACCGTTGATGTCGTACTCAGCTTCATCACCGAGCGGTTTGCTGTAGTCAACACCAGGATAAGTAACGTTACCCTTATCATCCACGGTCTTTGTACCCAGAACGATTCCCTTTGCAGAAGCCTCAAAGGTAGAACCAACCTGCTGTACAGACGGGTTAGCGGTGTCTGCCTTGATGAACTCCTGAACGGTGAGCTTTGCGTTCTTCGCATCAGCAGCAGATGCGAACGTAATGGTAGTACCATCTGCAGATATGGTACCAGCGCTTGCGTCTACGACCTTGAGGTAGAATTCAACGTCATTTGCAGAATACACTGCAAATGCGGTCATGACACTTGCAGACATGCTTGCACACATTGCAGCGGCTGTCAGTGCAGAAATTACCTTCTTCATAACTAATTAATTCCTTTCTTTATGAGGGATTTTGCAGGCGTTTGTCGCCGCCTGCTAACATTAAAATCCATGATGTCTCAGCAGAAGATGTCTGAATAGACTTTGGCAGCGCAGATTACTTGATCGGGAAGTCAGCCTGGGTAATCAGCTTAACAACGCACTTGAGGATGTTCAAGGAGTCCGTGGAATCTATATCCTTATTTGCATCAACATCTGCATTGATCCGCCCCTGAGCTGAAAGCTCCTGAGCACCAAGCAGGTACTTGTTAAGAGCGATTACGTCCAAAATGTCAACATCATTATCGCAGTTTACATCGCCGTACTTGATATTAGACGGATCATTGCCAGTTGTATCCTCACCAGTCGGCTTCGGGGGATCAGTCGGCGTCGGACCTCCAGCCTTTACGATCACCTTGCCGTCCGTCAGTGTGGTGCCGTACTTTGTTACAGCACCATCTGTTCCGATGTAACCAGCCTTCACTTCCGTGTTGGTGTCACCCTTACCCTCAACGGTCTCACGCGGGATCGCGGTGATGGTCACCGGATATTCGCCATCCTTAGCGTCTGCAGCTACAGTACCGCTGATGGTTGCGAACACACCGGATTCAGTAATGCAATACTGTGCATCGCTCAGACCAGTAGAATAGGTGATGGTTACCAGACCTTCGGTCTCATAACGCGCCTCAAATACTGTTACCCCGTCGAACTTCTCAGCATCGCCGTTCTGTGCTACCTTTCCAGCAGACACACCCTTAATTGCTACTACACTTGGGTCATACTTCACCGCAAACTCCATTACAGAGATGCCCTGTGCAGGTACACCGTCCAGAGATACATCCAGAGTGAATTCCTCACCCGGTGCTGCGGTCGCCTCACCAGCCTTGATCGTAACGGTGTCGGCTGCAAATACAGCCTGCGCTGAAAACGCCGCCAGCATGGATACTGCTGCCAGACCGGCAACGATTTTCCTTACCTTCATTGTCTTTCCTCCTTTGAAATGTTGGGTTTGAAGTAATACAAAGCCATATAACCAAAGGAAGCCGCACTTCCTCAAATTATATCCTCATATCATTCAGCAGACCGGACATGACACAGCACACCCTTGTCTACTTACTGTTATTATAGGACAAAATATCACATAAGTCAAGAGAATTTATAACATTTTGTGTAACCTGTGAAAAAGGGGCATGTCATTTTGTATACCATGCACAAATATGGTATGTATTTTGTCCAGATTTCACAAATTCGCGAAAAATCGCCTGTACGCAAATGTCAAATCCACCGACCATATTTATTATATATCAAGTACGAAAAAAAGTAAACACTTTTTTGGAAATTCATCATACTACACAATAATCGAATTCCATTTTACAGCTTTTTCACAACAGACAGCACCGGACGCACCGGATCACTCCGGCACGTCCGTGTTTCTGGCTGTTATTCCGCCCCGAGCATGCGGTATTCCTCGGGGACATTGTTCTCGACAATCGTGTTGATGACATCCCAGCTCCAGTTTTTGGCAGTTCCCATCGGTGAATACGGGATGCCATGCGCTGCCGCCAGCTCATCCGTATACAGGTTGTACGGATACACGCGCACATCATTCAGGCTGCCGGTCTCATACTGGTTGATGACGGGAGTCAGTCCGGGATCCTCGATGGTAGTCACGCCGCCGCGCTTGACGATATTGAACCGCGCCATGCCGCCGACCATGTTGAAATTATCCGTCTGTCCGGAAATAAAATTGCCCAGCGAGTAGTACACAAAGCCCCTGCTGCCGTCCGGGCGTGTCAGATATTCCATGCTCTCCAGGGTATGCGGTCCTGTACCGATGATGACATCCGCGCCCCAGTCAATGAGATTCTGGGAGAGATTTTTGACGGCATCCGGCACAACGTGGGTGTCCTCCACGCCCCAGTGCGCCGAAACAACCACACAGTCCACCATTGCATCCAGCTCTCTGACCTGTTTCTCCATCAGCTCGGTGTCCCATGTATAGGGAATGCGCATCTCGGAATCGCCCGGGAGCGAGTAGCCGTTGGTATGCTCTGTATAGGCAAGAATGCCCACGGTGATGCCGTTCACCTCCGTGATGCGGTAGTCATACATGTCCTGATAGTCGCGGTACGCCCCCAGCACCAGCAGTCCTGGATGACGCTCGACCTGGCTGTCCCAGTAGTCCAGGCAGTCGCTCATTCCGGTCGAGCCCTTGTCCAGCACGTGATTGTTCGCCATGCCGATGATGTCGAATCCGATGTCGATCAGATCATCGCCCAGCTCCATCGGGGAATTAAAATTCAGATTAGAACCGGTGATCTCATAGCCGTCGCCGCAGATCACAGTTTCCTGGTTGACAAACGCCAGGTCTGCCTGGCGGATCATATCCTCCACATACTGGTAGCAGTAGTGGAAATCGTATGCCTTGCCGTTCTCTGCGTGATTGGCAGCCGTTCTGTACACCGCCGAATGTATGAGATTGTCCCCCACTGCCACAAAGCTGGCACGGCTCTCCGTCTCGTCTGGCAGCGTCTCCGCAACACTCGCGGATGGCTCACCGGAGGCGGCGGTGGCTCCTGTCGCTCCGATCACTGTCAGGGAGTCATCTTTAGATACATAGTTCGAGTCGGTCTTGGACTTGCCGCCGCAGCCTGCCGGCGCAAGCAGCATCAGTGCCGCAAGCACCGATGCAATATATCTGCATTTCATGATAGCCTTCCTTTCTTCTCTCAAATGGTTTCTGCCGGTCTAGCGAAATTCCTCACAGGGCAGATCATATGTTAGTATTAGTATAGCACACTTATTTGAAAATTGCAAGAAAAATATGAAAATCCTATGGGAACGCTTGCAAAACACTCTCAAATCTGTTATAATTTATAAAACAACAGAAAGGATGTATCCTCTATGAGCAAACTGTTAATTGTAGACGATGAGGTCAATATCCGTGCAGTGGTGCGCGAGTACGCTGAATTCGAGGAATATGAGGTCGATGAAGCCTCCAACGGCATGGAGGCGGTGGAAAAGGCAAAAGCCAACGAGTACGATCTGATCATTATGGATGTCATGATGCCCAAGCTCGACGGCTATTCCGCGAGCAAAGAGATCCGCCGGCACAAGAATATCCCGATCATCATGCTCTCCGCACGGGGCGAGGAGTATGACAAGCTCTTCGGCTTTGAGATCGGCGTGGATGACTATGTGGGCAAACCCTTCTCCCCCAAGGAACTGATGGCGCGTGTGAAGGCGGTTCTCCAGCGCAGCAGAGCCTCCGGAGCTGTCAGCCCCCAGAACAGCCGCCTGGTATTCGAGGGGCTGGAGATCGACCTTGCCGGACGTGAGGTCTATGTGGACGGCAGGAAGGCTTCCATGACCCCCAAGGAATACGATCTGCTGTTCTACCTTGTCCGCAATAAGGGACTGGCACTGACCCGTGACAAGCTCCTTGAGGCGGTCTGGGGCTACGATTTCTTCGGCGATGACCGCACAGTCGATACCCATATCAAGATGCTCCGCGGCTCTCTCGGTGAGTACCGCAAGTTCATTGTAACGCTGCGCGGCATGGGCTACAAGTTCGAGACCAATGGGATTTAAGGAGTTCAGCCGCAAGCTCCGCTGCCGCACACCGCTGCAATTTAACATCGGGCTGTTCTTTATCCTGTACGCAGTGATCGTGGTGGGGCTGCTCTGGATCATGGAAACGGTGCTGCTGGAAAAATTCTACACCGTGTTCAAGATCAAGGAGACGCAGCGCGTGGCACTTTCCCTGCTCGATGATTACAAGATGCAGGATTCTGTGAGCTTTCAGCAGACCCTTGACTACACCGCGGCATCGAACCAGATGTGCATCTCCGTTTATGACAGCAAGGATCGCGGCAAATACTTCCGCGATACCATGAACTACAACTGCCTGATCCACGGCTACCATAATCAGCACAACCTGCTGTACTTTGTGCAGGCGCTCGATGCCAGCGAGGACGGCAGCATCTGCATGACCGCCTTTGACGAGCATATCGGGATGCAGACCCTTGTGGTCGGCTATGTGGTCGGCACCAAGGAGGATGTGAACGGCTGCATCTTTATCAACACAATCCTCGAGCCGGTCGGCGCGACCATACGCATCCAGAAACGCATGATTCTGATGTTCAGCTTCGTGCTGCTCGCGCTGGGATGCCTGATCGCGTTTCTGCTGTCCAAACGTCTCTCGGTGCCCATCACGCGCATCACGGAATCTGCCAAGCACATGGCAAAGGGCAACTACCAGACGAAATTCGAGGGCGGCTCCTGCCGCGAGGTCGATGAGCTGGCACGTGCACTTACCTACGCAGAGCACGAGATCTCCAAGGCGGATTCGATGCAGCGCGACCTGATCGCGAATGTCTCGCACGACCTGCGAACGCCCCTGACGATGCTCAAAGCATACGCCGAGATGATCCGCGACCTCTCCGGTGACAATCCCGTCAAGCGCGAGGCGCACCTACAGGTCATCATCGACGAAACAGACCGCCTGACGGCGCTTGTCAACGACATTCTCGACCTTTCAAAATTCGAGAACGGTTCGCAGAAGCTGGAATTGCAGGAGATCGACGCGGCGGTCTGGATGCAGGACATCATCGCACGGTACAAGGGCGTTTCGGAGCAGATGGGCTATCACATCACGTTCCAGCCGGATGAAAGCCGCATCGTCAGATGCGATCCCGGAAAGCTAGAACGCGTGGTCTGCAACCTCATCAACAATGCCATCAACTATACCGGCGAGGACAAGCAGGTCTTTATCAGCCAGATCAACACCGAGCAGGGCGTTCGCATCGAGGTGCGCGACACCGGAGACGGCATCGAGGAGGATAAGATCCGCAAGATCTTCGACAAATACTACCGCAGCGAGAACCACAAGCGCGAGGTGGTCGGAACAGGGCTGGGACTGTCCATCGTCAAGGCGATCCTGCGCCTGCACAACTACCGTTTCGGCGTGTGCTCCAGGCTCTGGGAAGGCTCGGTGTTCTGGTTTGAGATGCGCAATTTGTGATTTTCACACAATTTTCACAAACGTATCACAAATCTATCAAACGCTTTGCTTATACTATACATGAAGTCTTTCTAGACTAGTGTTTCATGTTAATAACGTTTTTACCCCAACGTTATTATAAAATCCCCAATAATCCCTATATCATGCACATGTGCCCTCCTACCCCGGAGGGTATTTGTGTGTCCGGACGAAAAGCACCGCCCCTTAAAAGCGATACTCATACAGAAATTTTTGCCATAGTATTTTTGATGATAAGTCAAAAATACTATGGCTTTCTATTGACATATAATTCTTTTTGATGTATACTTTTAGTAAGACAAATCGGAATTTGAATTAGGAGGCATCATAATAATGGATTACATAAAGGCTCGAAGAAGTATAAGAAAATATAAAGTCCAGTCGGTAGATAAGAAAATCATTGATGAAATAATAAAAGCAGGAATGTCTGCTCCGTCTGCCAAAAATAGACAGCCTTGGAAATTTATCGTATATAGTGAAAAATCAAAAAATGAATTATTAGTTGAAATGGAAAAAGGACTTTTAAGAGAAAGGGACGGTAATGCTCTTTTGCCAAATTTTAAAAATGGATTAACTGACGCTTTTAATACATTGAAAATTATGAGAGAAGCTCCCGTACTTATTGTGATATTAAATACCAATTGTAGCTCTCCATTTATATACATCAATCCGGATGATCGAATTACTGAAATATGTGACAGCTTATCAATCGGAGCAGCGGTTGAAAATATGTTACTTAAAGCTACAGAATTAGGAGTAGGTTCTTTATGGATAGCAAATACCTGTTTTGCCTATAATGAGTTAGTAAATTATATTGATACAACATATCAACTGGTTGGTGCAATTTCTCTTGGATATGCAAATGAATTTCCTGCTGCACGACCAAGAAAATGTTTAGAAGATGTTGTAGAGTATAGATAAATTCTGATTTATGCGAATAAACCAATATTAAAGCAAGCCCGAAAGCAGTTCCAAAAACTGCTTTCGGGCATTACTTCCATTATGAGTATCGCTCTTACAAAGGGTCGGTGCTTTCTGCTATACAGATTACTTGAGAAGCTGCTCTGCTGCCGCGATCTTGACGCACAGAACGAACAGATCCATCGCCTGCTGAAGCTCGTCAACCTCGGGGTAGCTGGGAGCAATGCGGATGTTTCTGTCCTCCGGATCCTTGCCGTAGGGGAACGCCGCACCTGCACCAGTCAGGACAACGCCTGCCTCCTTACACAGCTCTATGATGCGCTTTGCCGTGCCGTTCGGCGCGTTGAAGGATACAAAGTAACCGCCCTGCGGCTCTGTCCACTCACCGATTCCCAGGGGCTTGATCTCACGGTTCAGGGTATCGAGCACACATCTGAACTTCGGCTCCATCTCAAGACGCTGCTTATCCATATGTGCCAGAATGTTCTCAAACTTGCCGTCAAAGAACTTGACATGACGCATCTGGTTTACCTTGTCAAAGCTGATGGTGAAAGCACCCAGACCCTTGGTCAGATCGGCAAGATTCGCCTTGGACGCTGCCAGCATGGAAACGCCTGCGCCGGCAAAGGTCACCTTGGCAGTCGATGCAAACTCATACACGATATCCGGATTGCCCGCCTTTTTTGCCTCCGCAAGGATCGGCAGGAGCATTCTGGGATTCTCCACAAGATGATGGATGCAGTAAGCATTGTCCCAGTAGATGCGGAAATCCGGTGCTGCCGGTTTGAGATTGGCAAAACGTCTGACCGTCTCATCACTGTAAACGATGCCGGTGGGGTTTGCGTACTGCGGTACACACCAGATACCCTTGACAGCCGGATCGCTATTGACATACTGCTCCACCAGATCCATGTCAGGACCGTCCTCGCCGATGGGAATGTTGATCATCTCCACACCAAAAAACTCGGTGATGCGGAAGTGTCTGTCATAGCCCGGGACAGGACAGAGGAACTTTACACTGTCGAGCCTGCTCCACGGAGTATTGCCCATCAGACCGTGCGAAAATGCGTAGCTGATGGTGAAGTACATCGCCTGAAGCGAGGCATTGCCGAACATGAATACCTCATCCGGCTCTACGCCCAGCATCGGTGCAAACAGCGCCTTTGCCTCCGGGATACCGTCAAGTGCGCCATAGTTGCGGTAATCGCCTGCCTCACCTTTGAGATCCTCAGCAGTCAGGCAGTCCAGCAAACCTGCGGACAGGTCAAGCTGCTTGGGAGACGGCTTGCCTCTGGACATGTCGAGCTTGAGATCCTGCGCCTTATAAGCAGCATAAGATGCCATGCAGTCGTTAAAAAATGCGGAAAGCTCCGCCTTGCTGTATTCATTCAGCTTCATGATGATGACTCCTTTACCAACCAGTTACATTTGCGAAGTGTCCTTGCACCGCAAACAATAGTATTTATTTTATACCCTATTATACAACACCGCCGTTGTTTTGGCAAGTAGAAAATACCCCCTGTGTCATATTTTTGTAGTATTATACGGAATCTTCCCGGGAAATTCCAGATCACTTATGAATTTTGACATGGAAACTGTTTTTCAGTCATGCTCACATGTCTTTTTGTCAGCTACAAACTCGATGAATCCTGCCGGAATGTGGAAAAAGCAAAAGTTTTTTTGCATTTC
>CAZKHW010000112.1:0-8857 GCA_964552525.1 uncultured Ruminococcus sp. | reverse complement strand
CCTTCACTGTTTTCGCCTTGGTAGAATAGATACAACGGAAAAACATTCGGGTTGCTTTTTTTGGTAACATTGCTCATAGCTTCCCCCCCTTTATAATACTATTTTATCAGATTACAGCCATTCTTTCAAGTATTTTCTTGTCTCGTGTCAAAATTTCATAGACAGTCATAATTTTAGACTGTGGATTTTGTATAAAACCTACAAAGTTTTTACCGGCTCTGGCATATTCTTGCCGCATTTTTCGGTTTCCTCCTTGCTGTTTTTTGTTAATTGTGACTGAAAACGAGAGACGACACGTGCCGCGATCACGGTCACATCATCACGGGATACCCCTGCGTGAAAGACGCCGGACTCCCCTGCTGCCGCCTGCACCAGATCGACAGGTGTCGTCCCGGCACGCAGTAGCTGGCTGATGTAGGGGTACTCCGCCTCTCCGATGCCGTCCGAGAGCATGACAACGGTATCTCCCTCATAGGCGGACATGTGCCGCCGTGACGGAAGTGCATCCGTTACGATGCCTACCGGAAAGCTCATCGAGCTGATGCGCTGCACCTTTCCGGCATGGCAGAACAGGGTCGCCGCCGCGCCGGATTTGTAGAGGGTCAGCTCACCGCTGTCCGCATGAAATTGGAGAACATCGAGGGTGGCAAAATTCTCTGTCGCCGTCTCGGTCATGAGCATGGAATTGACCAGCCGAATTGCGGTGGCAGCCGCCATCCCCCCGAGCACCATGCGGCGGAATGTCCGCACGGCGATCCGGGATGCCAGCGATGCCGTACTTCCGCTGCCCATGCCGTCGGACAAGACGAGGTACTGATCGCCGATGCAGTCGGTGAAGGCATCACAGTGATCGCCGCAGCGCTCATACTCCGGGGCATTCCGGCTCTGCATCGACCAGTCAAGCTGGTACGCAGGCGACTGGTACAGGCAAACGCGTACAGCACCATCCTCGCAGGGGATCTCGGCAGCATCCAGTGGCACGGCGAGGTACTTCGACAGGAGCTTACGCACAGAGGCTGCCGGAAATTCCGCTTGCCGTGTCAGGATCTCGGCAGCAAAGCGGCCTGTACGCAGCTTATACACCTGCACCTCCCCCTCGCAGGCGCACTGACGCAGGATGCGGCGCAGTGCCTCGGTCTGCGGCAGCAGACAGCGCGGCTCTTTCATGGTGGCAAGGGAATCGGTGATCTCTCCTAAAATCTGCAAATGCTCAAGGGTCACGTTCCGGCTCTGGAGCAGGTGTACACGCTCCATCTGGGACAAGGCACTGCGTCCTGCCTGCTCCGCACAGACCTCAAGCAGCGTAGTGCGCCGGATGCATCCGTCGATCGCCTCCGGAACGATGCCGCGCCGGTGCGTGTGCAAAAGCTCCCGGACGGCAGGAACTGTCTGTCCGGCACGCTGCACCCAGCAGTAGCTGTGGTTCTTGCATCCGGTGCAAAGCCGTCTGCGCACCTGCACGACTGCATCCTCGGGCGGCGGTGCGGTCAGACGGTGCATCACGGCGGCTGTCTCGTCACGCAGTCCGTGAAGAGCGTCGCCAAGGTATCGCTCGTGATGCAGGCGCGGTGCAGCTCCCTGCATCGCATCCGTGACAAGAAAGCGGTGGAGATCGATCTGAGAGATCAGTGCAAAGATCCCACACGAAAATGCAAGCTCGACCAGCACTTTTATCAGACCCACGCTGCTGTCGAGCACCGCGCTGCTCAATGCCTGGAGTACGAAGAACAGCGGAATGTACAGGGGATTCGGGAGAGACGCACAAAAACCTGCCATCATCGCCGTGACCGGGAGAAACAGCACCGGTGTTCCCAGCGGTACGCTGCACAGTGTGACACCGCATGCCGTCAGCGCGCCTAGGAGCGTACCGCCTGTGTGGCGCATCTGCTTGGCAAAAAGGAGCGTCAGGCTCATTCCGGCAATGCGCCCGATGTTGCAAAACGGCGTGTCAATGCCGCAAAGTGCTGTCACGCACAGAAGATAGCACAGCGCGAAGGTGAACGTCTTTCCGGCATGCAGAACGATCCGGCGGTTTTCGCGCAGTGCCGCCCCGGCATCTGCCAGAAAGTACGATGCGATCCCCGTCAGGAGCGACGCAAAGATGTACAGCGGCAGGTGTCCTGCGCCTGCATCGAACACGAGATCCAGCACAAATCCCCCCAGAATGCCGCAGGATGCCGTCACCAACGCAAGCAGGTGCGGTCGGTTCAGCTCCCGGAACAAAATGCGAAAGCTCGTGACAAGCACCAGAACTGTGAGCAGAAAATGCATCTCCGGCGGTGCGCCGGTCACGCCGTAGCAGAGCAGTGAGCCGAGCAGAATGCTGATGCTGTACAGCGGCGGTACGATCCCGGCAAGCGCGGCAGCAAGGGGGGATACTGCGCCGCTGACAGTTCCCAGCGAGAGCAGAAAACCTCCGCTGACAGATGCTGCAAAGCCAATGGGTGCTTGCAGCATCTCCGGACGGAGATGAGGTTTTGGTTTCTTCATAGCGATCTTCTCCTTTGTATCATAGTACGGTATGCAGCGTCCAATACTATTATACATGGGATCGGATGTGAGATTTGTCAGAACGCTTTGCGCAATTGTGGAACATTACGGAGAGGAGATGCTATTTCCTGCGCAATGCGCGTTTCCGGGAATGCGGTGCGGTCAGAGCGATGCTACCGCATCGGTCAGCGCGGCAAGCTGCGCCATCGTCAGTGCCTCAATGCGCACTGAGGACGCAAGTCCGGCGCACTCGAATGCTCCGGTAAGCTGCGGCTTGGGAATGCCGAGTGCTCCGGCAAGAACGCCGCCAAGCTGCTTGCGCCGCTGGGAGAAACCAGCTTTAACGATACGAAAGAACAGTGCCTCGTCCCGGATCTGCCACGGCTGTTCCTTATGGAGCGTGATGCGGATGACCGCCGAATCGACATTCGGTGCAGGCAGAAAGCTGCCGCGTGATACGTCAAAGAGCTTTTCCGCCGTGCCGTAATACGCAACCGCCACCGACACCGCGCCGCTTTCACGTGAGCCGATGGGGGCGCACAGACGCTGGGCAGCCTCCTTCTGCACCATAACGGTGATGGTCTCCACAGGCAGCCGTTCCTCCAGAAGCCGCATGATCAGCGGCGAGGTGATATAGTACGGAAGATTGGCGCAGACGGCAACGCGCAGACCGGAAAATTCCTCTGCGATCAGGGTTTTGAGGTCGTATTTCATGGCATCGCCATGAAACAGGCGGATGTTGTCAAATTCCGCGAGCGTCTCGCCCACGATCGGGAACAGGCGGTCATCCAGCTCCACTGCCGCGACCTTGTCCGCACGCCGGGCAAGCTCCTTGGTGAGTGTTCCTACGCCAATGCCGATCTCGAGGACACCCCAGCCGGGCGCGGCATTTCCCATCTCGGCAATGCGCGGACACACGCTGGGATTGATGAGGAAATTCTGCCCGAGTGCCTTGGAAAAGGAAAATCCATGACGCTCCAGGATCTCCCGGACATAGCCAATATCTGTCAGTTCGTTCATACCATTCCTCCCAAGGCTTTGATGACAGCCTCGGCACAGCGGATGCCGTCCACGGCTGCCGAGGTGATGCCGCCGGCATAGCCTGCGCCCTCGCCGCACGGGTAAATGCCGGAAACTGCTGTGCTGTTCATGTCCTCACCGCGTACCATACGCACCGGTGAGGAGCTACGCGATTCCACACCGGTCAGCAGGGCATCCGGGTCTGCAAAGCCGTGCAGACGCTTGTCAAGCTCCGGAATGCCCTGGCGCAGTGCCTCGCACAGATACTGCGGCAGGTATGCATCAGGAGAGGCAAAGGTCGTTCCGGGCGTGTAGCTCGGCTTGACCTTGCCGAACGACTTGGATACACGGCGGCGGAGAAAATCGCCGACACGGATGACAGGCGCACGGAATTCGCCGCCGCCTGCACGGAATGCCGCCTCCTCGATCTGCCGCTGGAGATGCATTCCGGCAAGTGGATGGTCGCTCCCGAAATCCTCCGGCGTGATCCCCACCAGAAGTGCGCTGTTGGCGTTGCGGCTGTCCCGTGCAAAATTACTCATACCGTTGACGGCAAGTCTCCCCTGCTCCGAGGATGCCGCCACGACTTCGCCGCCCGGACACATGCAGAACGTGTACAGACTCCGCCCGTTCTTCAGGTGAACTGCAAGCTTGTAATCCGCCGCCCCCAGCGCCGGATGCTCCCAGAATTTTCCGAACTGCGCACGGTTGATCTCGCTTTGCAGATGCTCGATGCGCACCCCCATCGAAAACGGCTTTTGCGTCAGCTCCATGCCGCTGGCGTGGATCATCCCGAGCGTGTCACGTGCACTGTGACCCAGCGCGAAAATGGCATGGCGGCACGGGATCTCACGGCACTCGCCGTCCTTCTCATAGGTCAGGGCAGTCAGCACCCCATTGTCTGCGGAGAATCCCGTCATCCTCGCCCCGAACATGACCGTTCCGCCCATGCGCTCGATCAGACCGCGCATGGTTTTCACGGTATCCCTCAGCTTGTCCGTACCGATGTGAGGCTTGGCATTCCAGAGGATCTCCTCGGGTGCGCCGCAGCCGACAAAGGTCTCCAGCACAAAGCGAATGCGCGGATCCTTGATCCCGGTGTTCAGCTTGCCGTCCGAGAACGT
Organism: uncultured Ruminococcus sp.; assembly: GCA_964552525.1. Taxonomy (GTDB): domain Bacteria; phylum Bacillota; class Clostridia; order Oscillospirales; family Ruminococcaceae; genus UBA3855. The sequence continues at coordinate 4,223 of CAZKHW010000112.1, read as the reverse complement.
GCCTGCGCCGCCCTCGCCGAACTGGATGTTGCTCTCAGAGTCAAGGATGCCTGTCGTCCGAAAGCGCGTTACATCGGCAATTCTCTCGTCAACCGGCTTGCCGCGCTCCAGGACGATCGGGCGAAGTCCTGCCTTAGCAAGGACAAATGCCGCAAACATGCCGCCCGGTCCGAAGCCGACAATGACAGGTCGCTCAGAGGAACGGCAGATGCGCACTCGGTAGGGCTTTTCCGTTTCCGCAAAGACATCCTTGTCGCGCGAGAGCTTGGAGAGGATGCGCTTTTCGCCGTCACACAGCACATCGAGCGTCACAAGAAAGCAGATAGCATCGCGCCGCCTTGCGTCAATGGAACGCTTGCGCAGGCGCACAGAGCGTATCTGCGAAAAAGGGATGTGGAGCTTTCGTCCGGCAGCACGCAGCAGCGTGTCCTCGGTATAGTCCAGCGGAAGTTTCAAGTTCTGGATGCGTATCATGTGCGTTTTCCTTTCTCGCTGTATTTGACAGCAACAGCAGATGCGGCGGCAGCACCGCTTGCCCAGCACCAGTGCAGATGATAGCCGCCGCAGTCTGCATGAACATCAACAGCCTCGCCGGTCACGTACAGCCCTGGGTGCGCCTTCACCTGTAAATGGACATCGAGAGCATTGCCGCAGACACCGCCGCGCGTCGCCTGTGCCTGCGCAAAATCGGCAAGCCCCTGCACGGGAAATCTCACGCACCGGATGGCAGCGGCAAGCTGCCGGAGTATTCTCCCGTCAAGCATTTCGCTGGAAAGCTCAGGCGAAACAGCGGCGTTTTTTAAGATCAGCCGGAGCAGCGGCTTGGGCAGAAGTCCCGACAGTATCTCCTCACAGCTCATGCCGCAGCGTGTTCCCTGCAGCGTGTACAGGATGTCTGTCAAGCTGTTCTCTAACTCGGGAACAGGATCGAATACCAACGAATAATCGGTGATCCGACGGGTGTCGATCAGTCCTGACAGATTGAACACGCAGATGCCCGAAAGTGCCTTCTCCGTGAACTGCACCTCGCCGGATTCGGTGCGCACGGCGCGGTCTTTGTCCCAGAGCGTGATCTCGCCCTTGACACGCAGACCCTTGAGTGGTCGGAGCATCCGCGCATCGGACAGCACCGGGCACAGGTTCGGGGCTGGCGCGGTCATCGGGATTCCCAAGGTTTTGAGCAATCCCCAGGCACTTCCATCTGTTCCGAGCTTCGGAGCAGCGTGGCCTCCAACAGCGAAGATAACATGGGGCGCATGATATTCGACATCTGTCGTTTCCACATGCCAGATACCGTTTTTTCGGCGAAGTCCCGTCACCTCGGTGCCGCAGATCTCCTCCACGCCGTCCTCGCGCATACACAGCCGGAACGCATCGAGAACGGCGGTTGCTGTCATAGTATAAGGGTACATCCTGCCTGCGTCGTCCGTTCGCAAATAAAGCCCAAGGTTCTCAAAAAACGTCTTGACATCGCCAAATTCCCAGAGAATGGAGGACACCTCCACACTGCCGCGGTAGTCCCCTGCCGTGATGCCCTCATGGCTGAGATTGCATCTGCCGTTGCCGGTGGCAAGAAGTTTTTTCCCCACACGCGGCAGCTTTTCGATGACCGCGATCCTCCCCACACCAAGGGATGCCGCCGTCACAGCGGCGGCAAGTCCGGACGCGCCGCCGCCGAGGATGAGCAGGTCATACCGGCTGCTCATGCGTTATCCTCCCATTCATACCGGGTCAAACTGCCCTGTGCCGTCATGTCCGGGTACTGCCATTGGCGCAGCACCTCATACGCGGCGATTGCCACGGAATTCGAGAGGTTCAGGCTGCGCAGGGTCGGGCGCATCGGGATGCGCACCGTCGTTTCCGGATGCTGCACGAGCAACTCCTCCGGCAGACCTGCATCCTCGCGCCCGAACATCAGGTAGATCTCGCGATCCTCCGGATAGCACACATCGCTGTGACAGAGCCGCGCCTTGGTGGAAAAGAAATAGATCAGATCCTCCGGATGCTTTGTCAAAAATGCGTCAATGCTGTCATATTCCAGAATTTCCAGTTTATCCCAGTAATCAAGCCCGGCGCGTTTGAGGTTTTTATCCGTGATATGGAAACCATAGGGCTTGATCAAATGCAGAACTGCACCCGTTACCGCGCAGGTACGGGAGATATTTCCGGTATTCTGGGGGATCTGCGGCTGGGCAAGGACGATATGGAGCTTTGGCATATGGAATTCCTTTCCGGCGCAATGCCAGGGTATTTTCGCAAAAATGGGGGCATACTACTATTGCACTTCACTGCAAAGGAGGGAATCTGCATGAGTTGGAATGCAATGGTAAAGGGCATTTCGGTCGGTGCATCGGTCGGAACAGCGTGCTTTATGCTCATCAATTCGCATGACAAGAAAAAACGCTCGCTCAAGCGTAAGGCAGGCAAAATGCTCAAGGCTGCCGGTGATGCGCTCAATGATATCACCGATGCCATGAAATAAACACCAAACGCGGGGCGAATTTCGCCCCGCTTTATTTCACGTGTTTGCCGTGTTTTTCCGGTAGCCGAGATAGCTTTCCAGGATGATGACGGCTGCCACGGCATCGACCACAGCCTTTCGCTTTTTTCCGCGTGTGTTGGTCGTATTCAGGTAATTATGCGCCAGAACCGTGGTCGAACGCTCGTCCCACAGGACGCATTCCAGCCCTGTCAGCTCGTGCAGACGCTCCGCAAACGCCTTGCACTTCTCAGCGCGTTCGCCAATGGTGTTGTTCATATTTTTCGGATATCCCACAACGATCAGCTCCGCCTTCTGCTCCCTGGCAGCGGCGGCGGTCGCCTGTGCGCAGCGTTCAAAGTTCTTCTCCTGCACTACGGTCAGGGGCGATGCCAGCAGCTCTGAACGGTCACAGACGGCAAGTCCTGTACGCGAATCTCCGAAATCTACCGCCAGTATCTTCATAGCATTACCACGGCTGCACTGTGCCAATGACATCGCGCACAGCGGAAATTCCCTGTGCATCGAGGAAATCGTTCATCTCGCGGATGATGCGCACAGGCGCATAGGGATCGGTAAAGCACGCCATGCCCACCTGAACGGCAGATGCGCCAGCCTCCATCAGCTCAATGGCATCCTCGCCCGAGGAAACGCCGCCCATGCCGATGATCGGGATGCTGACTGTATTTGCGACCTGCCAGATCATGCGAACAGCAACGGGCAGGATCGCAGGACCGGACAGACCGCCGACATTGTTGTGCAGGATCGGCCGCCTGGTGCGAATGTCGATGCGCATGCCCAGAAGCGTATTGATGAGCGAAACAGCATCCGCGCCTGCTGCCTCAACCGCCTTGGCGATGTCGGTAATGCTCGTGACATTGGGAGAAAGCTTGACAACCAGCGGTTTGGTAGTCGCCTTGCGGACAGCCGCCGTCACCTGCTCTGCCATCGCACAGGAAGTTCCGAACGCCGCACCTCCCTGCCGAACATTCGGGCAGGAGATGTTCAGCTCGATCATGTGAACATCGGTCGGCTCGAGCTTGGCAGCGACCTCGGCGCACTCCTCCGGGGTCGAGCCTGCAATATTAGCAAGGATCACGGTGTCCTTAGTGAGCAGATTCGGCAGCTCACGCTCAATAAATGCGTCAATTCCGGGATTCTGGAGTCCCACAGAATTGAGCATGCCGGATGGCGTTTCCGCAATTCTCGGTGCGATATTGCCGGTTCTGCGCGTTCCGGTCGTGCCCTTGGTGGCAATGCCGCCAAGAGATGAGAGCGGATAGAATTCCTCATATTCCTTTCCATAGCCAAACACGCCGGATGCCGGAATGATAGGATTTTTGAACTCCACACCGCAGAGCTTTACAGACAGATCAGCCATTACCACTGCACCTCCTTCGCCTGAAATACGGGGCCGTTCTTGCAGACATGTACAAACTGCTCCTCACCGGATGCATTTTTCGTCTTGCAGGCACAGCCAAGGCATGCACCGACACCGCAAGCCATGCGCTCCTCTAAGGAAATCTCACAATACGTTCTGGTACGCTCGCAGACAGCCGCCACCGCCTTGAGCATCGGGGTCGGACCGCAGGCGTAGACCACATCCACGCCCTCGCTCAGAAGCTGTTCAAGCGGCTCGGTCACAAAGCCCTTGACAGCACCAGCCGTGCCGTCCTCGGTACAGCAAATGGTGCGCGCTCCCAGTGCCTCAAGATCCTCCTGCAAGATCACCTGAGAAAAGCTC
>CAZKHW010000111.1:0-8932 GCA_964552525.1 uncultured Ruminococcus sp. | reverse complement strand
TATCGAGACCTCGCGCCGTATGGTCGTTGTGACTGCACCTGGCCCCGGCTCAGGCAAGATGGCGACATGCCTGTCCCAGCTCTATCACGAGCATAAGCGCGGTCTGGATGCAGGCTATGCGAAATTCGAGACATTTCCGATCTGGAATATTCCGCTGCGTCATCCGGTGAACATCGCCTATGAGGCAGCGACCTCCGACCTCAACGATGTGAATATGATCGACCCATTCCACCTGGAGTCGTATGGCAAGACAACCGTCAATTACAACCGTGACGTGGAGATTTTCCCGGTACTTAGTGCCATGTTCGAGAAGATCCTCGGTGAGTCACCCTACAAGTCCCCGACAGACATGGGTGTCAATATGGCAGGCAACTGCATCATTGATGACGAGGCTGTCAGCGAGGCAGCCAAGGAGGAGATCATCCGCCGCTATTTCACAGCACTTTGCGGCAGGCGCAAGGGTACTTCAACGGAGGAGGAGATCTACAAGCTCGAACTTCTGATGCAGCAGGCAGGGGTATCGGCGGCGGACAGGCATGTTGTCGCATCTGCCCTCAAACGCGAACAGGAGACCGGTGAGCCGGCGGCTGCTATGGAGCTGCCGGACGGCACGATTCTCACGGGGCGCACCTCGGAGCTGTTAGGCTCGTCCTCGGCACTGCTGCTCAATGCCCTTAAGCATTTCGCCGGACTGCCGGATGAAGTGCTGCTGATGAGTCCGCACGTCATTGAGCCGATCCAGAATCTGAAAGTCGGTCACCTGGGCAACAACAATCCGCGTCTGCACACGGACGAAACGCTGTATGCGCTTGCCATTTGTGCGACGACCGATGAGAATGCCGCTAAGGCGATGGCACAGCTTGACTGTCTGCGCGGCTGTGAGGTACATTCGACGGTCATCCTTTCGGCAGTGGATGAGAGAATCTTCAAACGCCTTGGCGTAAACCTGACGTGTGAGCCGAAGTTTTCATAACAGACCCTCCCGGGAAGGGGAGATGTGCCGAATTCTGCATATGGCACAAAAGCGATACTCGCCGCTATTGCAAAACAAGCAATAGCGGCGAGTATCATTTTGTGATTATTCTTCAACCTTCGTAGTCGTACATGTTACTTTGATGCCCTTGATGCTTGCCACCGAATCCAATGGAATCGTCAGATATTTGCGCCAATACGCCATGTCCGGTGTCGGTTGGCCGGAATAGCGAGCGGTTGCCTGGATCCTCAGCGTTGCACCAACGCGCGTGATCTCCTCCACATTCATATTTTGGTAGACGTTTCCGCCGGAAATCGGCGTTTCCAGCATAATGACCACATTGTTTGTGAATGTCTCCTGTGTAATTTCCTCGGGAATCTCCGCCTCTCCGGCAAGGTCTTGCAGCTCCTCCAGAGAATACGCCGCCCGTGCCTTGAAATAACGGTGATTCACCACATCGTCATCGCGATGGATCGTAGATGTGAGCGTTTCAAATGCAATCTGCTCCGGGTTCGCCATCTCCTGCATGAGGAGTGCCCGGCGCATCAGCGTAAGGTCAAAGACATCGACTGTACCGTCCCCGTCAAAGTCCGCATGCTCCCATGCGGTCAGCTCACTCAAACCATGCACATACTTCTGGCACATCAGCACATCAGCAACGCTGAATACCCCATCATTATTGCAGTCCCCCATCAGTAACTGTCCCATCTGCTCCTCGGAAATCTCCGTGACCGCAAGATCCTCTGACACGGCAAAGCACGCAGCGTCCTTTGTCCAGACCTCGGTCAGATTCCACGGTTGTGCCTGCATTCCCCGTAGCATGACCGTCCCGGATGTGACGGGCTTGTAGACAATGACCGTCTCGCCGCCGCCGCCCACCTCCATCGCAATCAGCACGGTTTTGGCACAATTGTAGTTCAGAACCTGTTCGAGCTTTGCTGTTCCGGTCTGCCCGAGCATGACCTGACCGCCGCCGTCGATCCCCACTTTGTCACAATAGACGACGTACCCGTTTTGCAGCGAAATGACGGGGTTTTTGCTGCGAAATTGTTCAAATTCCATCAAGCTGTCCGGCAAAAACGCATACAGATCCGTCTCCCGGATCGTATCGCCGTCAACAGCAAACGAGAAGTCCGTGCGCACCTCCGGCGTATCCCATTGATTTAAATGCTCCACCCATGTAAACGCCATGTCCGCCTCCGGCTGATAGACCGACACCTCGAACACAAAATCCGGTCTTCGGAGCTCCACGTACTCCAGCTCCCGTTCCGAAACGCCCAGCCGTTCCAGCTCCTGCTGATAGGCAAGATATGCCTCGGTATCGGCTTCGTCAGGCTTTAGCGGAATCTCCCGGAGTATCAGTGTCTCCTGATAGACAGGCTCAGGCTGCGGCAGGTCTGCATTCCATTCCGTCGAATAGAGATAACGGATGTCCAGGCGCTTTTTCTGCACGGTGCAGACATAGCCGTCTGCCACATGCGTTTGACCGTATGCGTTATAAAATTGCAGTGCCTGCGAAAAGCTCACCGGAACCCATTCCGGAAGGTTTTGCGTCTCCTCCGCAGCCGCACCAAGCGGCAATGCCGTCAGACAAAGCGCGGCAGCAGACAAAAATGCTGTCATTTTTCGTTTCATGATAAATCCTCCTCATTAATAAAGTGCTCCGCAATGTTCCGGAGTGCGTCATCCCGGGAACTGCGGACGCTGCCCACGGTAATGCCTGTGCCGTCATCCCAGAACAGCACACTGATTCCATCAACATACTTATCGGGAGTCGTGACAAAATAGCCGTCCCTGCCATTGATGATGACCTGCTCCACGGTGTTGAGTTCGCTGACATAGCTGAACTGGAAGGCATCATACGTGAAATGATCGAGCGTATAGCGCCAGCCGCCCGATTGTTTTACAACAAACCGCCGGTACGATCCCTCTGCAGGCAGCTCCTCCATCTCGTAATCCTCCAGCTCCAGCGAAAAGACCAGTGTATCCAGCGGTATCTGCTCCGGCGATACAAAGCGGATGATGTTAAATGGCTCTCCCGGTTCCTCGACAAATCCCCTCTGGGGCGGTACTACCTCGGTCTGCGTTTCATCCGGTATTTCGGGCGGCGCGTCAGTCGTATCCGGCATCTGCGTCTGCTCCGGCTCGCTCTCTCCCGTCTCCTGCACAGGTGGTGCAGTCGCCACGGTGTGCGTTGTTTCGGCAGAGATGTCGGACGGCTCGGCAGCAGTGACAGAGACGGTCACCGTTGTCGGCGGCAATGCAGACGGCTGGCTCGTCGTCTGCGTTTCGATCATGACCGACATCGGCACTGGGGTCGTGCCGGTCGATGTCGGCTCTGTCTCGGTAGTTTCGTCAGTTTCGGTGGTTTCCTGCGTTGGCAATTCCCACTGATCGTGAACCGGATTTGAGCTGGGGGCGATCTGACGGTACGCATACACGCCGCCTGCACAGCCTGCCGCCATCATAAAACATGCCGCCGTAATAAAGGTGCGCATAGGATCGCGGCGATACACCCGGGGCATGGGTGTGATCTGCTTTCCCTGATATTTCTGATAACTCTGTTCAAAGCCTCTGCCCTTGTCCCAATTGACCTGACACAGTGCGGCTATGCGGTCAACGGACGCGGCATCCGCCTCAAACAGGAAATCTGTTGGTTGCTGCTGTTTCATTGCGCACCTCCTTACATCGGGTATTGACCGGCAAGCATCTTCCGCAGCCGTTTTAAGGCACGGCTTGCACGCATCCGCACGGCGGCAGGATGCATCCGCATGCTTCTGGCAATTTCTGCATAACTGCGATCATAGTAATACTTCTGTAACAGAATGGAGGCATCGGGCTGTCCAAGAGATTCGATGCACGACAGGATCTGCCGGCGCAGTACGGCACGCTCCTGATCGCTGACGATATCGGTCGCATCCGGGAGCTTGGCGAAATCCTCCTGCTCCATCAGCACCGCCGATGCCTGTGACGACAGCCGCCGGAAGGCATCAATTGCCGTCCCCTTTGCGATCGTCCCGATATACCCTCGCAGAGAACCCTCACGGATCTCACCGAAACGGCGGAACACCTGCACGAATACATCGTTCACGATCTCCTCAGCGTCCTCTCTCGTTCCAATGGCACCGATCCGATTCCAGACGATCGTATAGACATAGCCCCGATATTCCTTGAACAGTTCCCGAAATCCCTCCTTTTCTGAACGGACAATCAGCGCGCGCAATTCCGTTTCAGTCATGAAATTCACCTCATTTGTGAAAGCTGCTTTCATTTACCACTATCGTACAAAAAACGGAAAGTGTAACAGGAATTTTAAAAAAATTTCCGCAGCCAACGATTTCCCGTAACAACACCTGCCAAAAAACCGCCCGATCCTGGATAAAGTCGGGCGGTCAGTATGTTTTTGCAGATCCGTTTGTTATTGATATTCCGGTGTCACATATCCTAAAAGCCGATAGTTGCCGTACGCTACCATCTGTTCCCATGTTCTGGCACGAAGTCCGTTGGTGCAGTCGTAATTTACCCATGTGCCGTCAATATTGATCTGGTTCCAGTAGTGGTCGCCCGAGCCGTGTGTCGAATGCACTATGCGGCATTCGTAGCCTGCCTCACGCAGCAGAAAATCCATCTTTGCCGCAAGATAATAGCACACACCATAGTAATGTGTCATGGAGTAGTCCACGTAATACAGCCAGCCCTTGCTCTCGATCTGCGCAAGTGTTTTGGTGGATTCGATCTTTTTGTAGCGCGTGGTGCTGCGCACATAATCAAAGATCCCGTCCACAGATGTGCCATTTGCTGCAAATGCCTCCTGCGCGCGTTCCCGGTTGACATGCAGCACCTGGGAGATCGCCGTACCGTTCTCGGTCAGATACCAGTCTCCCACCACAGCATTGGTCACCATAATGCCGTCCGTGCCGAAATAGTATCTGCTGCCGCCGATCTCCGCCCATCCGGTCAGCATCACGCCGTCCACACCGCCAAAGCAGTAGCGGCTGCCGTCGATCTCATGCCACATTTTATACATGATGCCGTCCTCGCCAAAGTAGCGTCTGGTCGATCCTATGGTGATCCATCCGGTACACAGATTTCCAGTTTCATCAAAATAATAGCAGTCCCCACCAATCTCTGTCAGACCAGATGCGCGTTTCCCATCCTCATGGAAGTACCGCTGCCCGTCATCTGCCGTCACCCATCCGGTCAGCATCGCGCCGGTTTCTCCGAAAGCGTAAACGGCATCCTCCAGCTCCAGGATTCCCGTCACCATCTGTGCTGTCAGCGGATCAAAGTAATACATCGCCTCCCCGATCTCCTGCCAGCCTGTCTGGGGGATGCCTCCTGCATTGCAATAATAGCGTGTCCCGTTCTGCGCATACCATCCGCTGACCAGACCGTTTTCATCAAAGCAGTACACCTGCCCTGCGATCTGTGTCATGCCAAGTACAGCAGCACCCTGCTCATCCAGATAGAATTGCCGATCCTGATCGCTCATCCACGCGTCAGACAGGATGCTGCCGTCAGCCTCGACATAATACCGCGCGTCATCGACCATGAGCCAGCCCTCCGGCGCAAGCGCACCGTTCCGGTCAAGATAATAACGTCTGTCCCCCTCAGAGATCCAGCCCTGACACAGAGCGCAGCGTTCGTCCGCATAATAGGTTGTGCCGCTGTCTGCATCGGTAAAGAAGCCGTTTTGCAGGTAGCCGTCCGCATCCGCCCAGAACTCATGAGAACCCAAAGGAGCAGCGTCCTCACCAGCCCCCAACTGTGCCAGATAGATCAGAAGCTGTGCCGCATCCTCCGCACCGATGCTCCCGTCCTCACTGACATCTGAAAAGAGCATCGCTGTCTGCGCATCCTGATGAACAGATGCAAGGATTTCCTCCGCACTGCTGCCGGATGCGCCGGCATCTGCTGCTGCAATGAGCAGATTGGCGGCATCTCCTGCATCGAGAATGCCGTCCCGGTTCACATCCCCCATCAGAAAATCCGGCGCAATACGGAATCGACCGACCATCCGTTCTTCGCCGTTCAGGGCATATGACCTGCCCTGCTCATCCACCAGGATGCTGTCAAAGGCACTGTGATACCCTTCCTCCTGCGCAGCATGCACAGACTGCGGCAATGCCAGACATGCTGTCAGGCAGGATGCCGCCAACGCCGCAACTATCATATATTTTTTATCGTTCATAATGATCTCCCTACTTTATCATTCATTCTTAGAACGCGTCTTCACATAAGGATCGCAGCGATCCCTTCGCCATACATCATGATGTGAAACCAGCTTGTTTTCATTATAACACATTTTCGGAGATCGTGCAAGTAGTTTTTACGCACTGCCAGGGATATCGCGTGTTCTCTCACTGCATTCGCAGTATTCATAAAATATTTACAATTTTTGCCGCACATTTTCATTCTCACTGCGTAGTTATAGGTGAAACCAGTATCATGGGAAAGCTAACCGGCACTTCTCTGATTGAACCACACATCTAAAAGGAGGAAGTTATGAAACGACAAAACATTGCACTGCTGACCGGATTGACGATGCTGCTGGGAGCAGCACCGCTGACAGCGTTTGCGCAGGAGGCAGTTCCGGCTGATGTAGAGCCTGCCGTCTACGAGCAGCTCCTCGCGTACAACTCCTGCGACAAAAACGGCGACGGTACTGTTACCCAGGAGGAGCTGCTGGCGGCAAACTATCTGAATCTGAATCTGGAGGACGTCACCTCACTGGAGTTCCTCAAAGAACTGCCGTCACTGCAGATGCTGTATCTGCGCGGCGGTACTTTCTCAGATTTTTCGTTCCTGCGCGAATGTACGCAGCTCAGAACGCTCCTGCTCAGCAGCATGCCGAATGTGAAGGATGTCTCCTTTATCAAGGATATGAACCTCATCGCTTGCTATCTGAATTCCCTCTCACAGATCAGTGATGCACAGAAGCTTGAACTGCTCCGATTTGAGGAGGACGTGGACGGGCTTGTGGGCTATTCCGAGCCGATCGGCGCATTCCCGATCGGACTTTTCAATGGTGACGAGGTATCCCTTGCGATCGAAGATCCCGGCATTGCCGTATTTGATTCCACTTCCCAAAGCACGGTGCAAGTCACCGCAGATGCCATCTACGGAAAATCTGCCGGCACGACACACTACACGCTCACCATCAACGGCGAGGTCGTGCATACCGGAACCATTCATTTGTCACTGGATTCGCCCTATGAAACGTCCCGGAAGGACGGCATCACCGCACCCGAGATCGCTGCCTCGGTCACCACAGAGCGGGGAAACAGCTTTGTTCTCCGGGACGGCAAGCTCGGTTTTCTCAAAAACGGTGCGTTCTCGGTACTTCGTGAGGGTGTGCAGGCGTATGCTGCCGGCAGTGTCTACAATGAATCAGGTTCATTGCACAGCATCGAGCAGGTGCTGTTTACGGACGGTACAATGGAGGTCGATGGCATGCCGGTCGATGCCCCCGAGGGAAAGCACTTCACTGCCATTGGACAGGGTTACTGTGTCACACAGGACGGTACTGTGTACGTGCTGTACGATGAGAAGGGCACGTACCATCTCCATGAGGTCTGCTCAGGATTTGGCAGCTTTTCAGAAAGCTCGCGCTATCTTTTTTCCGATTCCGGCGAGCTTATCCTGCTGGAGCTGAATTTTCAGGATGGCAAGGCGACCACGCGCCAGGCGTTCCCGACCGGAATCCGCAATGTTATTTCCCATCACAACGATTATTTTGTAGATGAGGATCATGTCCTCTGGGAGGTTGAGCGCAAGGCCGGAAGTGCGCCGAATATCCGCCGCTGTGCTGAGGATGTTGTCTATGTCGGGTATGAGCATTACAATGGCGGCAGCACCTATGGCTGCATACATATCCGATCAGACGGCACCGCCTATCAGGTGGGCACGACCTATAAGGTCACCATCTATAAGTCAGAGGAGAAGCAGTCACCGTGCAGGGCATCTGGAAATTTCTCCTACGGCAGTGGTGCCGTCCTTGCAGGCGGCAGTGCTATCATATTTGGAAAAAACTATCATATCGACCATGAGGACACGCTGTACCTGCAGTTCGAGGAACAGCGCCGGGCAATTTCGGGCGTAAAACGCTACATCACATTCGACATTGATGCGGCATCCGGTAAGCCGAATGTTTACTTCCTCAAAACCGACAACGACATCTGGTGCTATTCGTTCGCACAGGATGCTTGTTTCCCGATTGCGCAGGACACTGCTCTGGTACGCGGCGATGTCAATGCAGACGGTACATTTGACACACGTGATGTGGTGCTGCTTCAGAAGTGGCTGCTGGCAGTTCCGGATGTCACACTTACCGACAGCGCGGCAGGCGATCTGCATGCGGACGGACAGCTTGATGTATTCGATCTTGCCCTGATGAAGCGTGAGTTGATTTTATCCTTGTAAGTTTCCCAAGAGGTATCATAGAAAACCCAAAAAGGGCTGTGCAGCGATATGCCGCACAGCCCTTGAAATGCGTAAGCCGGGGGAGCTTACTGCATCTTGTAGGAATCGATCATCTTCTTGACCATCTGACCGCCGATAGAACCTGCCTGTCTTGCGGTGATGTCACCATTGTAGCCCTGAGACAGATTTACACCTACCTCGCTGGCTGCCTCCATCTTGAAACGGTTCATTGCCTCGCGGCCCTTCTGCGTAAATTCACCCTTCATGGTTATACTCCTTCCAGTGCCAATAGAAATCGACACGTTTCGTTTTCATTTCATGCGGCTTTGTGCCGCAAAAGTAGTATGAGCATTTCATCAGATTTTATCATTGGAAATTCCTGCAAGAAAAATTTTTACACCAATCCTCTTGTTGCCTGCGGCGCAAAGGATTGGTGTAATAACGCAAGTGGAGGTGGCTGTATAGAATCCGCAACAATGAACATGCACGTTAGCAGCCTGAATAACAGCCATGCGTTCAATAAAGCTTGAGCGTGTT
>CAZKHW010000110.1:0-8978 GCA_964552525.1 uncultured Ruminococcus sp. | reverse complement strand
ATTTCGGCACAAAGATCGCCGGCGGCTATGGAAAATCCGGTGAAGCACCGTTCATCGACTACAATCCGGAGACCGGTTACTACTACCTCTGGACGACCTACGGCGGTCTGACATCAGAGGGCGGCTATAACATGCGTGTGAGCCGTTCCAGATCCCCCCTCGGGCCGTTTGTGGACGCTGCCGGCAATCCGGCTGTCCTTAACGCTAACACCAACCTGGACAGCATTGGCGTGAAAGTGATGGGAAATTATAAATTCTCGACCCTCGACAAGGCGTACATGGCGTGCGGACATAACTCCGTACTGCGTGACGATGACGGGCAGTGATACCGTGAATCTCGATATCAATATCCTTATTCTCCTGCTTTAAAATCTTGTCACGGACACAGCCGCCTACAAAGTAAACGTCTCCGCCGAGTTTTGATGCCTGTTGTGCGATAAGTTCTGCAATTTCTGTATCTGTCATGGTTTTACCGACCTTTCATGCTTGTTATATAACATTATACTACAAATTTGCCTTTGATTCAATATGGATTACAAAAATTGATGAACCTTGTTCTGCGTTGTCAATAGATATGACCTATGTGTTTCGATATCAATGGACCTCCTCGGAATCTGGCACTTCTCCAGTTTCCGAGGAGGTCTTATTGAATATTCTCAGCATGCTTTTGGCAACTGTGCAGTGCTGCTCTTATCTGTAGTCATGTATCCGATTTGTTGCAGCGGTGTTTTCCATCGCAGCGACAATATCTACGTAGTAGCGGCTTTTATCGGCGGCATCCACATAAACGGTGACGGATTCTCCTGTGAGCCATGTAATGTCCTGTAGGATTCCCTCGGAGCTGTACAGATATTTCTCCCCGGTCATCGGGTCGATCACCTCCACTTCCGCTTTATATGGATGTTTTCCGTTTATCCGCAAACTTCTGTCCAAAACAACGCCAGTAATGAACCCGATCATCTTTTCTCCATCACGCACAAGCTTTTTTTTGACTTTCGCTTTGCGGACAGTGGAAACGACAAAGCCCATGCCTAAAATAGTAAAGGGCAGTCCCACCACGATCATGAGGATCTCCGCCATCAAAGAATTGGATCGTATGTTAGTAGGACTTTCGGGATCTACATAGATCTTGATCGCCTGTCCCTCGCGCATTCCGGACGAATAATACCCCAGCATGTTATCATACTGCATCCCCTCGAATGTATACGCAATGAACACAGTGTGGGAAATATTGGTCTTACCATTGCTCCTCGTCTTGCTAGTCTCGATATCCGTGATGACCGCCTGTGTTTCCACCGCAGTGCTTTTGAAAGATAGGAACGAAACAAACATCCCGATCCCCGACAGTATCGTTATCAGTCCCACGATTAAAAATATGCTGCCGAACATCACCATAAAACCGTTGGTCTTTTTTACCTTCATTTTAGTATCCTCCCTGAATTTCCTCAAAGTCAGAACACGTCTTGGCAAGGGACGGTTCACAGATAGCTTCGTATTTGCTTTCATATACAGCATTCTATCACACAGTTTCTCAATTTGCAAGGGTTGCTGCCCCAACCGATGCCCTCCGTGCGTAATTTTACAAACACATCAAATTTTCCCGTCAGAAAGACCAAATTTTTGTGATCTTGTACGGTTAGCTGAAAGATATGGGGATGCTGCAACATTTTATCTATATCGGATTGTTGTTTACAAGGCTTCGATATTGTTTCGGTGTAACACCAGTGTAATTCTGAAACTGTTTTAAAAAGTATTTTTCGTCTTCGTATCCGCATTTTTCAGAAATCGTAATCATCGGCAGATCTGTCGTGTAGATCAGATGCTTTGCTAAGGAAATGCGGCTTTTGATAGCGTCTTTATGAATACTGATCCCGAAACAATTTTTGTATGTCAGCCTGAAATATCCTTCACTGAGAGAGAGTTGTTTACATACTTTTTCAATCATTAGCGGAGCCGTCGGATGAAGATAGACCTCATTGCGGATACTTATCATTTTATCATAATACTTCGTGTTCATAAAATCGCATAATTCCTCCGCTTTCCGAGCGATTTCCACAAAGCATTTTTGCTTGACCGCATTGTAGGATGCATTCTCATGGCATTTGATGACACATGACAAAAAAGAGTCCACACCATAGTTTTCGAGATACGTTTTATGCTGTGTAAGAATTGAAAACACATCATCCGCAAGCAGCTCCTCAGACCGTGTATCCGTCCGGATCAAACACAAAAAAGTCGTGTTCTCAATTCTGCCGCAGATATTTCCATTGGTCTGCGAAAATTCCATAACAGCATTGGCAGCGTCCAATATTGATGCAATTTTATTTTTATCATCAAAATCATCATGAAACAGACAAAGCTTCAGCATAACAGCATAAAGGCAGCCCGGCTGATCCTCTGCATGGAGGATCAGCTCGTAGGAGCGTTGGAGTCCCCTGTCATTTTTCATATTCGTCAATGCATCGTGATCCTCATGGATGGACATACATTCCATCAGAAAATGTATGTTGTTTTTCATTCGCAGAAACTCCAGACCATTTGAAATGGCGGTGATCCAGTTCCCGTATACCCAGTCATATGTATCAGGTGTATCATATCTGAGCACCGTATAACCAAACAAGCGGTCTTTGAAGGAAAGTGGATTGAAGAAGTACACTGACGGCTTATCATGATTTTTAAAAATATCGCTGATTTCGTAATGCTTGATCGTAAACGGCGGCTTTTCATTCCATGGCATAGTGCTCTGACAGGTAAGACTGGTTTGATTGATCTCCGAATGACTTTCATACCAGCCGTCAAAAAGACAGAGCATAATATCCGAAGCATTGCGTACAAGAAAATGAAGTTCACCGAGGATCTTTGTCAATTCCTCAAAAGTACGGCATTCTGTCAGTTTATGATCCATCTGCGCAAGCAGATACCATTGTGCATATTTGGTTTGTTCTCGTGCATTGACAAGCTCGCTGTTCATGGCAACTTCCGCAAAATGGCACGAACAGCTTGCACCGCTTATCAGGATTCCCTGCGGAGGCTGATAGGTTTCACAAGGATCGCCGTTTATCCGGCGGATGAGCATATCCATCGCATCCTTGCCGAGCTGCTCCCAGTTACGGTCATATGTTGTCAGGATCGGCGTATGTTCGTGGCGGTCGCTTGAAAATTCATATCCTATGATCGCAAAATAATTTTTAATATCCAAAGCTCTTTCTGCAAATTCATCGATCACACCAAATGCGGAGTATACATTTGCACAGATGAGTGCATCGGGACAGCGGCGCTCTCCGCTGATGTAGCTCTGGGCGAGTTCCCGACCTGATTTTATCCAGAAATCCCCGAATATAACGTTGTTTTTATCAAATGGGATACCATGCTTTTCAAGCGATCTTTGATAACCGTTCAGACGCTGGTGAGAAACGGGAAGCTGATCATAGCCTGTCAGGAAATCAATGTCCCGAAATCCGTGAACGTCGATCAGATGATCTGTTAATTCTTCAATGTCACTTGCATCATCCGTGTTGATCCATACCGCACCAGGAATCTCAAAGTTTTGCAATTTTGCTCCTGCGCCAACAATGGGAATCCCTTTGTTCAGCAGGAGCGTATGAATATGTTCCCTGACATTTTCGCAGTTCAGTGACTCCGATAAAACGATCAAGCCGTCATAATCATCGGAATTGATCAGGTCGTATATCTGATTTTCAAACGGTATGGGCTGATCGAAGGTATTGACATTGAAATTATTCGATAAAACCGCTACATCATATTGATATTTCTGCGCCTGGGAAACAATGCCCTTGATCAAATTGCGCTGTGCAAATCTATAGACATCTGCGCCGATGACACCGATCAGCATTCTCCTTTTCATATTCTCACCACCGTTTCATGCTTAATATTATTATACACGAATGTTTCTAAAAAGTCAACACGGAAATATTTAAAAAATACACTTTTTATACAAATCAGAAGTTGAATGTCAATCTTTTATGTGCTATAATGTTAGTATAGCCCTGAAAATGAAATGGAGGAATGAATATGAGGATGAAAAACATACTAGCTTCTGTGATCGCCTGTACACTTACGCTAAGTATGCTTCCCTTTGGAGGGATCAGCAGCAACAGCGAAAAGAGCAGGGGTGTTATGCAGATATTGGATACTGTGCCGATCAGCGCGGAGCCTATGCATGTTTCGGCTGTCAGCAGTGATTTTCGCCGTCCGCTCAGCAATGAATCCCCTATGTGGATCGTCCATATCGATTCGTGGAACTATCCCGATCCGGAAAAGATCATTGATCTGGTGCCAAAGGATGTTCTGCCATATGTGGTCTTTAACATCTCACTTTCCATAAATTGGAGTTCCACGGAGCATAAATGGCTTATGGTTCAGGACGGGATTGAAACAGCTCGCTCGTGGATGAAAGCCTGCGCAGATAAGGGTGTATGGACAATGATCCAGCCTGCAAGCGGCGGTCAATGCCATTTTCCTGATTATCCTGCCGATTACGATCTGAATGATACGATATTCGGCGAATTTTTCAAAGAGTATCCCAATTTTATCGGCTATAATTATTGTGAGCAGTTCTGGGGATTCGATTCTCAGGATTTTCCCGTAACGTATCAGCAGCGTTATGACCATTTTTCGGCACTTCTGAAGCTGTGCAATCAATATGGCGGATACCTGAATGTAAGCTGGTGTGAAAACCCGTGGGGATCTCAATTAAATCCCGTTGCCATGCTGAAAACGAATGCAAACTGGGAAAAGGCTTGCCGTACCTACAAGGATAACTTCATTCTTGAAGAAAAATACACGCAATCAAGCTATATTGCCGATGTGGAAAGCGAATGCTTCGGCGCATATGTATCAGGATACTGTGGAAATTGGGGTGTTCGCTGGGATGATACAGGATGGTCTGATTATCCGTGGAACGGCGGCATACTCGATCCGCAGACACACGATCAATACCGTCTTTCCACAAGTCTGCCGATCTTATTGGAGCGTATGGCAATGAACGGAATGACTGTCATTGACGGACCTGAACTTGTATGGAACGACTGCATAAAAGGTTTGTGGGACGGCACTGACAGCGAGGGTTACAAATTTCGTCAATGGGATTTTTATGACCAGTGCAAAAACGTCAATATTGATCTGATGCGGAAATTTATTGACGGAACGCTCAGAATTCCCGACAGGCAGGAAGTGATCGACCGTACAAAGGTCGTTGTGATCCAGGATATCAATTCGGGAAGCAACGATGACAAGTACTGTACCTATCCGACACTGTTTGAAGGTCTTTACCAAAAGAGCACCGACGGAAATCTGAAAGATAACCACGACCCTTTCAAGAGTACCGGAAGATATCCTGCTATTCCGACCGTTTATCAGCTGGCAGATGATACAGCGAAATCTTTTCAAGTCCAGATCAAGCAGTCGGCGATTCCGTCACGATGGAAAACAATTGCTGACAAACAGGCAGAATTTAATGCACTGTTCCCCTCCGAATGTTATGCAAACAGCTACGCAGGCCGTATTGATCACACATGGATCACTTACAACCCTAATAAGGTCGGCGATGCAACAGGTGCAACACTGCAATTGAAGTATAACACCTGCAAATCACTCGATATTAAGCAGCAGATTTACGGATCAGCGATCATCAATGAATATGCAGATCATATTGATGTGTATATGAATAATTACGATGAGGAAGCGGCAGAAACTTTAAAGGAAGAAACCATAACCATTGAAGGCGCTTCTGCGAAGCCTGCATTCACATACAAGGACAGAGGCATGGTACAGACACCCAGTGATGTGACTGAAAGCTGGAATAACGGCACTTATGTCCTTACCGTGAAGCACAATGGTCCTGTTGACATTGCCATTCAATGTGCCGGGGATGAAACCGGACGCATCTCAACGTATCGGAAATCCTCTCCTCAACCGCCTGCTTTTCCTGACTTTTATACTGGTGAACGTCAGTATGAAGGAGAGAATTTTGATACCAAAAACATTGAGGAAAACGTCACAAATGGCTGCCGTACCGATATTACCAAATTTCAGGGTATGGGATTCCTGAAATTTGGCATGAAGGATTCTGCTGCAATTAAAGATACGGTTACAACCAATCAAGCAGGAACATTTAAATGGACGCTCCGATATTCCGCTGTATCCGATGTGAACAGCATTGATCTTTATGTAAACGGGACGAAAATCAAAACCTTGTCCCTGCCAAAGGGTTCCAATTACAGCGACTGGAAAACAATTTCTGAAAATATCGGGCTTCGATCAGGGGAAAATGTGATCGAACTGAAAGCAAATGCAGCAGCTCCATGCTCCGTATATCTTGATAATTTCAGGGTCGCAGGAGATTTTGGCAATCGTACTGAGATTCCGACAGAACCGATAAACGGAACGCTGATCAAGGAACTGATCGTTCATGACAGGGAGCATGCGGCAAACTGGGCAATCTATCATAATACCGGTGCAGGTTCATTGATGTACGGTGATCGTGATATTACGTTTGCCAGTATGCCGGAAAACCTTGCTGGTGCAGAAACGATACAAACAGCCTGTGATTCCAAGATGTTTACTTCCGATTTGGCAGAATTTACGGCTGGCGCAGACATGACCGTTTATGTAGCTGTTGATGAAAGAGTTGCTGAAAGTATTCAGTCGTGGCTTGTAAGCTGGAAATATGCAGGAGGATCGATCGTATCATCCAATGATGTTGCATTCATTCTCTATAAAAAGAATGTACAGGCAGGCGAAAAAGTGACGCTCGGAACGAATGGCGGTTTTGGATTATCCGCAAATTACAGCGTATTTGCTGTTCCGCAGGAGAACGTTATTAAGGGCGATCTTAACAATGACGGCTGCGTGGATGTATTCGATCTGGGGCTGGCAAAACAAGGCGTTATTTACGGATTTCATAATACGCTGGCTTTTGATGCAGCAGATATTGACAGCAGCGGACAGGTGGAAATCGCTGATCTTGTCAAACTTCAGAAATTTCTTCTTTGTATCATTGATCATTTCTGATACCGTATCTGAGAATCCGATTCTCGAAAACAGCAAAAGCTGCATATTGCGGATTTTGTGATAACAACGGGGTAAATCAGATCCTTCGCAGGAGAAATCCTGCGGAGGATCTGGTTTCCTTAGAGACTGTGTGATACTACGCACTACGTCAATGATGACACGGCTTATGTCAAGTTTTGGGTAGAAACCTGAATCAACGCTTTTGAGGATCGGCAAGATTTGCTGTCATCCAGAGCACCAAAAAAATCCTCGTTTCCGGCAGTGCGGCTACCGGAAACGGGGATTTTGGAGTATCAGCTAGTTATGAAGAAGCGCGCGCTTCATGAGTGCCAGATCAAAGACATCCAGCACACCGTCATCGTTCATGTCACCCTGAAAGGCGTCATGCAATGTGCCGGCACAGAGCAGATACTTCTGCATCATCACCAGATCAGCAACCTCGACCTTGCCGTTGGCATCCACGTCACCGCGCAGCTTTGCCGGAGGATCAGTTGGCTGCGGCTCTGTCGCCGGAGGATCTGTCGGCTGCGGCTCGGTTGTCGGAGGCTGCGTAGGCTCGGGCGCTTTCTCTGCCACCGGCTCAAGGATGTATGCCGATTCCTTATTGTCCGAGGTAATCAGGCTATAGCTGCCGTCAGCATTGCAGCGGATGGTGTAGGTGCCGGATTTCCCGTCTGCCTCCGTGAGGGTGTATGTTCCGTCCTCTCGCTTTGTGATGGTGCGGTTGCCCGTCACCTTGCCATCCGAGATGCGGCGGAAACTGTACAGACCGTCATTGACTGTCGGATGTACCGGCATGATGGAAAAGAGCTGACAGTCGAATTCGTTATAGGGATACTGCGCAATGTTTGCTCCATTCTCGGTCGACCACTCGAACACATCGAGAGCACTTTTCGCACCGGAACATTTGGAGAGAATGCCGTAATAACCGTCCTTTGCCACCAGCTTGAAACGCTGGTTGTCTGCGCCCGTATCGGCTTGCAGCTCAACATTTGTGCCGTCCTCGGCGGTATTGCCTGCCACGCTGATGACCTTGCTCTCATCACCAACAGATGCAATGCGGCACCATCCGTCCGCATCGGCAATGATACGGAACTGCTGCGCAAAGCAGCCATTTTGCTCCCACTGCTGGATGTTCGTACCGTTGTCAGTCCTGCCCTCTGTCAGATCGAGGGAGAGATTGCTGTTCTTGTTGATGATGTAATAGCTCACGCCGGAAAGGAGATCCGTTCCGTCAATTTTTAGTGCCGCACCGGGCGTGCTGTTTTTGACGGAATCCCAGTTATAAACAAGGTCGTATTCGGCATTTGCGTAGTCGCCCGTCCATGCGCGTTCCGTACCGCTGAACGGATCGTTTTTCGCACCCCAGACGGTCTGGTTATTGCTGCCGACTGCGGTAAAGCTCATGACCTTCTTGTTTTTCTCGTTCTTTCCGGCATAGAAACAGCCCTTGTAGGTCTTGCCGTCGATCGTAAGGACTGCCTCGGCAGAGGATGCCGCCTGCTTCCAAGTACCCTTAGCATCACCGGAGATCGTGCCGTCGGCATTCAAAGTGATGTTCTGATAATGAATGATCTTACCGTCGGTCGCATTGCCGTGGTTGATATACTCATACTTGCCCACAATGTCGCTTTCATGATAGCCGCCCTTTGACAGCTTGTCACCGGCATATTCAAACGGCGTTACGACCGGCCATCCGTCCGCATTGAAATACATCTGATGCACGCGCACCTCGTGGAATTCATAGCCGTCATCAAACCTTGCATGGTAGAACAGATACCACTCCTCAACAACTGGAACAGATTCTTGATTCCATTGGCGAGTGTATAAAAATCGGCAAGAGCTTTGGTATTTATGGTTTAAAGGGGTATTCCATAGATATTGCGATTCCACGTACCGAACGTCTTATCGGTATGGGACACAGAGATTTTGAAGTTACCGCCGAT
>CAZKHW010000109.1:0-9036 GCA_964552525.1 uncultured Ruminococcus sp. | reverse complement strand
GACATATTTTCCTTTATAAATGTACCCCTTGTCATAGAGATCCTTGAAGATCTTCTGAACGGATTCCACATGGTAGTCGTCGGTGGTGCGGATATAGCGGTCATAGGAGATATTCATATAGCTCCAGAGCTTCTGGAAGATCTCAACGATGCCGTCCACATACGCCTTGGGCGTAATGCCTGCCTCGGCAGCCTTCTGCTCGATTTTAAGACCATGCTCATCCGTTCCGGTCAGGAACATGACATTGTGTCCCTGCATTCTGCGGTAGCGCGTGATGGAATCACACGCAACGGTCGTATAGCAATGCCCGATGTGCGGATTACCGGAGGGGTAATAGATCGGGGTTGTGATGTAGAAATCAGACATGGGAAATTCCTCCTTCATGAATCTCGCCTGACACGTCAGGCAGTCATTCTTATTATACCACATGATTCCGGTTTTGTAAATGGATTCCATAAAAAATTCACCAAAATCGCATTTTTGGGAACATTCCGGCACATGGGAGGACAGTGCCGGGCTGCATTTTCTCTTGGGACGGAAATCAATTTTGTTGACTTGTATTGTAAGTTTCCTGCAAAAGCCGCACCGCCACCGCCCAAGGCTGCCGCCTTTGGAAACTGCTAGCTCCGCGCCATGCCCAGCTTTGTCCTCTTGCCGTCAGGCAAAGGACATTGCGGTCAATAGAATCCGATCTATCCTTACTGCTAACTCGCAAGCGCGGTCACCGCGCCCACGCGAATAGCCCGAAAGCAGTTCTCAGAGCAACTGCTTTCGGGCTGATTTCATAGTATCCTATGGTGTTTTATTCCACCTGCCTGCCGAGGAACTGTGCCGCCGCGCTGACAAGGGATTTTTGCAGCTCAGTCGCAGACTGCTTGCCGTTTGAAAGGAACGCGACCGCGCCGGTAACATCCCCGGCGGAGAGAATGGGCATTGCCGCAAGGGTCGAGGCGTTCACGCCCTCCACAGGGTGCAGCTCCTTGCTGCCGTCCTCTGCGTAGTACTGGCGGCGTGATTCCATCAGCTCCTCCAGCTCCGGGGAGACACGGCGTTCCTGAAATTCACGCTTGGTCACACCCGATGCCGCCACCACATGGTCGCGGTCAAATACAACAACAGGACAGCCTGCCAGCGAGCGCATAATATCCGCAACCTGCGAGGCATTTTCGCTCAGCTCGCCAATTGCCGAATACTTCTTGAAAATGACCTCACCGTCGGAGCTGGTGTAGATTTCGAGGGGATCGCCCTCCCGAATACGCATGGTGCGCCGGATCTCCTTGGGGATCACGACGCGTCCGAGGTCGTCGATGCGTCTGACGATTCCGGTAGCTTTCATATCGCAAAATTCTCCTTTATCCGAAATGTTTCGCAGTGATCTGCTGCAAGGCTAGTATGTCCGCGATATGGGAAATTATGCTGAACATTTTACCGCCGTCCGTTTTTTCCAATCTGCAAAACTGCCTGCAAAGCCCTGTATGTCCATATCTTTAGTGAAGTCTCTATTTTTTTATGGAATTTTGTCACGGAAATCAATTTTCAAAAAAGCGGTTTCCAAAGGCGGCAGCCTTGGGTGGGGCGGCTCTTGCATAGAACTCACAATTCAAAACAACAAAATTGATTTCCGTGGAATTTTGTAAATAGCTATTGCAGAATACCGAAAAATGTGATATAATAAGTATGATTGTTGCATTTTGTGAAAGTACAGGAGGAATCTGGTAATGTCTGCGGAAAAGAAACGCAATCTGGGGATCGATATCCTCTGCTGTCTGGGCGTGCTGCTGCTGCTCGGCGTGCAATATATGGACGCGGTCGGCTTTATGGCGCAGCCGGTCACATCGTGGCTGTCCGCAATTCCCGTAGCTGTGCGCTGGTTCTGCCTTTCGGGCGCATCGCTGCTGGCGGCAGGGACGGGCTACGTGCTGAGCACCCGGAAATTATCCGCCGGCTACTTCAAGATCCTCATCCGGCTCGTATACATCTACATCGTGTGCAGCCTGTCCGGACTTGTCATGCGCATCGTGATTCTGGGCGATACGCTCACATTCGCGGATGCCGTACAGGCACTCACACAGTTCTCCGCAAGCGAAACCGCACGATTTGCCGAAATGTACCTCGCGCTCATCATCGCCGCCCCCTACCTGAATGCCGCCTTTGACGGTCTGTACGGACGCAAAGCCCGTTTCAGTCTGGTGCTGCTCCTCTCCCTCGTGTCCGGACTTCAGCCGATGCTCTGCCTGTCGGAGCACTATCTCCTGCCGGGCTGGTGCAAGGGACTGTTCCCTGTAGCAGCCTATTTCGCCGGCGCATACCTGCGCAGATATCTCAAGCACCGCCGAACCTGGCTGTACCTGCCGCTGCTGCTCGTCATCCTCGTGCTGGAAACAGCAGTCGTGATGCTCGTATGCCTGCCTTCCGGTGTGCTGCACTGCCCATGGCTCGACAGCATGGCAAGCCTTGGCAGCCTCGGAATGGCTCTGCTCCTGCTCGCGATGCTGCACAGCAAGCAGCCGGGAGAAGGTTCGGTGCATCGGTTCTTTTCCGGAGCTGCCGGCGGTGCGCTGGGTGCGCTCCTGCTTGGCGATCTGGTCATAGATGCCGCGCTGCCTGCCGTTGCTGAACGTTTCCCCGATACAGACGGCAAGCTCCTGGCAGGATGGTTCGTTATACCGATCGTCATGATTTTAAGCTGCGTACTCTCCCTCGTACTCCAGACGCCTCTGCTGGGACTGCGCGCCTATCTGCGCAGTGCGGAGGAAGAATCCGTGGAGGAAGAATTCGAGGAGGAGGAAACGCCGCAGCAGAGCCGGGTGCGCCCCAATGTAGTTGTCCCCGAGCTAACCCATACCGAGCCGTTCAGTCCCCAACGCAGAACCGATTCGCGGCATACCATTCAAGTGCCGGTCTCTGTCCCGACAACCCCTGTCACACTGACGCAGCCGTTCCCCGAATCCCCCCATGGTGTGCAGGAGATGCACCTGCCCGGGCAATCCCCCAAGCCCCCGAGGCCGCCTGTCACAGAGACGGACGAGCCGGAGATAAGGGTCTACATTCCAAAACATGCCGCCCCCTCACGTACCACCCGGTCAGTCACGCGCCGGAGTGCTGCACTGTCCTCGGCAGTGACCTCCGCAGCGGAGGCGGCTGCCCGGCGTGAGAAAATGACGGTGGACGACATTCTGATCGCCGAACGCCGCAAGCAAAGAGAGGTCAGCACACCTGCTGACCGGAAGAACCGCTTTTCGGATTAAGGAGCTTGTATGAAACTGCTAATGATCGGAGATGTGGTGGGAGCTGCCGGATGCCGGTTTCTGGCAAAAAAGCTCCCGGGCATCAAGCGGGAATACGGGGTGGATATCACGGTCATCAACGGCGAGAACTCCGCTGACGGCAACGGCATTACTGCCGCCTCCGCACGTGCGCTGTTTTCGGCAGGCGCGGATGTCATCACAACGGGAAACCACGCATTTCAGCGAAAAAACGAACTTTCCCTATTCGAGGATGAGAACATCCTCCGACCTGCCAACCATTCCGATGCCTGTCCGGGGCATGGGTACACCATCTACGATATGGGAAGTACCCGGGCGGCGGTCATCAATTTGCAGGGCGTGCTGTTCCTTGAACCGCTGTGCAACCCGTTTGATACGATAGACCGCATCCTTGAGGAGATCGACACGCCGAATATCTTTGTGGATTTCCACGCCGAGGCGACCTCGGAGAAGCGTGCGCTGGGGCATTACCTGACGAACCGCGTCACAGCGGTGATCGGGACGCATACCCATGTCCCGACTGCGGATGCCTGCATTCTGGGGGGGCATACCGGCTATCTCACGGATGTGGGCATGACCGGTGTGGAAGATTCCGTGCTTGGCGTAAAGAAGGAAATTGCCATCGACAAGCTCCGGCTGCATGTGCCGATCCGGTTCGAGGAGGCGCAGGGTGCCTGCTGGCTGTGCGGTGTTTTGCTGGAGTACGAAAAAAAATGTGGCAAATGCACGAAAATCACCCCATTGATTGTAAGGTAATGCACAAATTTTATATCAACCTATTGCAATTTTGCAGTGAATGTAGTATAATGTAAGAACAAGAGAAGTTGTTTTCAACGTATCAATCTGGTAACCAACATTCTACTCAAGGAGGTTCTTATGGAAGTTTTGAAGGTATCTTCCCGATCTGTTCCCAATTCTGTTGCAGGAGCTATTGCAGGTGTCATTCGTGAAAACAAGAGCGTAGAGATCCAGGCAGTAGGTGCCGGCGCAGCCAATCAGGCAATCAAGTCGGTTGCCATTGCAAGAGGCTATCTTGCGCCCATCGGCATCGACCTGATCTGCATCCCGGCGTTCACCAGCATCCAGATCGACGGCGAGGATCGTACTGCGATCAAGCTGATCTGCGAGCCGCGGTAAAAGCGATGTTTCGCAAAAAGCTGTGCTTTGGCACAGCTTTTTGTTTTCCCCGGTTTCTAAAAAGCTGCCGCACCATGCAGACGGTGCGGCAGCTCTCTTATTATGAAAGTAATATCAGATCTGAACCGAATAGTTTGGTGCTTCCTTGGTGATGTAGATATCGTGCGGATGGCTCTCCTTAAGACCTGCGCCGGTAATGCGGACAAACTGCGCCTTTTCCCACAGCTCCGGAATGGTCGGACAGCCGCAGTAACCCATGCCGGCACGAATGCCGCCGATGAGCTGGAAGATGGTGTCAGCCACAGCACCCTTGTACGGAACGCGCCCCTCAACACCCTCCGGAACGAGCTTTTTCGCGCCCTCCTGGAAGTATCTGTCGGTCGAGCCGTTTGCCATCGCGCCCAGCGAGCCCATGCCGCGGTATACCTTGAACTGACGACCCTGGTAGATCTCCGTCTCACCCGGTGCCTCCTCGCAGCCTGCCAGCAGAGAGCCGAGCATGACCACATCAGCACCTGCTGCCAGTGCCTTTACGATATCGCCGGAATACTTGATGCCGCCGTCTGCAATGACCGGAATGTTGTACTTCTTGGCAACCTGTGCCACATCGAATACCGCCGTGATCTGCGGAACACCGATGCCTGCAACCACACGGGTGGTGCAGATAGAGCCAGGACCGATGCCGACCTTCAGGCAGTCTGCGCCAGCCTGGATCAGCTCCTCAGCAGCCGCTGCGGTCGCGATGTTTCCGGCAATGACCGGCGTGTCCGGGAATGCCGCCTTGAGCTGTTTGAGTGCATTGATGATGTTTGCGCTGTGTCCGTGTGCAGAGTCGAGTACCAGCACATCGACCTGCGCATCGATCAAAGCCTGCGCGCGCTCCATCATGTTGGCAGTCATGCCGATGCCTGCGCCGCAGAGGAGTCTGCCCTGTGCGTCACGCGCGGAGTTGGGGAATTTCACGGACTTTTCGATGTCCTTGATGGTAATCAGACCCTTGAGAATACCGTTCTCGTCCACCAGCGGCAGCTTTTCGATCTTGTGCGTGCTGAGAATCTCCTGTGCCTGCGCCATCGTTGTGCCAACGGGAGCAGTAATCAAATGATCCTTGGTCATGACATCCCCGATCTTGGCATTGAAGTCGCTGAGGAAACGCATGTCACGGTTGGTGATGATACCAACGAGCTTGCCGGCAGCGTCCACGATCGGAACGCCGGAGATCCTGAACTTACCCATCAGCTCATCCGCATCTCTCACGAGCTTGTCCTCGGTCAGTGAGAAAGGGTCAACAATAACGCCATTTTCGGAACGCTTGACCTTATCGACCTCGTCAGCCTGCTTTTCGATGGACATGTTCTTATGGATAATACCGATACCGCCCTCACGCGCAATGGCGATCGCCATCCGGGAATCGGTGACAGTATCCATAGCGGCAGTCATGATCGGCGTATTCAGGTGGATATTCCCTGCCAGCCGTGTTCCAAGAGACACCATATTCGGGGTAACATCGGACTTCGCCGGAATCAGCAGGACATCATCGAATGTCAGCCCCTCTTTCAGAAACTTTGCGCTTTCGTTCATCATAGCAACTCATCCTTTCCGCAAATCGGTTTACATCCCTTTAAAAGATATTATTATTATCATACCTTTTTTTTCAAAAAAAGTCAAGCACATGTGATGAACGCGCATGATAAAAAAGGCTGTGCATAACCGGGGGTGCATTGTACAGGATGTACAAATATTTCGATAAGAAATGTCAGAAACCGTAAAATGGCGAAATTTCGGGATTTTCCGCAAATGCTAAACATACAGATTTTTTTGAAAAAACACTTGACAAACGGAGAAAGATGTGCTATAATATAATAGTCGTCAGGCGGTAAGCGACCTGAACAAGCGACTGGAGGCTGGTATAGCTCAGTTGGTAGAGCAGCTGATTTGTAATCAGCAGGTCGGGGGTTCGAGTCCGTCTACCAGCTCCAATATAAGGGAGAATTCCCGAGTGGCCAAAGGGGGCAGACTGTAAATCTGTTGCTTCGTGCTTCGATGGTTCGAATCCATCTTCTCCCACCAAGAAAACCCATATTTCGACATGTGCGAAATATGGGTTTTTTGTTGTTCTAATTAAATTGTGCGTTTGGTAACCTCCACCTGTGTAATTACCTTACGTACTTTCTTTCCATCACCCATAAGATAGTTTAGAATCTGTCCACATAGAAAACCGGCTCATATTTTCGGCATCCTATGCGGACAGATTCTCATCCTTGCAGGAAATCAACACTCTATGAAACATAGGTTGATATTTTTCAAGAAACATGTTATGATAAATATAGAAATTGAAATAGGAGAAATACTATGAATCATTATGTAACAGGAACGGCAATTAAACTTCTCAGAGAACACCGACATATGACACAGGCAGAGCTGGCTGAAAAACTCAGCGTCAGCAACAAAGCAGTATCCAGGTGGGAAACATGCCGGGGCTTTCCGGACATCACATTGCTTGAACCGCTGTCAAATGCACTCGGTGTCTCTGTAACCGAGCTGCTGTCAGGAGATTGTGTGACCAACCGGAATGTTTCCGGTAATATGCTGCATTCTCAATTTTATGTTTGTCCAATTTGTGGAAACATCCTGCATACAATGGGAGAAGCCGTGATCAGCTGCTGCGGTGTGACACTTCCGCCTTTGGAAGCAGAAGAACCGGACAGCAGCCATATGCCGCTCATCACGCCAATGGATGGCGAGTATTGTATTACTATCCAGCATGAAATGACAAAACAGCATCATATTTCTTTCGTTGCCTGTATCACATCTGACAAGTCAGAAATAGTCAGGCTTTATCCGGAAGGAAATGCACAGGTCAGATTTCAGCTTCGGGGCAGCGGTAATCTGTACTGGTTTTGCAATCATCATGGTCTAATGCAACAACGGTTTAATCGCCGCACAGTGCAGCAATTCCAGATGTATCAGGGAAATGACTCCTGACAGCAGCTGCATCAGACCTTGCCAGCATCCTATGTCTGAACAAACAGGAAACAGAAATGTTGTATGATTAGTACGCAAAGGCGCATGGTACATTGTGTGCCGATGCGGCAGCAAATGTTATCTATTTCGTAGTACCCTGTCAAGAGACCCCATATTTCGACATGTTGAAATATGGGGTCTCTATTTTCAAATCATTGAATACACCAAACAAGGCAAGAGAGAAACATAAAACGTTTCTCTCTATTTTTACAGACTTTCTGTAACATTTTTCAATGTAAGCAGTCATATAGACAGAACCAATGGAAAGCGAGGTGTTAGTTTGGAAGAATTTGAACAGATTTATGCAGAGTATTATGTTCCCGTCTATCGCTATGCTCTCTCACTGTGCAGGAATGAACTACTGGCTGAGGAGCTTACACAGGAAACGTTCTTTAAAGCACTGAAAAGCATTGATCGTTTCCGGGGAGAATGCAAGCTGCGTGTCTGGCTGTGTCAGATCGTGAAAAACACCTACAGCACCTATGTCAGACACGCACAGAAACATTCTGAAACTTTACAGGAACCATCGGCATCAACGGTTGACATCCTGCAAGGACTGACAGACCGGGAAACGGCATATGAGCTGCATTGTCTGCTTCACAGACTGGAAGAACCCTATAAAGAGGTGTTCTGGATGCGGACGTTCGGAGAGCTGTCATTCCGGGAGATTGCCAGGATCTTCGGAAAATCCGAGGGGTGGGCAAGAGTTGTGTACCATCGTGCCAGAACGAAACTAAAGGAGGAATTGCTATGAACTATCCATGTCATGTCATTGAGGACTTATTGCTGCTTTATCGGAATAAAGAGTGCAGCACTGAAACCAGAACTTTGATAGAGCAGCACTTGTCGGGCTGCTCTGACTGTAGCGCGTGTTACGAAACGCTGTGTGCTTCGGAGAAAGCTGACCCGAATCTGGAAATGCAGAAGGCCGCCTCATTCCGCTCTGTCAGAAGGAAGCTGCACAGGAAGCATCTCATTGCTGCGGCAGTAAGTGCAGGCGTGCTGATTTCCGGATGTCTGATTGCTGCCGTTATCCTGAAAACCTCTGTGCATACGGTAGAATATGACAACAATCTGTCCGTCTCTATGACTGACGGTGCTTTGGTCGGACGGCTTGCGGGGAGCAGATCCAGCGGCTTTGAAGTCAAGCGCGTGATCGTGCAGGAAGCAACGCAGGAGATCCATTATTTGTTCTACACCATGGAGGAGACTGTCTGGGACAGCATCTTCACAAGTGAGGATGTCTTTTCGGAGTATACGCTCTGCTATGCGGACAGAGGTGCAGATACGGTGGATTATGTGTATTATTATACAGGGAAGTATGAGGATCTGGAATCCATGGGGCAGACAGAATTGCAAAGTGTCAAAGACAATGCCGTACTGCTCTGGAGCAAGGGAACGGAACTTCGCATTATGGACTAGATCTCCTCGAAAACCGGAGAAGTTCTAATTTATACAGAAAATCATTTCTCAAAAAAACGGTTTTCGTGCGGCTATTTCACGGAAATCAATTTTCCAAAAAAGCGGTTTCCAAAGGCGACAGCCTTGGGCGGTGGCGGTGCGCAGCACCGCCACTCTCACCCCCTCCCCTCTGGGGAGGGGGCAGGGG
>CAZKHW010000108.1:0-9125 GCA_964552525.1 uncultured Ruminococcus sp. | reverse complement strand
AACCGCACTGAGTGCCGGACGCATCGACATGACAGCCATTTTGATCGTTGTGGCAGAGCTTGCGGTGATCGTTGTTGTGAGCGCCGTATTCCAGTGGCTGCAAGGGCTTTGCATCAATCGTCTTGCCTTTGGAACGGTGCGCGACCTGCGTGCGGAGCTTGAGGCAAAGCTCCAGACCCTGCCCATCTCTTACATCGACCGCAATGCACGCGGTGATCTGATCGCACGTGTCGTTCCGGACATTGAGATCCTGTCCGATGGACTGCTACAGGGATTTGCGCAGCTCTTTTCGGGCGTGGTCACGATCGTGGGGACGCTGGTATTCATGCTTACGATCAATGTAAAAATCGCGCTCCTTGTGGTACTGCTCACCCCGATCTCGCTGCTGGTGGCTGCCCGCATCACGGCGGCATCTCACAGCGCATTCACCCGGCAGTCCGAGCTGCGCGGCGAGCTGAGTGCCCTGACAGAGGAGCTTGTGGGCAATCAGAAGATCGTCAAGGCGTTCGCATACGAGGACAGAGCCGAGACGCGCTTTGCTGCGGTCAACCAGGCACTTGGCAGTGCCGGACAGAAGGCGACGTTCTACTCCTCGATCTCGAACCCGTCCACGCGTTTTGTCAACGGGCTGATCTATGCGGCGGTGGGAACCTTCGGCGCGCTCGGGATCATCGGTACGCTGCCGTGGATCGGCGCGATGAGCGTGGGAAATCTCGCAAGCTTTCTGGCGTACTCGAACCAGTATACCAAGCCGTTCAATGAGATCTCCGGTGTGGTTGCAGAGCTTCAGAATGCCGTCTCGTGTGCCGTTCGCGTGTTCGCTGTTCTCGATGAGCTGCCGGAGCCTGCGGAGGACTGTGCACCGACCGGTGATGTACAGGGCAGCATCACCTTTGAGGATGTGTGCTTTTCCTACACACCGGACAAGCCCTTGATCCGGCATTTCTCGATGCATGCCGAACCGGGGCAGCGCATTGCCATTGTCGGGCCGACCGGATGCGGCAAATCTACCATTATCAACCTGCTGCTGCGCTTTTATGAGATCGAGGGCGGTACGATCTCCATTGACGGCATCTCCACGCGCGATATGACCCGTGAGGATCTGCGGCGGCACTTCGGGATGGTCTTGCAGGAAACGTGGATCTTTACCGGGACAGTTGCCGAAAACATTGCCTATGGCAAGCCCGATGCGACCCGTGAGGAGATCGAGGCTGCCGCAAGGGAGGCGCATGCGCACAGCTTCATCAAGCGGCTGCCGCAGGGGTATGACACCGTGATCTCGGACGGCTCGGGGCTGTCACAGGGGCAGAAGCAGCTCCTGTGCATTGCAAGGATCATGCTGCTTGATCCGCCTATGCTGATCCTTGACGAGGCGACCAGCTCCATCGACCTTCGCACGGAGCACCGCATCCAGCGTGCATTCGAGAAACTCATGCGCGGCAAGACGAGTTTTATTATCGCCCATCGGCTCAGTACCATCCGTTCGGCGGATCATATCTTAGTGATGCGTGACGGCAATATCATCGAGCAGGGCGATCATGCATCGCTGATGCAGGCAGGCGGATTCTATGCCGGATTGTACCGGTCGCAGGGGAAATAATGTACCCCTTTTTGACATAAGAACCCGTCTTCACAAGATGCCAAGGCAGCTTTTCGGCATCTTTGCACCGTATCTTAGTCCGAAATCCTTGCAATACATACAGTATTCCTGCGGATTTCGTCCGTTGATACGGCACAAATCTGCTCGAAAATCTGCTCACGTCCCTTGTGAAGACGGGTTCTAAAATGTTCACATGAAGAATTTTCCCGGAGGGCTTGCAATCCCTCCGGGTTTGTGCTATAATATAAGTTGAATATTTATAATGGCACGCACGGGAGGTTTCTATGTGCTGCCCGAAATTTCAGGAGGCATTGAATTTTTATGGACAATTCGTTTTTTCCGATCAGTATGACCATGCACATTATCCTTGCATTGCTGGCACTGCTGGTGTTTGGCATGCAGTTCATCCGTTACCGCAAGAGTCACCACCTGATTTTGGCGATCGCGCTGCCGTGTACGCTTCTGCCGTATCTGTCGGACAATCAGACCTTTTTCTATACTGTTGGCGTGTTTGAGGGCGTATCACTCCTCCTTGCAGCGATCCTGTCCCAGACGGTTGACCGCGAGAAAGAGGAGACTGCACCAGCTGCCGACACATCCGAGGAGGAGGCAGAGGCGGAGGACGAGGCATGAAGATCGTCATTCCCGACTGGAGTACCATGTCGGCTGTGAATATGGGCTTTTCGGCATTTGAGGAATTTGGTGAGGTGATCTGCTGCGGACTGACACGTCCGGAGGAGGCTGCCGCGAAGATCGGGGATGCACAGGTCGTCCTCGTCAACAAGACGCCCATCACCGCCGAGGTCATGGAGCAATGTCCCAATCTTCAATACATTGGTCTGTTTGCAACAGGCTACAACAACATTGACATTCCGGCGGCAACGGCACGCGGCATTACGGTGTGCAATGCCGGGGAATACTCGACACAGGGCGTGATCCAGCACACTTTTGCACTGCTGCTGAGCCTTGCGGAAAATCTTCCGCGCTATGAAAAGGCGGTTGCAGACGGTGCGTGGGAGCGCAGTGAGACATTTTCGTATTTCCCGTTTCCGACCCGGGAGCTGTACGGCAAGACGATGGCTGTCATCGGCTACGGCAGCATCGGACGCGGCGTGGCAAGGGTCGCCGATGCTTTGGGAATGCGCGTGATCGTCAATACCCGTACTGTCCCTGCCAACTGTCCGTTCAGGCTGGTCACAAGGGAGGAGGCGTTCCGCGAGGCGGATGTTCTTACGGTGCATTGTCCGCTGACCGGGGAGACAGCGAATCTCCTCAACGCTCCGAATCTGGCACTGATGAAACCGTCCGCATTCGTCATCAATACCGCACGCGGCGGTATTGCCGATGAACAGGCGGTCGCTGATGCGCTTTCCGAGGGCAGGCTGGCTGGTTACGGCACGGATGTCCTCGTGACAGAGCCGATGTCCCCGGACACACCCCTGAAAACTGCGCCAAACTGCATCATCACACCCCACATTGCGTGGGCAGCGCAGGAGACCAGGGAACGCCTGGTAGGCATTGTGGCGGATAACCTGCGCAATTGGCTGGAGGGACATCCGACCAACAAGGTAAATTGAAAAAGATCCGTTCTTAAAAGAGAGGGTATAGTATGGCAATCGACATTCGCAATAAAAAACGCATCGTCATTAAGCTTGGCACATCCACGCTGACGCACAAGACCGGCAAGCTCAACATTCGCCGTATGACGAACCTGACGCGCGTTCTGGCTGACATCCAGAATGCCGGACATGAGCTGATCCTGGTGTCATCCGGTGCAGTCGGGCTGGGTGCGGGCAAGCTCAATCTGCCGGAGCGTCCCAAGGACACGCCGGGCAAGCAGGCGGCTGCGGCGGTCGGTCAGTGTGAGCTGATGCATATTTATGATGAGATGTTCTCGAAATATTCCGTCACGGTTGCACAGATTCTGCTGACCAAGACGATTATCAGTACTCCCGACCGCGTGAACAATGTCCGCAATGCGATTGATGCGCTGACGCGGCTCAACTGCATCCCCATCGTCAATGAGAACGACACCGTTGCCATTGATGAGCTGGAGCTGGAGATCGGCGAGAACGATTCGCTCTCGGCAGTCGTGGCATCCATTTCGGGAGCGCAGGCACTTATCATTCTGTCAGATATCGACGGACTTTATGACGGCGATCCGCACACGAATCCCAATGCAAAGATCATTCCGGTCGTGGAGGAAATTGACGGGTATATCGAGAAAATCGCTGGCGGTGCTGGAAGTGCGTTCGGCTCCGGCGGCATGGCGACCAAGATCAATGCCGCAAAGATCGCGGCAGCAGCAGGGGTGGATATGGTCATCATGAACGGCAGAGATCCGGAGGATCTGTACAGATTGTTTGACGGAGAACCGCTGGGAACCTATTTCCCTGCAAAACACTGACCAGGAGGGGACAAGTATGAAGTATATGGAAGAACTTGGCACACGGGCAAAGATTGCCAGCCGTTCTATTGCAGGTGCAGGCACGATAGAGAAGGATGCCGCACTCACTGCTATTTCGGAGGCACTCGTTCAGAATGCAGAGCGCATCATTACTGCCAATGACAAGGATATGGAGAATGCTCGGGAGAACGGCATGTCTGCTTCGATGCAGGACAGGCTTCGTCTGGATGCAGCGCGGATCTCCGCCATCGCTGCAGCAGTCCTGAAGGTACGTGCCCTCCCCGATCCGATCGGTGAGGAGATCTCCGGATGGCTTCGCCCGAACGGTCTGCGCATTCGTCAGGTGCGTGTGCCGATGGGCGTGATCGGCATCATCTTTGAGAGCCGTCCGAATGTGACGGTCGATGCAGCCGTTTTGTGTTTGAAGGCAGGCAATGCGACCATCCTGCGCGGCGGCAAGGAGGCGATCCACTCCAACACCTGTTTGGTGCAGGTGATGCAGGAGGCACTTGTCAGTGTGGGATTTCCGGCAGATCTGGTGCTGCTTGTGGAAAAGACTGACCGCGAGACGGCAGCCGATATGATGCGTCTGAACGGCTATCTGGATGTTCTCATTCCGCGCGGCGGCGCAGGATTGATCCAGGCTGTGGTCAGGCAGGCGACCGTTCCGGTGATCGAGACGGGGGCAGGCAACTGCCATGTGTATGTGGATGCATCCGCAAAGCTCGACATGGCTGTTGCGATCGCCGATAATGCCAAGACACAGAGACCTTCGGTATGCAACGCCATC
The DNA here is from genome assembly GCA_964552525.1 of uncultured Ruminococcus sp. Classification (GTDB taxonomy): domain Bacteria; phylum Bacillota; class Clostridia; order Oscillospirales; family Ruminococcaceae; genus UBA3855. Next base: position 4,328 of record CAZKHW010000108.1, on the reverse strand, counting down.
GAGACGCTGCTGGTGCATCAGGACATCGCCGAGCGTTTCCTTCCTGCGGTCAAGAAGGCGTTTGACGCCCACGAGGTCATCATCCACGGTGACGAGACTGTGCAGAAGATCCTGGGAGACTGTGTGATCCCTGCAACCGAGGAGGACTGGGCAACCGAATACCTCGGGTACGAGATCGCGATCCGCGTCGTTGACAGCGTGGAAACGGCAGTTTCTCATATCCTACAGTATTCGACCCACCATTCTGAGAGCATCGTGACCGAGAGCATGGAGCATGCGGAGTATTTCCAGAATCATCTGGATTCGGCGGCGGTGTATGTCAATGCCTCGACCCGTTTCACGGACGGAGAGGAATTCGGATTCGGTGCAGAGATCGGCATTTCTACCCAGAAGCTCCACGCCAGAGGTCCGATGGGACTGCTGGCGCTTACCACTATGCAGTATCGTATCAGCGGAACCGGACAGATCCGCTGAGCCAAGACAGGCAGTGTCCTAAGAAACTGCCGGAATCAAGGAGTCGTCTATGAGTAAACAGATTGATAACCTGCTCGACAGCCTCATCAAGGAGATTGATGCGAAGGACGGGCAGCCTGCCCCCAAGGAGCCAAAGTCTACCCGCAAGGAGCCCAAGCCTGCCAGCGATGAAGCAAGAGGACGCGCCGAAGCCATCGCCAAGGGCGTGAATAAGAGCTATCGCCGACCGCCGGAGCCTGTCAGGAGGAGTATTCCGGCACCGCACATCAAGCCTGTGGTAGAGCCGGATCCGGTGAGCCATTTTACCGATGGACCGTCTGCCGATCCTGCCATCCGCATGCATGACCGTCTTGATGAGAGTACGCTTCCGGCACCGGATGCCGAGCGCCGTCCGAACCAGATCATGGACATTGACGGCAAGAGCAAAAAGCGCAGAAGGCGCAGAAACTCCGGCGCACGCAGTATTCCTGCACCGACCGAGGCGCCCAAGCGGCGTATTCCGCACATCAACGTGCCGGACGAGCTGCCGCCGGATGTGGGCAATGCTCCGTATCAGCCGCCCGAGGAACCTGAGCCGGATGCAGAGCGTGAAGCCATCGTGCGCTCCCGTGCTGAGAAGATCCGTGAGCAGCTCAAGAAACGCACACTGGAGGAAACGCCGATCATTCCGCCGCCGAGTTCGGAGGAGATCGACGATATGATCAGTGATCTGGAGCAATCCGAGCCGTCCGCAGGGGCAAAGCAGAAGGAGAACAACAGTATTTTCGCCTACCTGCATCAGGTTTTGGGCGTTGAGGATGAGCCGGAAGTGCCGGACGAGGACGAGATCCCCGAGGAGACAGAGCGTCCGCGCTGGTTTAATGATGCGCCTGCATCAGTACCGATGCAGCACATGGCAGACGGTGAAGATACCTATGATGATAACGAGGCGGAGTTTGACGAGGACGATGCTGCCTTTGAGGGAGAAACTTCCGGACTGCACTATCTTGATGATGAAGAAGAGATCGAGGAGAAACGGGACAATCCGATCGTTTCGTTCTTCAAGAATCTCTTTGGCAAAAAAAATGCCGCACAGGATGAGACAGACGGAGAGGACACGTTCGATGAGGATGCATATGATGAGGATACGCCTGACGATGAGGACTTTGAGAAGTTTGCTGAACAGGACCTCGCGGAAGAGAACTTTGCGGACAGTGATGTGACGGCGGCGGATTCTGATTCGTCAGAGGATTCTGAGAATTACGGCTCTTTGGCGGACTTCCGAGATCCGGAGCTTGACGAGATCATGGAGGAGTTCGAGAATGATCCGGATCTTCAAGTCCCCCAAAAAAAGTCTGATAACAGCTTTTTCCGTGAGGCATTCGATGAGAGTGCTGAGGAGATTGCCGAGATGAAGGCAGAGCCGATTCCCCAGCCCGGTGAGGAGAGCGGCGCAAAACCTCGTTCCCTTAGCAGAAATTCGTATTTTATCGCAGGCGTTCTGGTCTTTGTGCTCGCGCTGGTCGGTCTGATTACCGTGGCATCCGGCATTGCCAAGGCGGCAGGCATGTTCTTTGGCGGCGGTTCGCTCAAAAATCAGCTCCAGCAGGCACTGTATCCGGTGGCGGTCGTTGATGTTCCGGCGTTCAATGAACCGGCGGAGCTGACCGCAGACGGCGCACTTTCTGCGGCGATCGTGGACATCCTGATGCATGATGATCTTTCCGGTTATACCGAAACGTTTGACATGATCGCAGTTCCGGCAGAGGACATCCTTGAGCGCGGCAGACAGATGTTCGGCGTGGATGTGCAGACCAAGCTCAGTACGCTCCATGCAGCAGGGGAATCCTTCGTCTATGACGAGACCACAGGATGTTATAATGTACCGACTGCTCCGATGATCTTCTCCTATTCTCCGGAGATCCAGAACGTCAAGCGCAGCGGCGATACCTATGAGGTCACGGTCGTGTACAACAGTGATGTTGCGGATTGGCAGGAGCATTCCCGGAACTTCACCGAGGGCAACACCAAGACCATGCAGGCCACCATTGAGAAAAAAAGCAGCGGATATCGTATTGTAAGACTGGTTCCGGCTGAATGATCCGGTGTTTCGGGAGGGCTTTGGCTCTCCCGAAATGCAGATTACCATCGCATGTGATCCCTTTCTGTTCGGGCGATTTTTGTCTGAACGGAAAGGGATCGGTAGTAAAACCAGAAACGAGGGACTGAACATGAAAATTATGATCGTAGGTCTTGGACTGATCGGCGGCTCGATCGCCAAGGCACTTCACGCCTATACCGAGCACAGCGTTTACGGCTGGAACCGTACCCGCGCTGTGGCAAAGAAAGCCGAGGAGGAGCATGTCATCGATGGCATTGCAGGAGAGGATTGCAGCAGCTATGACATGATCGTCATGTGCCTGTATCCCGGTCATATCCGCCAGTGGATGCACGAGCATGTGCAGACCATCAGCGAGGGCACGATCATCATTGACGTGAGTGGTGTCAAGACCGATCTGCCGCAGGAAATGCACGATATCTGTCAGCCACGCGGCGCACACTATCTGAGCTGTCACCCGATGGCAGGCAAAGAGCGTGCCGGCTACGATGTGTCGGACGAGGATCTCTACCAGGGGGCGAACTTCATCATGACCCCTCTTCCGGAAACGCCGAAGTATGTGATCGCGCAGGTGCGGAATGTGGCGCACCAGATCGGATTCCGGCGGTTTGTCATCACCACGCCGGAAATGCATGACCGCATGATCGCCTACACCTCGCAGCTTGCGCATGTGGTGTCGTCAAGTTATGTGGAAAGCCCTGTGATTGAGCTGGAAAGCGGCTTTTCGGGCGGTTCGTTCCACGATATGACGCGCATTGCGACCATGAACGAGGAGATGTGGACGGATCTGTTTATGGAGAACCGTGAGAGCCTGCTCAAGGAGCTGGATGTTCTCATCGAAAATCTCGGCGAATACCGAAAAGCACTTGCCAATGCCGACCGCAGCCGTGTCTATGACCTCATCCGGCAGGGAAGGCTCCGCAAGGAGGAAAATCTCCGGAATCGCAGAAATGCGCCCTCGGTGATCGATCTGCGCGGTAAAGACGTGTGATGAAGGTCAGACAGCTCCTGCTGCCGCTGTTGGCGGCGGCAGGCTACCTTACGGTCATGACCCTCGTAGAATCTGTTGTGCAGCCGGGCTATCTGGTCAAAAGTCTTATCAAGCTGCTCCTGACAGCAGTCATCATCGGCATTGCCTGTGGGGTGACGCATCGTGTACCGCAGGAGGTGATCTTCCTGCGCAGAATGAAACCGGCAAAGACGCTGCTGATTCTGATGGGGGTGATGTTTGCAGGCGTATTTCTGGGATTTTTGCTGCTGCGAAATTTTCTGGATCTGTCCCTGATCCGGGAACGCCTGATGGCGAAGGAGCATCTGACAAAGGAGAACTGCCTGTTCGTGTTCGGGTACATTGCCATCGTCAATTCGTTTCTGGAGGAGGCGTTTTTCCGCGGTTTTCTGGGGCATTCCCTCCCGGAGCAGATCCCATACCCTTGGAGAATCGCGTTTGCCTCGCTGATGTTTGCGCTGTATCATATCGGTATCATGGGCAGTTGGGTGAATTTCGGGATGCTTGTACTGCTCACGGCAGGACTTGCGGCAGTCGGTGCGGTGATGCAGCTCATCTGTGACCGCTTTGACAGCATCAAGGCAAGCTGGCTTGTCCACGGATGTGCCAATCTGGCGATCAATGTGATCGGGGCGTATCTGATCTGGTTTTGCTAGTCAGAAATTTTTATAAAAATTTGCACGAAAATCAATTTTTCAAAAAAGCGGTTTCCAAAGGCGGCAGCCTTGGGCGGCGGCGGTGCGCAGC
>CAZKHW010000107.1:0-9155 GCA_964552525.1 uncultured Ruminococcus sp. | reverse complement strand
GCATTATCGCTGATGACATCCATCTTGAGCTTGTCAACCGCGTCATCCTTGCCAATACCACCATAATCACTTCCATCGGAGTTCTTATAGATAATTGTATCAATGCGGTACTCACTCTGGGAACGGTTGAAGTCCTGGATCCAGTCCTTGATATAATTGTAGCCGAGCATGCCGATGGTGATGGTCTTGGTCTCAGAGATCTCTGAGGCATGCTTGCGCACTATGTGATATGTCCCCTCAAAGTTCTCCTGATACATATAGGGCATGCCAAGAAAGCTCCCGTCCGCCATCGGGATCACCGACATCACGGGGAGATCGGATGCCTCCCAGTCGATGACCGGCTCTGCCGTACCGTCATCCCGGATGCCCATGAGCTGGGATTCGGTATTGATAAAGCACCGATAGTCTCCGCATCCGCCGGAGAACATATTATCCGTATAGCTGGGATCATTTGTGGTGAAGAATGCCTCACCGGGCTTTCCGGACTGGGCATCAAATTCCGAAATGCTGATCTCCATCCCGTAGTCCTCAGCAGTACGTCCCGTGACGGAATAATTGAACCGAAACGGCTTACCATCCCGATCCTTCAGGATCGGCATATTTTGAGTATATTGATTTGTGTCCCCCGTGTAGGTCTCGGTCAGCGTGCCGTCCGGGTTGATCCGCACGATGGTTTCGTAATCATAAAAGGTCAGATAAACCAGATCGCCCTCGCAGTACATACCGTTGAACCTGTCATAGCCATTGGCATCCTGATACTGCTCCAGCCCCTCGATCTGCACCTTGCTCGAGAGTGTGCCGTCCAGTGCATAGGTACACAAGTAGTATTCGCTGTCCCACTCGGCATAGTACGCATCAAAATCGAAGCTCTCGATATCATCGCCCTCCTGAGGCGGCTCCATGTTGCTGTGATTTTCCATAATGGTCAGAGCGTGGATGGCATCCTCCCCGACCGAGAACAGGGCTTGCCCGGGATAATAGCCGTCATGGGGCGAAAGTGCTGCAAGCTCCACCTGCGAATGGTTTTCCAGCATGTCGTCAAAGGTGTGGATGGTGTAGGATTCATGGTAATTTTCACCGTCGATGGCACAGTAGCCGCTGTCCGTTTTCTGGAGCGTGTAGAAGCTGATGTTGCCGGGCAGTGTCATCGGCTCGATCTTAGCCACCGTGGTGAGGGTATCGTCAGCCGCAGAAACCGGCGTGATCCCGCCGTCCTCCTGTGACTGGTTCTCTGCCTGCGTGGTATTAAAGGACTGGTCGGTACGGGGCTTGGCATCACAGCCGCACAGCAGGAATGCTGCGGCGGCAAGGATGGAGATGGCTCGTTTATACTTCATGGTGATTCCTCCTATTTTATGGATGTAAAGATCCGGTTGTTGATCGGCGCAAAACGCCAGTGTGTGGACGGGTCTGCGTTGTACCAAAGCGTGACGGTGCAGGACTTGCCGGATGCCAGCACGATGGTGTTGGGAAGCTCTCCTACCTCGCCGTCCGTCTCAAAGTTGCAGGGTCTGCAAATGGAAGTCGGACTTGTGAGCAGGAAATTCTCGGCAAAGAACAGTTCCGGCTCGCCCATCGTTTCATCGGCGATAGAAACGGCGCGTTTGCTCTCGAGCAGAACGGTGACGCGGCAGCGTTCGTCCTCCCAGGCGGCATCCGTGACCGTCACCCAGAGTGTCCCGGAGCTTGTGAGATGCTCTGCAGCATAGCGTTTCCCGATATCTCCGGGGGATGGATCCGGTGTCAGTACACTGTCGGCGGCAGAGATCGTTTCGGTGCGCGGCGGCAGGGCAGGGCCATTGGCTTTCATCCAGAACAGCCCGGCAAGCGTTGTGCCGATCACCAGAATGCACGCTGCACAAGCAGCAACATTCTCGAACCAGAAGTAGGAATGCCGGGGCTGCCGCACATGTCTGGCGGTTCTGTGGATCTCGGGTGCTGCGGTGAACTTCTGTGCACACCTTATATTCAGATTCTGTCGGATGCGCTGGTACAGGCGTTCGGTCTGCTCCTTGGTCAGTCCGGGATATGCCTGGCTGATCTGTGTAATTAGCTCGTCATCGTCACTGCGCAGACGCCTGATGATGTCTTTTTTACGCATGGGGCTACCTCCAATCTTTCAGCTTTGTGCGCAGGCGTTTCAACGCTCTGCTGCACCGTGCCTGTGCTGTGTTTGTGGAAAGCCCGACCATCCGGGCGATCTCCTTCATTTTTCTGCCGTAGTAATATTTCTGGATCAGGATGGTCGAATCCGGTTCGCCAAGTGCCGTGATCTCGGTCAGGAGCTGGCGGTGCAGCGCCTTTTCCTCCAAATTCTCCTGCACATGGCTGACGCTCGGTTCCTGCACCGCATCGAGGGCGACGGTATTATTCTGTATTCGCCGCAGATGGGAGCAGTAGTTGAGTGCGCGGTTACGCGCCGCTGTGCTGAGGTATGCTTTGATCGAGTCTCCCTGGATGCTGCCGAGCTGCTGCATTACCTCTGTGAACGTCTCCACAAGGCAGTCCTCGATATCCTCACGTGTTCCGGAATTGGCTAGGATACGGGCAATTACGGCATACACGTAATTGGCATACGTATCATACAGCGCACGGTAGCCTTGCCCAGGATCACGCCTGATAAGCGAGCGCAGTTCACTGTCCGTCATAGCCCGCCTCCTTTCAAGAATTGAAAAGCCCATGGTGCTTTCATATAATGTAGACAAGAGAAATCGAAAAAAGTGACATCGGTTTTCAAAAAAATTATAGCATATTTTTAATTGCTTTGCAAGACGTGGTAGACCACGCTGGCGAGTTGACGGTAAGGATAAATCAGGTTCTGGTGTCGCAATGTCCTTTGCCTGACGGCAGAGGGCAAAGCTGGCGCGGTGCGGCTCTTGCTTGGAACTCACAATGAAAGGCAACAAAATGAAATCCCGAGAACGGCTATTGACAAAATCTCCCACATATGATACAATAATATAAGAAAAACAAACCGCATACGGAGGAAAAATAAATGGAATACTGGGATATTTACGATGTCAACAAACAGCGCACAGGCAGAACCATGCAGCGCAACGACTTCACCATGCAGCCGGGAGACTACCATCTCACGGTACTTGGCGTGATCTGCCGGCCGGACGGGAAGTTCCTCATTACCCAGCGTGCTCTTGACAAGCATTGGGCACCGGGCTGGTGGGAGGTCTCCGGCGGCGGTGTCATGGCAGGGGAAAGCTCCGAGGATGCCGTCAAGCGTGAAGTGTTTGAGGAGACCGGATTGGATGTGTCAGACGCTGAGGGCGGCTACCTGTTCAGCTATCGGCGCGAGAGTGAGGGCGATAACTATTTCGTGGATATCTATCGCTTTGTCCTGGATTTTGACGAAACGGACGTGACCCCTCAGCTTTGCGAAATGCAGGGTTTTCGCCTTGCGGATAAGGCAGAAATCGAATCGCTTGCCGCACAGGGCATCTTCCTGCACTATGACAGCATCAGGCAGGTGTTCGAGCTTTGAGGAAGTCTTTGCTGTTTTAGAGAGATTTCACGAAAAAAAACTTGACGTTTTCGCATATTTATGATATGATAACAATAGGGATTTGTGAGGTGTGCAAATTCTATCCAGTTTACGAAACGCAGCATGAACGGAGGAGAGTACTATGGGGATTTTTTCCCGAATCAGTGATATTTTCAAGTCGAATGTCAATGACTTGATCGATCGTGCAGAAGATCCGGAGAAGATGGTAAAGCAGATCATCATGGATATGGACAAGGAGCTTCAGAAGTCTGTGCAGGCACTCGGCAAGGCGGTAGCCAGCGAGCGCATGGCGGAGAAACAGCTCAACGATGCAGTGAGAAAGTCCGCAGACTGGGAGGCTAAGGCAAGAGCTGCCCTTGCATCCGGCAATACGGATCTGGCAAAGCGTGCCCTTGCCCAGAAGGTCAAGGCAGATGATGAGGTCGCAACGTATAAGGAGATGCACGATACCATCTCCAACCAGACGGAGGCGATCAAGACCCAGGTCGAGACCCTCAAGGCGAAGATGGCAGAGGCAAAGAGCCGTCAGGCAATGCTGATCGCTCGTTCCCAGATGGCGGATACCCAGAAGAGCCTTGCACAGACCATTGGCGGTATCGACACCTCCAGCAGCTTTGAGAAGTTCAACCGCATGGAGCAGAGAGTGCTCCAGAAGGAGGCAGAGGCAGAGGCGTTTGCCGAGATGGCAGGTGCTGTTGCCCAGAAGGATTACGAGACCTTCGAACAGATTCAGACCGATACCAAGGTGGACACCGAGCTGCAGCGTCTGATGGCAGAGATGGGACAGATTACCCCCAATGTACAGGGTGAGCCGACGCTTGAGGAGCAGATCGCAGCCGCTGAGGCTGCTGCTGAGGCTGCCGCAGCACAGGGCATGGCTGCTGGAGCAGGTGCTGAGGGCTGATTGCCAAAAAACAGAATCAGAATGGGGATCTCCTCCGTTTCGGGGGAGGTCTCTTAAATCACGGAGGTATGCAGAATGGATGCAAATACACGCGCTGTTCAGGCGTTCTTTGAGGAAAATCAGTGGGAGTACTGCGAGCAGGACGGCTGCTACGAAAGCGGCGTTTCGCTTGAGAGCGAGATCGAGGGCGCATTGCTCCAGATCGATGCCAATAACGGCGGTATCGTTGTGCTGGCAGGGCTTGACTTCGACATTCCGGAGGATAGCTTCGAGGAGGTGCTGGAGCTTTGCAATATGGTCAATATGCTCCTGCCGACCGGAGCACTGTTTCTGGATGTGACAGAGCATATCATGGTCTGCCGTCTGGGGCAGTATTACGGTGACGGCTGCGCGAAAGCGTCCGATGTCGGCGAACAGGTTGCATTCTGTCTGGATATTCTCGAGCGCGCTGCGGATTGCATTGGTGCGCTCACGGACGGCGAGATCAGCTCTGAGGAGGCTGCCGAACAGATACTACGGTCGGCGGAGTGATCTGCATAACAACCAGTGCTGTGGGCAACATCATAGTATAACAGATATTTTGTACATGCAGGGAGGAAATGAACATGAATTCAGAAAGCCGAAAGGTCGTGCTGATCGGTACAGGCATGGTGGGCATGAGCTTTGCCTATGCACTTGTGAACCAGGGCGGCTCATGCAATGAGCTGGTGCTGATCGATGTCAACAAGGTCAGAGCGCAGGGAGAGGCGATGGATCTCAACCACGGTCTTGCCTTCGCCAAGACGAGCATGAAGATCTACGCAGGCGATTACAAGGACTGCCATGATGCGGATATCGTGGTCATTGCCGCAGGCGTTGCGCAGAAGGAAGGCGAAACGCGCCTGGATCTGCTCCAGCGCAATGTGGAGGTGTTCCGCAGCATCGTAACACCGGTCGTGCGCTCCGGATTTGACGGCATCTTTCTGGTTGCCACCAATCCGGTGGACATCATGACGCGTGTGACCTATGAACTGTCGCGCTTTGGCGCATCGCGTGTCATCGGAACGGGCACTTCGCTGGATACCGCACGTCTGCGGTATCTGATCGGCGACTACTTCATGGTAGACCCGAGAAACATCCACGCCTACGTCATCGGCGAGCATGGCGACAGCGAGTTTGTACCGTTCTCGCAGGTGATGTTTGCCACCAAGCCCGTGATGGCAATTCTTGAAGATTCGCGCAATTCCTACTGCATCGATGACATGAAGAAGATCGAGGATCAGGTGCGCACGGCTGCCTACAAGATCATTGAGGCAAAACGCGCGACCTACTACGGCATCGGCATGGCGATCACGCGGATCGTCAATGCGATCTTGGGCGATGAGAACTCGGTGCTGACCGTCTCTGCGAAAATGTGCGGCGAATACGGTGAGCGCGATGTGTTCATCGGTGTGCCGTGCATTATCGGACGCAACGGTGTCAAGGAGATTTTAGAGCTAAATCTTACGGATGAGGAGATGGACAAGTTCGGTCACTCCGCGTCGGTGCTCAAAGAGTACTTTGACGGCTTAAAGCTGTAATTCCAGATACCATAAAAAAACAAGCCCGGAAACGATCATCAGATCCGTTTCCGGGTTGATTTTATCTTTCACGCCATACGGCACTTTATGGCATCGAGGATGCGGTGCGCCGCCTCGTCCTTGCTCAGAATGGGCAGTGCCTCCTCAGAATCGGCGGTAATGAGGGTGATGATGTTCGTGTCCGTCCCAAAGCCTGCTCCCTCGGCGGAAAGGCTGTTGGCGCAGATCATATCCGCATGCTTGGCAAGGAGCTTTTTGCGAGAGTTTTCAAGGACATGCTCTGTCTCCATCGAAAAGCCGCACAGGAACTGCCCCGGCTGCTTGTGGTCACCGAGAAACTGGAGAATATCCTGCGTCCGTTTCAACGCAATGGACATCGCTCCTTCCTGCTTTTTGAGCTTCTGGTCAGCCGTTTCAGCCGGCGTATAATCTGCTACAGCCGCCGCCTTGATGATGATGTCCATATCTCTCGCACGTTCTGTCACAGCATCGAACATGCTCTGCGCCGAGGTCACAGGCACGATCCGGACGAACGGCGGCGGAGCAACCTCCATGTGCGCCGCCACAAGGGTCACATCCGCACCGCGGAGCATGGCAGCTCTTGCCAGGGACACACCCATGCGTCCCGAAGAATGGTTGGTGATGAAACGCACCGGGTCAATGGATTCCCGGGTCGCGCCGCTGGTGACAAGAATCCGCTTTCCGGCAAGATCCTTCTCACACGCAATTTCCCGGAGGATGTAGTCGAGCAGGACGGATTCCTCGGGCATTCTCCCGTCCCCGATGTCACCGTTCGCGAGCATTCCCGTATCGGGGGCAACGATTTCGTATCCGTAGGATGCAAGCTTTTTGATGTTGTCCTGCACGATGGGGTTGTGGAACATGTTGTGATTCATGGCAGGGGAGACGATTTTTTTGCACGGACATGCCATCACGGTAGTGGTGAGCATGTCGTCAGCGATGCCGTTGGCGATCTTGCCGATGACATTCGCCGAGGCAGGCGCGATCAGCACAACATCCGCCGCCTTGGCAAGCGCGACATGCTCGACACTGTACTGAAAATTCCGGTCGAACGTGTCAATGAGCACCTTGTTCTGCGTGAGTGTTTCCAGTGTGATGGGGTGGATGAAATTGGTTGCATTCTGTGTCATGAGGACATGCACAGTGGCATGGAGTTTCATGAGCATCCGCGCGAGATTGGCGATCTTATAGGCAGCAATGCTCCCGGTAACGGCAAGCACAACGCATTTTCCTTTGAGCATGGGATGACCTCCTGTTTCAGTATAGTATCAGTCAATGATCCGGTAAATCATCGGATGCACGGCAGCCGGGGCATCCTTGATCTCGATGGCAGCTTGCAGGCGTTGGGCGGCAGCTTCACACAGCGCGGCATGTTTGCCGTACACGGTGCAGAGGGGATCACCCTGTGAAACGGAATCACCGATATGCCGATGAAACTTCACGCCTGCTCCGGGATCGGGCTGGTCGCTGCCGGCAGTTCTGCCAGCACCAAGGGTCAGACAGGCAAGTCCGACCTCCTCGCTCTGGATGCGTGTGACAAATCCTCGGCGCATGGCAGTAACCGTGTGGGCGGCAGCAGCCTTGGGGAGCAGCCCGGGGGAATCGCAGATGCGCGGATCGCCGCCCTGCGCCTCGATCATCCTGCGAAGGCGTTCCAGTGCCTCGCCCGATTCGATGGCACGCTCCGCCATACGGCGGCAGGTGACGACATCGCCCTTGCCGGACATGACGAGCATCTGTGCGGCGAGTGCCGCCGCAAGGTCGGTGAGCGAGTTCCGGCACTCGCCGCGGAGCATCCGGATGACCTCCTGCACCTCCAGGGCATTGCCGACAGCCGCCCCAAGCGGCGCATTCATGTCGGTGATGACCGCGCGGCAATTGTGACCTGCCTGCTTGCCGACCTCCACCATAAGGCGCGCAAGTGTCAGCGCATCCTCGGGCGTTTTCATGAAAGCACCACTGCCGAACTTCACATCGAGCAGGATGCAGTCCGCACCAAGCGCGAGCTTTTTGGACATGATCGATGCGCAGATCAAAGGGATGCTGTCCACGGTCGCTGTCAGATTGCGCAGTGCGTACATCTTCTTGTCCGCAGGTGTCAGACTGCCGCTCTGGGAAATGATGCAGCATCCGATATTTCGTGTGATTTCGAGAAATTTTGATTTTTCTATTACCGTGGAAAAGCCCGGGATGCTTTCGAGCTTGTCGATCGTACCGCCTGTAAATCCAAGACCTCTGCCCGACATCTTCGGCACAAAGCCGCCGCAGGCAGCCACAATCGGCGCAATGAGCAGCGTGGTCTTGTCACCGATGCCGCCTGTGCTGTGCTTGTCGATGGTTGTCGCGTGAATGGAGGACAGGTCGAGACATTCGCCCGAATCACGCATGGCAAGGGTGAGTGCTACCGTCTCCTCCGCGCTCAGCCCTTGGCAGCACACTGCCATGAGCCAGGCGGACATCATGAAATCGGGGATCTCTCCCCGGGTAAATCCTTCGACAAGATCAGTGATCTCGTCATGAGTAAGCGGTTCTGACCGGCGTGTTTTCTGGATCAGATCGTAGGTCTGCATCAGTATCTCTCCTTGCTGTGGGGGATTTCAAAGAAAGCACTGCGCAGCGGCAGTGCTTTCCTGATATCAGGTATTGCGCAGATAGCGCGAAGTCTTTTTCTTCTTCTTGCGCTCGTACATCATCTCGTCTGCTACCTTGATCATATTGAACAGCGGCACATCGTCCTTGACCTTTTCTACATAGGTACCAATACTTGCACCCAGCTCGTAGGGCTTATGCAGGATATGGTTGATGTCCTCAAGACGTTTCTGGAACAGCCGTTCCAGTGTCAGTGCATCGTCCTCTGTGCAGCTTGCACCGAGAATGATGAACTCATCACCGCCAAAGCGAGCACAGATTTGATTCGGACCGCAGCAGTCCTTGATGACTGTTGCAAGCCGCTGGAGCGCAAAGTCACCCTCCTTATGCCCGTAGTTGTCGTTGACCAGCTTGAGACCGTCCATGTCGATAAAGGAAATAAGCAGACATTCCTCCTTTTCGCCACAACGCTTGTAGAGCGTATCCGCCTCGCGGATAAAGCCGTTGCGGTTGTAGATGCCGCACAGCGGATCAATGACATACAATCTGTCCAGTTCGCTGATGACGT
>CAZKHW010000106.1:0-9155 GCA_964552525.1 uncultured Ruminococcus sp. | reverse complement strand
TTTAAATAAGAATACCACCGACTTACTTTAAGTGTGCAGGTGCTTGGAACACACTGACGTTCTAATGGTGGTCATAGGGAAAAAACGGTCTGCAAGCAGGCTTAGTTTTTTGTACCCTTTTTTCGATTTTTTGCCTATTTTTCTTTTTTCAAACTTATTCCTTCCCTTATTTTAATTTTAAAATCCCGACTTGCATACAGCACCTAAAATAAACTTTATTTAGGGATTTTTATAGGCAGAAAATAGCTAATTTAGGATTTTCAAAAACCAAAAACACTATTTTTTACAAATCACATAACGTAATATAGCCATTTTCGAGCAAATTAGGTGCTATGTGCAAGTCGGAATTTTAATTTTATTTGGAGCGCGGATTATGAAAATAGAAAATTATACGGAAATCGAAAATGTAGAGGATATCGTTGATCGAGATGATGATATAAAAACAATCATAGATCTCTTAAACCAAATTGAAAAATCACAGGTTTACATTGTATACTCCAATACGGGATATGGAAAATCAACTTTTTCAACCAAACTTTCAAAAAATGATTTCTTTTCTGATTGGAATGTTATACAAATTAAAACAATACCTAAAAATAAAGAGTCTAACGTACCCGAAGGTAATTATTTAGATTTGATTTTTAAAGCCGCAAATGACTATTTCAAAGATATTAATGATAATAGATTTATGTTTGTAAATTATATAATAAGCGGAAAAAACAAACTTTTAGAAAAATTGGCGCTTAATGAAACAATAGACAAGTTGGATCTATCTGCTCCAATTAATAAGAACTTGTCCAATTTTGGGGGGGCATTATCAAAACGCTTGTTCAGAATAGGAACTTTTGATTACAATATGTTAGAGAGAGATGATTCCATAATTTCGAGAAGCATAAAAGCTGACTATATTCATTATATTTTTGAAAATACACGTGTGCTATTAATAATTGACAATATTCAGAATATTGATAATATGTCATATAAATTTTTGCTTGATTGGATAAATGATACTAAAAATCAAAAGCACGGATTTATATTTGAATTTACGATTTCAGATAAACACAGCGAAGATGAATTAGATTTTTTACAACGCTCATTTTCTCAAACCGGCGCTGATATATATAAATGTGAATTGGAACAAATGAAGGTTGAATACATCCCAGAGATAATCGACTCTCATTTGAAAGTTCATCCTTCAGATATTCATTTTACTATAAATGTCATTAAACATTATAATGAACATTCATACGGTAATTTATGGGATTTAATTAACTATGCTAGAGTGTATGATGACAACCCAAAACATGATAAGGAATTACCAGACCCAACATTATCGATATTGCAAAAATTATGCTGTGAAGCCAAATATATAGTATCAATTTTATATTTACATAGTGGTATAATAGATAGATTATTATTGGAATATATTTGGCTTAAATATTTCTCGAATAAACCATTCGAATTTTTAGAAAAACTATATATTTCACTAATAAGTACAAAAACAATAAAAATCAAAAGAAATGAAAATACCGATATAATAATGATTTCTCATGCAAGTATTTTAGATGTTTGGAAATCAGGTGATTCTAACTTTACTGCAATCGATAAAGTAACTCAAAAAAAACTTGAAGATTTCTATAATGATAATTATTGTGAAAAAATCAATGTTGTAGATAAACAGTTTTCTTGGCAAATGCTCATACGCATATATGCAATTAATAAGCCTGATAAAATTATTGAATTGCTTGATGATTTTAAATTAAATGTTATGAAAACTATTTCAAGAGAAAATACCTGGAATTATCTTAATCTTTTAATCCAGAATACACAAAACAAAATTTTCGAATTGAAAAGTGTTTATTTTAAAATTTTAAAGATATGCTGCCTTGCCTCCTTATATAATGAAGGATATTACTGTATTCAACTAATGGAAGAGAAGTTAGACATTGAAAAAAATGATGATCTTCTATTGAATAAGCTTTTATTTCTTTCTATTCTTGATGAACATAACACTGTAATAGAGTTGTATAAAAAAGCATTAAATAGAACAGAAATTTATAGTTCAACATGGATCAAACTTAAACTTATGGTGTTATGCAGCTATATTGCCCTTGGCAATAGCAGTGAGTGCTGGAAAATCGACAAGGAATTAAAACGGATCCATGGATTTAAACATAAGAACGAATATCCTATATACTTACGATTAACAAATATATATAAAAAGCCGTCTAAATGCATATATAATTCAAAGAAAAGTGTTAAAATATTTCGTAAACTAAAGGATTATAGGCAAGAGGGCAAATCACTTATTACATACTCAAAACTTCTTTCAAGCCTAGGTAGGCACAAAAAAGCAATTGAAATGATAATGTGTGCTAAAAATTTATTGGAAGGTACAAATGAGGGAATGTCATGTATATACAACAACCTGGCCGGTTATCTTCTTTTATCTGGAGAGCATGGAGAAGAAGTTTTAAATTATCTTGATATTGCAGAGATTTATAGTGTTTCGACATATGATAAATTATCTGTTGTACTCAACAAACTAGCATGGTGTTATGAAAACAATTCATTTATACGATTGGATCTGCTTGAAAACAAAGCTTTAGAGCTCATTGAATTAGAACCAAGTAAATTTATACACTGCACAACTTACTACAATTTATATGTTGTTATGAAAAAAGCTGGTTTTGAAGATAAAGCTAACAAATACTTTTTATGTGCAGTCGAATTAAAAGATAAATGTTCATGCATAAAGGCAAGAATTAATGGTATAACATGGAAAACTCGTTATTTAAGGCCTCGCATAAAAAAACCATATCATATCTGTTACTTGTCATTTTGGGTGTTTGATATATAAATTTGGTTTTTTTGACGTTTATTAACAATTACCTCATCGTAAAATCGACTGACAATAGAGTTCCATGCAACACATTCCATATATGTTTCTAAACTTTCTAAATGAGTTCCGTTAACGAAATGTTCTAAGTATTGCTCTATGTAATTAAATGAAGCAATTATTCCTGCTGTTGCTGAACCACCTATTCGTAAATTGATTTCTATAAAAAATAAACCATCATCATTCTCAATAAATTCGATATTTGATAATCCTGGAATTTTAAATTTAGAATAAATTAGCTTGCAGGCATCAATTAACCTTTCATTTTTTATAATCTGACTTCTAAATGCAGAAGCCATTTGCGTTTCAATTTTTTTACGTGGTAATATCAATTTTGGATCTCCATTACTATCAGCAAACATATCAACAATATATGTCGTACCCATAATGTATTTTTGCGCAAACCAATCCGCATGAAAATGATTTTCGATGTATTCTGCTTTTGATAAATCAACAATATATATTCCTTCACTGGATACAGAACGCCTTTTTCTAAAAATAACCTTATCTTTTCCGAAAAGACTTGAATAAATCGGTGGAACATCAATTCCTAATTCTTTTATAGCTAGGCTTGAATTTAATTTGTCTTGAAATAGAGATATTGTTTCGGATGGAGAATTAAAAAATGGAATATTTATTTCGTCCTTATGTTTATCCACAAATCGTACTTCCTTATCTGTTGAAATAAAAATAAAATCAATTTTGTATTTCTTGGACAAATCTTGAAGGAAATTTAGATATGCCGTATCATCATCAATACTAGGTGCTTGGAAATATTTGTCAACGAATGTACTTGAAGCAATGTATCCTGATTCTGAAACGTCGCTTCCAAATACCTCAACAGGAAATTTGGTAATTCTTTTTAGCATTCTAACTAATAATGTTGAATTTGTGCTTTTAATGTTGTTTACAAGAATTCTCATACTGTTACCTCTTTCTTATAAATTACAGATAATTTGAAGTTATCGGAGGTTAAACATCATGACTTTCCTGGTCATAATTAATGGAGAATTAGGCGGAAGAACTTTCCTATGTCAACCAAAGGCATATAACTGGGGTACTTTATAGTTGTAAACTTGAGTGCGCAAACAAACTTGTGCAAATGGTTTTAATAGACCTCCCCGGGAACTTCCGAAGCACCATCTTCCTTGTCTCTTTTGCGTTTGGCTTTGTGTGTCTCTCTTGAAATACATCAAGTATTTCTGCGGTCGAGTCACTTTGCCATATGCCAAAGATCCTGCAGAATCCGGCACTTCTCCAGTTTCCGAGGAGGTCTAATATTTATATGGGGGTGAAGGATGTTCAAGTTACATTTACTTCCCCCCATTTTATGTTCTAATAGAATTTTTCTCTTGATTTATTAGTACGTATATGCTATAATTATAACAGTCAATATTCGACAGAGGTAGGGAGAGATATGATAGAAATTGCGATTGTGGATGACGAAGAGATTTTTGTAAAGCTAATTCAAAAGAAAGTATTGGAAGTTTTGGGGCATTTGCATGTCGAAAGTAAGATTTATACTTTTACAGATAGTGTTGAAATGTTGCAAGAAAGTACCAAACATCATTTCAATCTGTTGTTTTTGGATATTGATATGCCAAACATTACAGGATTGGATATAGCTCGTAAACTTCGTATGAAGAACATAGAGACTGAGGTGATATTTGTAACAAATAAAGATGAACTTGTATATGATACGTTTAAGTATGATCCATTCCGTTTTATCCGAAAGTCAAGGTTTGATTCTGAGATTGAAGAAGCATTACAGAGCTTCGTGAAAAAGGTGAATCATGAGAAAGTTTCTATTTTTCTTTTTACTGAAAATGGAAAGAAACCTGTCAAAGTACTGGATATTATGTATATTGAAGTCCAGAGCCATAAACTGACTGTCCATATGAGTAATAGTATTATTTCTGCAAACGGCAATTTGAATGAGGTTGAATCTAAAATCAGGAAATATGGTTTCATTCGGATTCACAAAAGCTACCTTGTGAATTATAGAGCTATCAGTTTTATACACCAAAAAGAGGTAATTATAGATGATGGAACAGCTTTGCCTTTAAGCCGTCGTAAGTTTGAATATACACAAAATGAGCTGATGAGGCTTTCACGGGAGTTGTAACTATGGTGTGGACAATAATCGAGTATGTTGCTACGGGTATTGAATGTTGGATATGGACGGATTTTTTGTGTCGTTTCTTGAAGTGTAAGTCTAACATTCAAACTGTTTTGATATATGGAATTATATATATTGTAAACTTTGTAATAACTTCTTTTTTTAATAGCTTTACGCTGTTTGAAGGATTTTTAGGGATAGTTAGAATTATAATTAACTTTGGATTGGCTTGTTTTTTACTGAAAGGTAGTGTGTTTGAAAAATTATTTGCTTCGTTTATACTTGATATAGTAGCAATTCTAATACATTATAATATAATGAGCAGTCTTTGTCATATTTTTAGTGTTAATATGACTGAACTTGCAGCAGATAAAGGAATATTAAGATTAACTACACTATTCATTGTTTTATTTCTGTTTTTTCTTTTTACAAGAATTATGTTGAAAATGAGAAATCATGATCTATATGTTTTTACTAAATCAGAATGGCTCACTCTTTCTGCTGTTTTTATAATCACAATGTTGGTTGAGGTGCAAATATTTAAAATATCATATATGTATGAAATATCCACACAAAATCTAGCTTCGATTGGTGCTGGAGTTGGATTATTTACAGTTAATATTCTTGTATATTGTATTATGAGACAGATGAGCAGGAAAAATCAAGAAAATACATCTCTGATTATAGATAAAATGCAGCTAGAAGTTTACAAATCTCAGCTTGTAGATTCAGAGAAGCAGCAAGAGGATATAAAGCAGATTCGTCATGACATGAAAAATCATCTGCAATACATATCAGGTTTAATTCAGGTGCAGGCATATGATAAAGCTCAGAACTATCTTGAGGATATGCTGAAAAGCAAGCTGGATTTTGGCTATACAAATGTAATAACCGGGAACAGAGTTGTAGATATAATTACAAATTCTAAACTTTCAGTATGCAATGCTAATCAAATCAGAACTGCAATCAGTATCAGCTGTTTTGAATTGGACATGGAGGATATTGATATCTGTGTTGTATTGGGAAATCTGTTTGATAATGCGATTGAAGCCTGCTGTAAGGTTGAGAGTGAGCGTTTCTTGTTTTTTGAGATGGTACAGAATAAGGGATATGTTCGTCTGACTTTAAAAAATTCCATTGAAACCTCTGTTTTGAAAACAAATCCAGAACTGCATACAACTAAAGGGGAAAAGAAACTGCATGGAGTGGGACTTAGATCAGTAAAAAGTGTAATAAAAAAGTACAATGGAATGATGAGCTTTTATGAAGAGCATGATATGTTTGTAATTGATGTGTGGATGCCAGCACGAAAAACAGAATAAATTTACCGTTTAGGAAAATTTTATACATTATAGGAAAAAAACTTGCAATATACAGAATAATCGGTTATCATTGACTTAGAGGTGATGAACAATGATTCAGCTTTGGAGTCAAAAGATAGCCGATTATTTAGTTTCGCAAGATATTATTGATAAGGACGAATTAGATATATATGTCTATGGTTATGAAACAGCTTTTTCAGGTGTAATAGATTTTCTTATAGTTTGTATTATCGGGTGTATTACTCATCAATTTCTTTCTACTTTGGTATTCTTTGCCATGTTTGTATCAGTTAGACTATATGTAGGTGGTTATCATTGTAAAACCTATCTTCAATGCAAGATTACGTTTATCTCAATTTACTTATTAGTATTGAGCCTTAGTAATATAAAACTACCAATAGTAGGGATAGCTATTATTTTATTGTCTTATCTTGCTACAGTGCTTGGACTGGCGCCAATTGAAAATGTAAATAAGCCACTTGAAGATCTTGATAAAAAGAAGTATCGTAAAATAGGCATAGTACTGTCTATATTGTGGAGCTGTGCTGCTATCTCACTATACTTCTTTAATAATACATTATCACTGGTTATTGTGTACACTGCTCTGGTTATAGCAGCGCTCATGGTAATCTGTGTTTGCCGAAAGGAGGGAGTATAATGAAGAGGAAAAATATTGTTCTTAAGGCTGTTGCTGCAATTGGGCGAAAGTCAGCTATTATGGCACATAGTAAGGCTACTTCCTATTCTGCATATCAGCCTAAAGAACCCGCAGCCCTGAAGAAACTGAAGAAGTAAGCTGAAAACATATGAGAGGCGAAGGTATTATTACTTTCGCTTTTCAGTGTTTGCTTACACCATTAACCTGACGGAGCTGTATTGATGTAAAAAATGAATAATGAAATGGACTTCGGTCAGTTCATATCCGAAAAACGAAATCAGCAGTTCATATCCCTCTCAGAGCTTGCAGATCGGTTAGGCATTACAAAAGCATATTTAAGCCAATTGGAGAAAGGTATGCGGATCAATCCTAACGCAAAATTATTGGGGCAGTTAGTAGAAGCACTCTGCATGAGTTCGGAGGAAGCTGCAACCATGTATATGCTGTATTCAAAGGTGTCAGGGCAAATAAGCCCGGATATTGCTGAATACATCCTTTCTAATGAATATGTACAGCAGGCAATACGATTTGCTTGCAATGTACATGCGACTAAGACCGATTGGATGCAATTTGTGGACATGCTGAAAAATGAACAGTAGATTTGCGGTGAAAGCCGCAAATCTATTGCACCGATGTTAACTGACCAGTTAACCCATTTAGATGAGAATGTAGGATATATGTTTTCGGACATAAGTATTGAGATTCGTATGGAGGAAAAGATGAGTAAAGAATCAATAATGCTGTCGGAAATTGTAAAGGAATGCCGGCTTGTGGGATTAGACGCAGAGAATGCATACAGAAAAACAAATGTGCTGCTCAAGCTGTACAGAAGAATTAACTGGTTTCTGCGCGACAAGATGAATGAGTTGCATGACATTACTTATGAAAGCTGTTTTGGCGATCAAGAAACATTGAGTTACCTTTTGAATTTTGCGCCAGATAAAGAGCTTGAGTTGTTTCAGAAAAAAGCGGTGGAGGCAATGAAAACTAAGGTGCTGCTGCGCTTGATTGATCATGCAATTGAAAATGTACGGGATTATCCGGACAACGGGTCTTTGTACTACTCCATATTTCATGTTACTTACCTGAATAAACAAAAGGCTTCTGAGACTGAGATTTTAACTCAACTTCATTTGGAGCGTAGCACCTATTACCGTAAGAAAAAAGAGGGAACGTATTTGTTGGGACTAATACTATTTGGATGTGTAATGCCCGATTTTCTGGAGAGGATACCCATATCTTAAATGTGTCTAAACTATTGATTTTTTGATACTAATTTGCGACTGGTTTGGTACTGACATACAACTCTGACTATGATATAATGTGTACTATGGGAAAGTACACGCTGAAAACTGAATAGGGCTGAAAGCCTCGCACTTTACGGAAATGTAAAGTGCGGGGCTTTTTTGGGGGGGTTCTACCAATTGGTAGAACCTTTTTTCGTGTGCTTAAAAAACCTTATATATCAGCAGAAAACTGCTGCAAAGGAAGTACACGTTATGAAATGGTATCAGGAGCGCTATCCATAGCTGAAAATTTTGATTTCAACTGTAACAAAATCAAAATTTTCGGAGGTAGTGCATAATGAATTATGAGAAACTGAAGGATAAGATCAAGAAACTGGAAAACGGGATGTATGCTGTTGACATGTCATTCTTTTATCCTGACAATTGTTCTGATATGAGTGTGGCAGAAGTGAGCCTTGACGTTCTTAAGCAGCTTCTGGCAAATAAGAGGGCAGATCATAACGTGCTGAGAAAAGAGAAACGTCATGCAAGCTACATTCATCTTGGTGATGAAGAGTATGCTGGTACGATTGGCATTTTTACAGATTCCCCGGAAGCAGAGGCAGACAGTAATATATTTCTTCAAGCCCTGCGGAATCGGTGCGGTGATGTAATTTATCGCAGAGGTGTTTTACTCTATCTGTATCACTATACCGAAAAAGACATTGCTGAAATGGAACATGTGTCTCAGGCAGCGGTACATCAAAGTATTGTTCGATTTAGGAAAATGTTTATGGAAATGCACAAGTAATAAGCTGTTAACCGTTCCAAAACTATATTTTCTCACAAACATAAAATTTCAACTTATTAAATTAGCCTAGACAGTGTCTACAGAAGATTGACATAATCCTGAAAATGTGCTATAATAGAC
>CAZKHW010000105.1:0-9172 GCA_964552525.1 uncultured Ruminococcus sp. | reverse complement strand
CAGCTCATGATGATGCAGGAGCTTGGCTCGACCGTGCTGTGCTGCACACCGTCCTATGCCGCGTACCTTGGCGAATCCATCCGCGATGCCGGCCTTGTGCCCGGCAAGGATATCAAGCTCCGCGCAGGTCTGTTCGGCGCAGAGCCTTGGACAGAGGAAATGCGTCGTCACATCGAGGAACTGCTTGGCATTGACGCCTGCGACATCTACGGTCTGACCGAGATCGCAGGTCCCGGCGTTGCCTTTGAGTGTCTGGAAAAGGCAGGCGCGCATGTCAACGAGGATCACGTCATCGCCGAGATCATTGACCCCGTGACCGGAGAGCAGCTCCCCTACGGTACGCCCGGTGAGCTGGTATTTACCACCATCACCAAGAAGGGCATGCCCATGCTCCGCTACCGCACCCACGATATCTGCACGCTCCACCCCGAGAAGTGCAAATGCGGCAGAACCACCGTGCGTATGGGCAGAATTACCGGAAGAACCGATGATATGATCATCGTCCGCGGTGTCAATGTGTTCCCGTCCCAGATCGAAACGGTTCTGGTGAGAACGCCCGGCGCATCGCCGCAGTATCAGCTCATTGTGGATCGTGTGAACAATTCCGACACCCTTGAGGTCAAGGTCGAGATGAGTGAGGAGGTATTCACTGCCACGGATTCCCTCGGCGAGATGCAGCGTCTGCAAAAATGCATCCAGGACGAGATCAAGTCCGTGGTCGGCATCATGACCAAGGTCACCCTCGTGCCGCCCAAGACCCTGCCGCGCTCTGAGGGCAAGGCAAAGCGTGTCTTTGATAACAGAAATCTGTAATGCGCGGCGCGGTCACCGCGCTGGGAAGGAGTTACCCTATGGCACAATCTGTCATGCAGTACAAATGCCCCAACTGCGCCGCAGAGCTGCGGTTCAATCCCAAAAAGCAGGGCTTTACCTGCGAATACTGTGAGAGCTTCTTCACACCGGAGGAATGCAAAGCCGCCAATGAGAAGATGCAGACACAGGAGAAGGAAAATGCGCCGAAGATCGAGGAATTTGAGAACGGCAACAGCCTGTATGCCTGCCCGAGCTGCGGTGCGGAGATCATCGCCGACCAGAACACCTCGGCAACAGAATGCTACTACTGCCACAATCCTGTTGTGCTAAAGGGTCGTCTTTCCGGCGAATACCGCCCCTCAAAGGTGCTGCCGTTCAAGCTCACGCGCGATGACGCGACAGACATTTTCAAGGCGTGGTGCAAAAAGCGCAAGTTCCTGCCGCGCCGCTTTGTGAGCGAGAGCCAGCTTTTGCACATGGCAGGCGTTTACGTGCCGTTCTGGGTGGCTGACTGCCGCGTGGACGGCAGGATGCGTGCGGTCTGCAAGCGCATCCGCACGTGGACATCGGGGAGCTATCGTTACACCGAGACCAAGGAATTTGACGTGTACCGCAGTGCGCTGCTCGACCTCAACGGCATTCCGGCAGACGGCGCGAGCAAGATCGAGGATGCACTGATGGAGGCGATCGAGCCGTTCGACTATTCGGAGACGAAAGACTTTGAAATGTCGTACCTCAGCGGTTTTCTCTCGGACAAGTACGATGTGAACAAGGCGCAGGTCTTTCCGCGCATCCGCAACCGTGCCGTCAACGGCAGTGACCAGCTCCTGCGCTCGACGATGGTCGGATACGACTCTGTACGCGTAACGCAGTCGGAAATGCAGGTGCTCCAGACCGCCTGGCAGTACATGCTGCTGCCGGTGTGGTTCATGACGTTCGACTACAAGGGAAAGCAGTATGCCTTTGCCATCAACGGTCAGACCGGAAAGCAGGCAGGCACACCGCCGCTGGACACCGGAAAGCTCCTGCGCGTCTGCGCACTGATCGTGCTCGGATGCATGGTGCTGGGATTTTTAGGAGGTCTGCTTTTATCATGACAAGATCAATTTATCGCAGTCTGCTGACACTCCTTGCCGTTCTGGGACTGCTGCTGTGCATGCAGCACCTGACCGCTGCGGCGGCATCGGAGGTCACGCTGTACGATGAGGGAAACCGCCTGTCTCCGTCAGAATTTACCGAATGCGAGGATCGTCTCAAGCAGGCGGCAGATACCACGGGGATGAACATCTGCGTGGTGCTTGGCACGCAGTACCGCTCCGATCTGACCATTGAATCCGTCTGCAAGACGACCTACGCATCGCTTTACGGCAAAAAGACGGATGGTCTGTGCTACTACATGGATCTCAAGGGCACAGAACCCTATGATTATATCGCGACCTCGGGGCTGGGGCAGTTCTACTACACCAACAGCAGCAGAAACAACCGCGTCAACCTGATGTTTGACGAGCTGGACGATTATCTCTATCCTGTGGGAAGTGAGAATGTCCCCGGTGCGGTCGAGCGTTTTGCAGAGCTGGTGGAATACTACTATGAGCAGGGCATTCCGGATGATTACTATGTGTATGATGACGAATACCGCGAGTATTATCATGTGGAGGACGGCAAGGTCCTCACAACGCAGCACAAGCCCTACATTGACTGGTTCACGGTCATTGTGTGTACGATGTTTGCCGGAATGCTGGGATTGTTGGCAGCGATCATCACGTTTATTGCGGTCAAGATGCGGTATCGGTTCAAGCGTCAGTTGTCCCCGACCAATTATGTCAACCGCAAGACGGTGAATTACCGGGAGCAGTTCGACAATTTTGTCCGCACCAACACGAGCCGTGTCTATATTGACACAAGCTCCGGCAGCGGAGGCGGTGGAGGCGGCGGCAGTGTCGGTCACAGCTCCGGCGGCTTCGGCGGCGGTGGGCATCACCGGTGATATAGTCAATCTATTTGACAAGAGGAATAAAAAAGATGAGTAAAATGGAAATATCACAATTGATACAAACTATTATTGTTATACTGATATCTTGCGGTATCATTATCTACTTTATCTTATTAACTCTCTATAAGAAAAAAATCAATATAAAGATACTAAAAAAAAGAGTAACTATGATAAAAGGGCTAAATTCTACTCGTTCAAAAACGATGTATTCTCCGCACTATACTGTAGATTGTAATGTGGGCAGATCATCAAAGGTTAAAACATATACCTGCGAAATGAGTATGTATAACCATTTTAAGGAAGGAAAAACATACTCAGTTCTTCTCAACATAAACTCAATCTTAAAAGTCTTTGATTAATTTTTTAGTAACTATACACCTCAGCAAGGAGAAACGCTCTCCTTGCTGTTTTTTTCAAGTATGTCTTTCTTCTTCTGTTGAGTAAGTCTAATTGGAAATAGGAAAATCCCGGGAAGTTTCCCGGGATTTTTTTGTGCGCACTCCGCGCTTAATTCTCATAGCACGAAAAGCTCTCTGCTACGACCTTATCATCAGGTTTCTTGGTAAACGCACTGACAACCGGACACAGCACCAGTCCGAACAGCATGCAGAATGCGCCGGCATTCAGCGGCGATGTGAGCGTGATCGGCAGCGGCAGGGCATTTACCTTTGCCGTCAGCTCCGGGAACCAGCCCAACAGGAACAGACAGGTGTGCGTGATCGTGAAGATGACCGCAAATCCAAAGCACGCCCAGACTGCCGCCGGTGTGATCTTCTTCGAGTACAGACCCAGCATGAACGGTGCTAAGAACGAACCGGACAGCGCACCCCACGAAATGCTCATCAGTGTCGTGATATAGGCATTCTTGTACGCCGCCATGATGACCGAGATCAGCAGGAACACCGCAATGAACACGCGGATAATCAGCACCTGCTTCTTCTCGTCCATTGCCTTGCCCTTCTTTGCCATCGCCGGCTTGATCAGATCCAGCGTCAGCGTGGAGCTGGAGGTCATGACCAGCGAGGACAGCGTGGACATGGATGCCGAAAGCACCAGCACCACGATCAGACCGATCAGGAACTCCGGCAGCGCGGATTCGAGCATGGAGGGCACGATCGCATCATATTCGAGCTTGCCGTTTCCAAGAACGTTGATCAGCGATTTGGAGGTATCCGCAGCATCCGTGGTGGCGAACAGTCTGCCGAAACCGCCCAGAAAATAGCATCCGCCGGATACGATGACTGCGAAAATGGTCGAGATCACCGTGCCGCGCCGGATCGCGCTGTCATCGGAGATCGAGTAGAATTTCTGGATCATCTGCGGCAGTCCCCATGTTCCCAGCGAGGTCAGGATCACCACGCCGAACAGGTCTGCCGGATTCGGTCCGAACAGCGAGCCGAGCGTGCCCAGATTCCCCCCGTCATCCGGAATGGCATTGAGATTCTCGATGGCGTGGGAAAAGCCGCCTGCCTTCCCCAGAACCGTGAACACCACGGCAAGGATGCCCACAAGCATGATAATGCCCTGTACAAAGTCGTTGAGCGCAGTCGCGTGGAATCCGCCTGCAATGACATAGATCGCCGTAAAGACCGCCATCACGATGATGCAGTAGATGTACGGAATGCCCAGCGAGGACTCGAACAGCCGCGACAGACCGTTATACACCGATGCGGGGTAGGGAATGAGGAACAGGAACACGATCAGGGATGCCGCGATCTTCAGAGCCTTGGAATTGTAGCGTTTCTCGAAAAATTCGGGCATGGTGGTGGCATCCAGCACCTTGGTCATGGCACGGGTGCGCCGCCCGAGGACGAGCCACGCCAGCAGCGAACCGATCAGCGCATTGCCAAGTCCGATCCACGCCGCCGAGATTCCGTACTTCCAGCCGAACTGCCCGGCATAGCCGATGAACACCACGGCGGAAAAATATGATGTGCCGAACGCAAATGCCGAGAACCACGGTCCGATGCTCCGTCCGCCCAGAACGAAATCACTTACATTTTTGGTCTTGCTGTGACAGTACACGCCGATGCCTACCATCAGGATCAGGTACAGCACAAGAATCAGCCATTTTACCATATTGCACTACTCCCTTTGCTTTTTCGCTTTACCATTTTGATGCTTTTATTCACAAAAGCACTTGATACTATTATAAACGATTCCTGTCGATTTGTCAAGTACTCCGCCTGAACAAAAATACTTGCTTTTTTTGTGGATATGTGATATACTGAATGAAAAGCAGCCTATTTGTGAGATGCTGCCGGAACTACATTTTAGGGAGGATATCCAATGAAATTTCAAAAACTGACCGCCGGACTGCTTGCACTGTCCATACTCTGTACGCCGTCCGCAGGGTCTGTGCAGATGCTGACCGCCGCTGCGGAGGAAACTGTCCCCACCTCGGGCACGCTCGGGGCACTGAACTGGAGCTTTGAGGAGAGTACCGGAAGGCTGACGATCTCGGGTGAGGGGGAAATGAAATGGGTTGAAAGCGGTACCTATCCTTGGGATTCGATGCTTTCGGACATTCGATCTGTCGTAATTGCAGACGGGGTGACGAGCATTGGATACGGTGCTTTTTATTGCTGTGAGAAACTGACCTCTGTCATCATTCCGGACGGCGTGACCATCATTGGCGATAATGCATTTTACGGTTGTGAAAAACTAACCTCTGTCACCATTCCGGACAGTGTGACGAGCATCGGGAACGGGGCATTCTACGAATGCACCAGCCTGACCTCTGTTACCATCCCGGACAGTGTGACGAGTATTGGATATAATGCTTTTGCCTTCACCGGGCTTACCTCTGTCATCATTCCGGACGGCGTAACGAGCATCAAAGCGACTGTATTCAGCGGCTGTATGGATTTGACCTCTGTGACCATTCCGGACAGCGTGACGATCATCGACAGCATGGCTTTTTCAAGCTGCAAAAATCTGACCTCGATCACCATTCCGAACAGTGTGACTGCCATTATGGATCAGGCTTTCTACGCCTGCACCAGTCTGAAGTCTGTTACCATTCCGGACAGCGTGACGATCATGGGAGACAAGGCTTTTAACTGCTGTATCAATCTGACCGAAATCACGATCCAAAACCCCGACTGCGAGATTTTTGATGATGCAGGCACGATTTCAAACAACAGCATCCCCGTCTACACCGGCACGATCCGCGGCTATGAGGGTTCTACCGCGCAGACTTACGCAGAAAAGTACGGCTACACCTTTAAATCCCTCGACGATGCGCCGGACACACCGGATACCCCCACCTCCGGCACATGCGGCGAAAATCTGACATGGAATTTTGACGAAAGCACTGGGACGCTGACCATTTCGGGAACGGGAGATATGGAATCGGACGAATATCCTTGGTCTGACTTCAGAAACGACATTCAGACTGCTGTTATTGAGGATGGCGTGACGAGCATTGGAGCATATGTATTCATCGGCTGTATCGAGCTGTCCTCTGTTACCATTCCGGACAGTGTGACGAGCATCGGGTACGGGGCATTCTCTAGCTGCTACAGTCTGACTTCTGTTACGATCCCGGACAGCGTGACGAACATCGGGGACTGGGCATTTTATAACTGCAACAGTCTGATCTCCATTACCATCCCAGACGGTGCAACAATCATCGGGGAAGGTGCATTCGAGTACTGCGCCAACCTGACCGCCATCACCATTCCGGACAGTGTGACAAGCATCGGGAAAGAGGCATTCTCTAGCTGCACCAGCCTGACTGACATCACCATACTGAACCCCGACTGTGAGATCTATCCCTCGGACTACACCATCAGCAACGGGCAGGATGAGGATTACAATACCATTTTCACCGGCACCATCCACGGCTACACAAACTCCACTGCGCAGAGCTACACAGAGAAATACGGCTACACCTTTAAATCCCTCGACGATGCGCCGGACACACCGGATACCCCCACCTCCGGCACATGCGGCGAAAATCTGACATGGAATTTTGACGAAAGCACCGGAACGTTGACCATTTCGGGTGAGGGGGAGATGGAGGATTACAATGATTTTGATGATGTTTCATCTCCTTGGAAAGACAATAGATCAAAGATCCTCTCTGTTACAATTGAGGACGGCATAACGAGCATCGGAGGTATGGCATTCTCCAACTGCACCAGCTTAACCAACATCACCATCCCGGACAGCGTGACGAGCATCGGGAGATTTGCATTTTCCGACTGTACCAGCCTGACCTCTGTCACCATCCCGGACGGCGTGACGAGCATCGGGGGCAGTGCATTTTATGGAACGCCATGGCTGACTGCAAAACAAGAAGAAAATCCCTTGGTTGTTGTCAATGACATTCTGATTGATGGAACAACATGCTCCGGAGATGTCACCATTCCGGACGGCGTGACGAGCATCGGGGACGGTACATTCTCCGGCTGCACCAGCCTGACCGCCATCACCATCCCGGACGGCGTGACGAGCATCGGGAACAGTGCATTCTCCGGCTGCACCAGCCTGACCTCTGTCACCATTCCGGACGGCGTGACAAGCATCGGGAACAGTGCATTCTCCGGCTGCACCAGCCTGACCTCTGTCACCATTCCGGACGGCGTGACAAGCATCGGGAACGGTGCATTCAATGGCTGCACCAGCCTGACCTCTGTCACCATTCCGGACGGCGTGACGAACATCGGGTACAGTGCATTCAACAGCTGCACCAGCCTGACCAACATCACCATCCTGAACCCCGACTGTGAGATCTATCCCTCGGACAACACCATCAGCAGCGGCTTGAACGAAGCATACAATTTCTATTACAGCGGTGTCATCCGCGGCTACGACAATTCCACCGCGCAGACCTATGCCGGATTGTATGGCTACACCTTTGAATCCCTCGGCAAAGCCCCCGAAACTCCCACCCTTGCTGTCGGCAACATCAACGGTGACGATCAGATCGACGCATCCGATGCCGCCGACCTCCTCATCGCCCTTGCGAACATCGGCGCAGGACAGGACAGCGGTCTGACCGCCACACAGGAGAAAGCCGCCGATGCGGACGGCAACGGCACAGTGGATGCCGGAGATGCCGCGATCATCCTGCAATATGCCGCCTACCTTGGTTCTGGCGGTACAGGAACGCTTGCTGACTTTTTGGCACAGTGACCGCGAAGTCCCCTCTCTTTTTGAGAGGGGACTTTTTGCTATTCGAGGGATGCCCCGGGATAGTAGTGCGCGAGAATTTCGGTGTAATCCGCGCCCTCCAGTGCCATCGCATTCGCGCCGTACTGGCTCATCCCGACATCGTGCCCAAAGCCCTTGGTCGTGAACGTAAAGCTGTTGTTCTCATACGTCACGGTGAATGCCGCCGAGCGCAGTTCAAACAGCGTGCGCAGCTCCTGTCCGGTGAAGATGCCGTCCCCTACCGGCATCGAGAGAACCGTCCCTGCCTGCGAGTATACCGGCTCACCGAACCAGCCGGAGGGATCTCCGGTCAAATCCAGCGCAGAATGGGTGCTTTTGAGCCGATCCCCTGCCGCATCCGGCGAGAATGTCACGCGCTCCTCAAACTGCGGTGCATCCGGGTCGGCAGGACTTTCCACACTTTGCAGGTACGCCACATCGCTCCCCCAGACATTCTGCGCCGATTCCGTAAGTCCCGTGGACATCGCGTGGAATGCCGCAATGATCGGCTCGTCCTCGTAGGTGAGTAGATTTTCCACAACATCATCGACGATTGTGGAAAGCTTGCTGTAGTTGTTGTCAAAATGCGTTCCCCAACGCTCGCGCAGCTCGTCCTCGGTGAGAAATGCCTGATATTTTGCCGGATCATCCGAAAAATCCGCGCCCTCCAGCTCCTGCCGTCCTGCCGCGGCAAGGCACTGGCGTTCGGCATAGGTGTGGGCAGCGACTGCCTGCGCTTTGAGTGCCTCGGGTTCAAAGGAGACCGGCATCTCTGCCGCAACTGCCCCGATCACGTAGTCACGAACCGGAATTTCCTGTATTTCTCCGCTTTGGCATCGGTAGACACGGTAGGATTCCCGGGTGTCAGCGGAGTTTTCCACAGTTTCTGTGCTTTGTGTGGAAAGTTCCGTCTGCACTGTAATTTCCTCCTCCGGTGTGGATGCCGCCGTCTGCTGGGGATGAAGCAGCACGACCGGGATCAGCGGCAGGAGGGTGAGAAGTCCGGCAAATGCCAGCGCATGCAGAAAATGTTGTTTCATGAAATGTCTCCCTTCGTATAATGGCGTTTTGTCGGCTGACGCCGACCTAGGAGGGGCTTCTCGGCGCGGTGACCGCACTTGCGAGTTAGCGGTAAGGGATTGGTCGGTTTCTGGTGTCCGCAATGCCTTTGCCTGCGGCAAGAGGGCAAAGCTGGTGCGGAGCGCC
>CAZKHW010000104.1:0-9178 GCA_964552525.1 uncultured Ruminococcus sp. | reverse complement strand
TGATGGCAGGTTTGAGGGGTGGGGAACTTCTCTGTGCTGGTGGGCAAATCGTGTGGGCTATTCCGATTCGCTGGCGCAGCAGACCGCCGAGGCGTTTTTCGGCGACAGCGGATTGCGGATGAACATTGCGCGCTACAACATCGGCGGCGGAGATGATCCTTCGCATACCCACATCACGCGAACCGATTCGGATATCCCCGGCTATACGGAATACCGCAACGGTCAGATCGTTTACAACTGGGATGCGGACAGCCGGCAGAGAAATGTCCTGATGAAGTCCATTGACGCTTGTTCGGATGGTCTGATCGTGGAAATGTTCTCCAATTCGCCCCCATACTATATGACCAACAGCGGATGCAGCAGCGGCAACACCGACGGCGGCAAGAATAATCTGAAGGATGACTGCTATGACGATTTTGCCGAATATTTTGCTACGGTCTGCGAGCATTTCCAGAATGACTGGGGCGTTGAGATCCAGAGCGTTGCGCCGATGAACGAGCCTTATACCAATTACTGGTACGCAGGCAGTCCCAAGCAGGAGGGCTGTCACTTTGATATCGGAAATTCAGAATCCACAGTCATTACGGAACTGGATAAGGCGATGCAGCGTCACGGTCTGGGAGATGTCATCATCAGTGCGTCTGACGAGACCTCTATCGACACGGCAATTGACGCGTACAATGCGCTGTCTGCCGATGCGAAGCGCGCGGTGGGACGCATTGACACTCACACCTACGGCGGAAGCCGGCGTTCCCAGCTCAAGGATCTGGCGCTGAAAAGCGGCATGAACCTCTGGATGAGCGAGGTGGACGGCGGTGCGACTGCCGGAAAGGACAACGGACAGATGGGCGCGGCACTTTGGCTGGCAGAGCGCATGGCGATCGATCTCAACGGCATGAACCCCTCGGCGTGGGTTCTCTGGCAGGTGATCGACAAGCATATCTGCGCCGCAGGGTTTAATGGAAAGAAGGATTCGGGAATGCCGGATATCAACGGCGGTTTCTGGGGACTTGCCGTTGCCGACCATGACAACGATTCGATCATCCTGACCAAGAAATACTACGCCTTCGGACAGTATTCCAGATTTATCCGCCCGGGATTCACGATGCTGAATGTGTCCGGAAACAACGTGGCGGCTTACGATGAGGAAAACCACCGGCTTGTCATCGTTTGTGTCAATACCTCGGGGAATAACAGGGATCTCTACTTTGATCTGTCGCAGTTTGACAGCATCGGAGACAGCGTGAGCGTTGTCAGAACCAGCGGCGATGTGCAGACTGGTGAGAACTGGAAGGAGCTTGCGCCGATCGCGGCGCAGGAGATGGGATTTTCCGCTTCACTGCTCGCCAATTCCGTTACGACCTATATCATTGATGATGTAACAACCGTGTCTGCGGATCTGGAGGAAATTCCGCTTTCTGCCGATATGGTCACCGGATCGAACTCCTGGAAGAACGACAGTGCCACAAGCTGTCTCAAGACGGTTGACGGCGATTACAGCACCTATTTTGACGGTCTGGGGAACGGCTATGTGCAGATTGATCTGGGCGATTCCTATGATATTTCCGCCGTTGGCATCGTTCCGCGCTCCGGGTATGCCTACCGATGCGTGGATGCAGTGATCTCCTGCTCGGAGGACGGCGAGAACTGGACAGAAGCGTGTGTTGTGAAGAATCCCCCCTTCGATGGGCTGAATTACTTTACGCATCTTGCGGCAAACAAGAGCATCCGGTATATCCGCTATCAGACACCGGCAGGAGCACCGAGCAATCCCTATAATAAGGACGATTCGTATTGCTGCAATCTTGCGGAGATCAAGGTGTTCGGCAGTCCTGCGGATCGGACGGAGAAAATTCCGATGACCACGGATATGGTCACTGGCTCTGACCCTTGGAAGGGGAGTACAGATGACTGCACTAAGGTCGTGGACGGCAAGAACAACACCTATTTTGACGGCGTGAAAAATGGATGGATTCAGGTAGATCTCGGGAAACGCTGCACAATTTCTGCCATCGGCTATGTGCCGCGCGAGGGGTACGAATTCCGATGCGTGGACGCGGTGATCTCGGTATCTACGGATGGCGTGAACTGGAAGGAGATCCACACGATCACTGCGCTGCCCTCGAAGGGTATCAACTATATCACGCCCGACCAGCCGTTTGATGCAAGGTATATCCGCTATCAGGTGCCCGACGGTGTGCCTGCGAATCCGTACAATCACGATGATGTGTACTGCTGCAATCTGGCGGAGATCTCCGTTTACGGAGCAGAATCGGCGGCTGTCCGCGGAGATGTCGATGCAGACGGGGCACTCACGGTCGCGGATGCGGTGATGCTCCAGAAATGGCTTCACGGTTCTGGTGAGCTTACCGCTCCGGAAAATGCGGATCTCTGTGAGGACGGGGAGATCGACATTTTTGACCTCGGCTTGCTTAAACAGGCACTGCTTGAGAGATTGGCATGAGATAAAAGAAACACCACACAGCAGTTGTGTGGTGTTTCTTTTGGTTTGCGGCACGGTCATCATACGTACAGCAGAACGCCATAAATTGCAAAGCTTGCGGCAAGGAACACGCTGGTCACGCTGCTGATCGTAATGCGCAGCGACTTGGGGAGACGCTCCGGTCTGAGCCAAAGCCCCAGAAAGAGCAGGCTCGTGTACAGTGTCGGTACGGCATAGCGGAAGCTCTGGGTGCAGGTGTGCGGATACACGATGCAAAAGCTCAGATAGCTCAGGAATGTCACGCCGTATGTCAAAAGCAGCGCAAGCTTTTCCGGCAGATGCTCCTTCCGGCGCAGCACGGCGATCCCTGCCAGAAGCGATGCGAGGACAAGCAGTACCTGTGCCCAGAACAGCACCTCGCCAAAGCCGGTGACGGCAGGGAACTTCTCAGTCCCTACAAATTCATCGAACACCGCTGTTTTCAGCAGACCGATCAGGGGATTGTATTCATTGTAGTCCTGCCCGTACATCTCGTAGCAGTCGTAGATATAGCGGAACTGATGCGGCGAGAGATCAAACAGACGCTCCGTAATGGGATGATTCCCCACGAACTGCGCACTGTCATCCGGCAGCATGGGAATATAGGTCGGCGGAACGTTCCACCCGAGCAGATTGCGTACCGACCAGAACAGCCCGATGGGAATGCAGACCACGCCGAACAGGATATACTGTAAAAGCAATTTCCTGCGCTGTCCCTTCGGCTCACGGACGAGCTTCAAGAGGAACAGCACCGCTGCTGCCGGAGCTGCCATCCACGCGGAGAGCTTGGTGAGCATGCCCAGTCCGATCGTGAGCGCAAGGCATAGGATCGTGGAGAGCTGCGGCTTGCGGAACCATCGCAGCATAAGCAGGAGTGATGCACCCATGAACAGGATGCTGAGCATATCGTTGTTCAGGCTGCCGGCGAGAATGATCTGGCTGGGATGCATCGCCATGATCGCGCAGGGAATGACAAATGCGCTGCCTTTTAGTTCAAAATGGCGCAGTAACAGAATAAATACTGCCAGCATCAGACAGGAATACGTAAACGGCAGAACCTGAACAGCCTCACGGATCTGCTCTTGTGGAAAGCGCAGGGCATCGAGCAGATGCATCCATCCGGCACAGAGCGAGTGGTGCAGGGGTGGGTGATAGAACTGCCAGACCTCGCGGACATCAAAGTCCGGCAGATGACCCTCCCGGTACAGGTACGCGATGTATCCGGCATGGCCGCCTGCATCATCAAACGTCCTGACATCGTGCTGCATCCGGTTGCAGGGGAAACGAAGGATATACCCGAACC
This sequence comes from uncultured Ruminococcus sp., assembly GCA_964552525.1. Lineage (GTDB taxonomy): Bacteria > Bacillota > Clostridia > Oscillospirales > Ruminococcaceae > UBA3855. The sequence continues at coordinate 5,393 of CAZKHW010000104.1, read as the reverse complement.
GCAGGAAAAATCCCATTCCCCACCAGAACACCCCGTGTCCCCACTCCGGCAGCTTTTTTCGCAGTGTGAGGATACCCCACACAAGGAGGAGCATGCCGGCGCATCCTGTCATTCCCCATCCCAGCACGGTCTGGTGGGGATGGATGGGGGGGACAGATCCCAACAGTCCGGTGAGCAGACACAGCAGGAGTGCTGCACCGATGGGACGGCGGATGCACCAGATACATATATTTTTGGCTATATTCCGAAGTTTTTTCATAATCTCTATCGCTTTCTGAGAAGTTCTCCACATTTCACCACAACAAACACCACTTGTCACCACCGATGCTTCTATTTTAGCACAGTCTGACCACAAATGCAAGCCGGAATGTATGTTTCCGGCTTGCGAGAGACTGGCGGCTTGTGGAGTTTTTGCGAATTATGTTGCTTGTTTTGTGGAAAATGAACAAAAACAAAACGGATATGGAATTGTTATTTGTTCGCAAAATAAAAAGCGCATGGCTTGACTTTCCCTGTACAAGTGTGATATAATAGAGTATAAGCAATGGTCTTGCTATACCCTTTTGTAGTGGTTTGTAATCCCTGCAAAACCGGAAAGAAAGATACATGTAAGCCGGACATTGCTTTTGGCAAAGCTGCCAGGCATTCGCCGCACGTTCTTGCCATATGTAGAACCGTCCGCCGATGCAGTACCTAAAATATAAAAATACTGCACGTTGCCGGACACCAGAACGAAAGAGAACAGAAAGACAGACAGCAAGGCAGGTGAACAGCAGTGAACGAAGCAGTACGCGAGGAGGAGTTTGAGGCTTGCAGCATGACGGGCACATATACCCACAATGTTGACGAGAAAGGCCGCATCAACTTCCCGGCGAAGCTGCGCGAGCAGCTTGGTGCGACCTTTTGGATCGCACGAGGCACCTCGGATAAGTTCCTGGCTGTTTACTCTGCAGAGGGATGGAAGGATGTTCTGCGTCAGATCAAGGATCTCAGGGGTCCGCAGGGCGAGAAGCTTCGCCGCTGGATCTGCTCCGGTGCTGCTGAGGTGACACCGGATAAGCAGGGAAGAATCCTGATCCCACAGGCATTGCGCAATTACGCGTGCCTGGAACGAGATGTGGTGGTCGCAGGTGCCGGCAGAAAGGCCGAGATCTGGAACGCCGACGTATGGAGGCAGACACAGGAGGCATTTGAACCTGCCGATAGTGGACTGCTGGATGAGCTTTGCCTGTAAGGAGGCGTTTTCGTGGAATTTGAGCACATCCCAGTGCTGCTTGAGGAGGTACTGGGGGGACTGGACATCCGTCCGGACGGTATCTATGTTGACGGTACGGTCGGCGGTGCCGGGCATTCCCGACAGATCGCTTCCCGCCTGACGCAGGGCGGCATGCTCATCGGATTGGATCGTGATCCGGATGCAGTGCAAACTGCTGCCGAACGGCTTGCCGGGTATCCGGCAAAGGTGATACACTGCAATTACTCCGAGCTGCGCAGTGCGCTCGATTCCCTGGGGATCGGCTGTGTGAACGGGGTGCTGCTGGATCTGGGGGTTTCCTCCCACCAGCTTGACGAGGCGGAGCGCGGATTTTCCTATCATCAGGATGCGCCGCTCGACATGCGCATGAGCCAGGAGGGGCTGAGCGCAAGAGACATCGTGAATACCTGGGAACAGGGTGAGATCACAAAAATTCTCTGGGACTACGGTGAGGAGCGTTTTGCTCCGAAGATCGCTGCGGCGATCGTCCGTGCGCGTGAGAGCGCAGAGATCGAAACGACCGGGGAGCTGGCAGAGCTGATCCGGAGTGCGATCCCCCAGAAATTCCGCAGGGAGAAGAATCCCTGCAAAAAGTCGTTCCAGGCGATCCGCATCGCCGTGAACGATGAGTTCGGACACCTGCGCAAGGGGCTTGAGGCGGCATTCGATGCGCTGCAGCCCGGCGGTCGGCTGGCGGTCATTACTTTCCATTCGCTGGAGGATCGGATCGTCAAGCGGCAGTTTGCGGCGTGGTGTGCCGGATGCACCTGTCCGCCAGATTTTCCGCAGTGTGTATGCGGAAAAAAACCAAAGGGCAGACTGGTGACACGCAAGGCGATCGCGGCTTCTCCCGAGGAGCTGCAGGAGAACCGGCGCAGTCACAGTGCCAAGCTAAGATTAATAGAAAGGAGCTAGTTGCTCATGGCAGCCTACGGGAACAACGCGGTACCGGCGCAGACCCCATCCACACCGCCGCCCTCTCACCGGCCGCAGTACAACTATAAGATCGAGATGGAAAAGAACCCTAACCGGCGTTTTCCGGTGTTCACAATGATCGCAGGCGTGTTTGTGTGCTTTGCGATGCTCTCGGCGGTCATCTACAGCAATGTGCAGCAGCTCCAGATCAACAACAAGATCACGGAGAAGCAGAAAGAGCTGACGGATCTGCAAAGCGAGAATGTCAGGATGCAGTCCGAGATCGCCGGCAAGACATCCAATAAGAACATTCAGGAATATGCAGAAAACGTGCTGGGAATGCACGTGATCCATGCGTCACAGATCGAATATGTCCAGATCCAGACCTCCGATGTGGTGGAGATCCCCAAGGAGGAGCAGAACTTTTTTGTCAAGGCGAAGCAGTGGTGGGACGATCTGGTGGAATACCTTAGAGGCTGACAGGCATACATATAAATAACGCCTGTGCCGTTCTGACGATAGGATACAAGAGAGACAAGACAACAGCGAGTGTTCGGAAAGGCGCTGTATCTGCCCGATAGAAAAAGACCTGTCTGATAAGGCGGGGCGGATGCAGCAGCTTTTCGACGTATCAGGAACGAAACGAGTACAGAGCAGGCGGCATTTTGGATGCGCCTGTTTTTTCGTCCTAGGGATGTGCGGCATAGCTGGAGAAATCTGGCAGTCTGCACAAACAAAGAAACAGAACACTTGACATGTTGCATAAAATGTGTTACAATAAAAGTTAACAAGAATTCCGGCAGAACCGGGCAATGACCCGAAAAAGGAGATGATCCGCAGGATGAAAGAGTATGAGCCTTCTGCACAGATGACCAAGCGGCTGTGGTTCGGTGTGACACCGGTGATGGCTGCCGGTGTTACGGCGATCATCATCGGTCTGGCACATCTGACCATCGGTCAGCATCAGCTCTATGCGGAAATGGCAAACAACACGCACTTCACCAACCGCACGATCACCGCCTCGCGCGGTACGATCTACGATGCCAAGGGCGCGCCGCTGGCATGGAGTGCTACCGTATATAAAGTGTTCATCGACCCGTCCCAGTTCCGCAAGGACATGGATGCCATCGAAAAGACGATGAACAAGCGTATGGAGCTGAAGGCGGCAGGGGAGCTGCCCGAGGGCAAGCGCGTTGCCACACGGCAGGAGATCGAGGACGAGATCGTGGAGCTGCTCTCCACCAAGCTGAAGATCAGCCAGGATGCGGTTCTCAGCGCGATGGAGAAACAGAGCCAGTATATTGTGCTGCAAACGCAGGTCGATAAGACAACGGCGGATGAGCTGCTGGAGTATTTTGACAGCCTGGGCATGGAATGCGTCTCGACACAGCAGGATTCCAAGCGATACTATCCGCAGAACGATATGGCTGCGCAGGTCATTGGCTTTACCAACACGGACGGAGACGGACAGTATGGGCTTGAGTATTATTACAACGAGTATCTGTCCGGTATCAACGGGCGTACCACCTCAGCAAAGGATGCACAGGGCAATACGATGCCTTACCGCAACTCGACAACCTATCCGGCACAGGACGGCGCGTCCATCTATCTGACGCTCGATACCACGCTCCAGTACTGTCTGGAGAAGAATCTGGAGGAGATGAGCACGAAATTCGAGGTTGCCAACCGTTCCTGCGGCATCATCATGAATGCCAAGACCGGTGCGATCTATGCGATGGCAACCTATCCGAGCTTTGACCTGAACCATCCGTCCGTTATCGCTGATGCCAGCGTAAGTGCTGTGCTCGATGCTCTCCCGGAGGAGGAATATCAGGATGCCTACATCGCCGCACGTGAGCAGCAGTGGAAGAATAAGGCGATCTCGGAGCTGTATGTTCCCGGATCGGTATTCAAGATCTTTACCGCCTCTGCCGCGATCGAGGAAAAGGCGGTCGACTGGCAGAACTACAGCTACTATTGCAACGGTGAATATGATATCCCCGGTGCAGCGCCGATCCACTGTCATGATCGCAACGGTCACCAGACAGTGGGCTTTCAGAAGGCACTGACAGAGTCGTGCAACCCGGCATTCATCGACATTGGCAAACGGCTGGGTATTCCCAAGTTCTGCGCCTATTTCAGAGCCTTTGGGCTGACGGAAAAGACCGGCATCGATCTGCCTGGCGAAACCAGCAGTATTTACCGTGAGGAGGAGGACATGTGGTTCTCTGATCTGGCGGCAAGCTCGTTCGGACAGTCGAATGTTCTGACACCCATCGAGATGATCACCGGCATCGCAGCCGCAATCAACGGCGGCTATCTGGTGCAGCCGCATGTGGTGGATAAGATCGTGTCGAGCGATGGCAATATCGTCAAGACCTGCGGTACAGTTACAAAACGGCAGGTCATTTCCGAGGAGACCTCCGCCGTCATGCGTCAGCTCCTGCAGGGCGTTGTCGATGACAAAAACCAATCGAATGCCCATATTGACGGCTACCGCATCGGCGGCAAGTCCGGTACTTCGCAGAGCGTCGTGAACGGCAAGGTATCCGAGGATAATTATGTCGCGTCCTACACCTGCTTTGCTCCGGCGAATGATCCGGAGATCGTCATGCTCATCATGGCAGATACACCGACTGTCAAAAGCTATTACGGCTCTTATGTTGCAGCACCCTATGCGCGCAATATCATGGAGGAGGCGCTTCCGTACCTTGGCTACTATCCGGAGTACACCGCGGAGCAGCTCGAAAAGCTTAATGTGACGGTTCCGCTTCTGATGGATAAGGAGGTCGCAGCCGCCACCGAAACACTGGATGCGATGGGACTTTCGTATACCGTCAAGGGTGAGGGCGAGTACATTACCGGGCAGTGTCCTGAGACGGGAACGAGTGTTTCCGCAGGCGGTACGGTGGTGCTGTACACCGAGCAGAACTATGCGCCGGAGATGAAGGAGGTTCCCGACCTCAGTGACTGTACAGCATCGGATGCGAATGCCAAGCTTACCGATCTGGGTTTGAACTATATCACTGTCGGCGGTGACCGGGGGGATTCAAGTGTGCTGGTAGATCAGCAGTCCATTGCGGCGGGTGAGCAGGTCGAGATCGGCACGGTCATCAAACTCACATACCTTGTCAACTCGCAAAGCGGTTAAGATACGGAGATCAATTTTTCCCTTCATTGTGAGTTTCATGCAAGAGCCGCCCCCCCCCCTGCCCCCTCCCCC
>CAZKHW010000103.1:0-9211 GCA_964552525.1 uncultured Ruminococcus sp. | reverse complement strand
GGCGGTGCTGCGCACCGCCGCCGCCCAAGGCTGCCGCCTTTGGAAACCGCTAGCTGTGTGCCCACCTTATTCTTTCCTTGCAAGCCGGTCAATGGCGTTGGTGTTGAGCTTTGCCGTCACCTTGAGCCTGCCGACCTCATTCTCAAGCATACTCAGGTCAGCCGCACATCGCCGGAAACGCTTGCTGTTTCCCTCCTGCTCCGCCTCCAGAGCATCCACGCGCTCCAGTGCCGCCTCCAGTGCCGCGATGCGTTCCAGTACCTCACCAAGCTGCCCGGCAAGCACCTCGATCTGCCGGGAGAGCGAGGCATTCTCCTCGCGGAGCTGAACATTGAGCCGATTCTGGCGTTCGCCGAATTCCCGAAGGGTCTGGGGCAGACGGTTCAGACCGCCCATTGACTGGTATGTGTTCGGATCCATGCTGTTCACCTCTTATTTCAGTCCGAAGCTGCGGCGGTTGTGGTCGAGCATCGTGTGGAGCGTCTCCTCCAGCGAATAGATCGGCTCCCATCCGGTATGTTCGCGCAGCTTGGCGGTATCCGCCTCGATCAGCGGCACATCCGATGGCCGCAGCTTATCCGGATCCTGCTCCACGACAATAGATTTGGTACTCAAAGACAGCAGCGTGTCCAGGAGCTGCTGTACCGACACGGCTCTGCCGCTGCCGACATTGTAGATCTCGCCGGAAATACCGCGCTCCATGAGCAGCGTGTAAGCCCGGACTACATCGCGGACATCGGAGAAATCACGCCGCGCCGAGAGATTGCCCACCTTGATAAGAGGCGGTCGCAGTCCTGCCTCCATCTCCGCGATCTGGAGCGCGAAATCCGCTGCCACAAAGGTCGGTGCCTGTCCCACGCCGATATGATTGAATGCCCGTACCATCACAATGCCCATGCCGTAGGCACGTGCGTACACAGAGCCGAGCATACTCTGGCATGCCTTGGTAACAGCATAAATATTTCCCGGATGTAATGCCTGCGTCTCCCCGATGGGGCAGGCATCCTCGCGCAGATAGCCGTATTCCTCCCCCGAGCCGACCAGCAGGATACGCGGATAGTAGTCCTCAATACTGCGGATCGCCTCCAGCAGATGCAGCGTCCCCTTAATGTTGACATCGATCGTCAGCTCAGGATCTTTCCACGAGACAGCCACCGAGCTTTGCGCCGCCAGATGGTAAATATGCGCCGGGCGGTATTCGGCAAGCAGGCGGCGGATCGCCTCCTGATTTGCAAGATCGAGGTCAAATTCCTCCACCCCATCCATGCCGATGCGCTCCTTGGGGAGCTTGGTCGCACCGGGATCATGTCCCTCCTCCAGAAGCTGGCGAAGCAGATATTTGCCGACAAAGCCGCCGGCACCGATCACGAGAACATCCATTAGCGGACACCTTCTTTCAATACATCAAAAATAGCCTGCATGTTCGTGGGCATATCGTAGGCGCTGCGCACCCATGCAGCCGCATTTTCCCCCAGCTCACGCCGCAGCTCCGGATGGTCTGCCAGATGATGGATGGCAGCCGCCAGCGCACGGGCATCCCGGGGAGGGACGGTGATACCGGTCTTGCCGTCCCGGCTGACATAGGGCACACCGGTCGGGAGCGCGGTGTTGATGACCGGCTTTCCGTAGACCATCGCCTCCTGCTGGACGATGCCGAACGCCTCGGAATTTTCCACCGAGGGCAGGACGAACAGATCGCAGTCCGCAAATGCAGCTTTCAGCTCCTCATCGGAGAGCCGCCCGAGGAAATGCACAGGCAGCCCCTGTGCCTGCCGTTTCAGCTCCTCCTCAAGCGCACCTGTACCGCAGATAAACAGCTCGCAGCCCTGTACCTGCCGGAATGCCTCCAGCAGATACGACACGCCCTTGTAATAGACCAGCCGTCCGGCAAAGAGAACCTTGCACGCTGTGCTGCTGTGGGGCGTTAAGATGGGAAATCGCCTTGCCTGCTCATACCGGGGAATGTCCAGCGGATATGGGATGATCCGGCACTTGTCCCGGAATGCCGGAAGAAAGGACGATCCGTCAATATGCCCCTGTGTCGCGGTGATGATGGCGTCGGCGCGTTTGAGAAACCGCCGGAGGATCGGCTTGTAGAGCTGCAACAGCAGCTTTTGCTTGATGACATCGCTGTGCCAGGCGATGACCACACGGCATTTGCAGTGCGAGAGGAGGCATGCCGCATCCCCCAGCGGAAAGGGCGTGTGGATCTCCACAACATCCGCCCAAGCTGAAAGCTCCCGGAATTTCCGGAAGAATTCCAGCGAAAGCGGACAGGAGAAATACGTCCCCAGACTGCTGCACCGGATGATCTCGACACCGCCGGACTGTTCGATCCTGCCGCGCCCCCGTTCCTGGCAGACGAGCACCCTCACCTCGGCATCCTCACGCTGTGCAAATGCTCTGGCGCGCTGCTCCACAAGGGTCTCGATGCCGCCGATGTGGGGTGCGTAGAACTTGTTGACCTCTAAGATCCTGAGCTTTTCTGCCATTACATGATCTCCTGATAAACCTGATACAGCCGCTGCGCGCTCCTGTCCCACGACAAAAGCCGGGCGCGCTCCAGACCTTCGGCAGACAGCCGTTCCCGAAGTGCGGCATCCTCGTGCAGGCGGCAAAGTCCTGCCGTGATGGACTGCGTGTCCTGCGCCTTGACAATGACCGCGCTCTCGCCCGTGACCTCCGGGAGGGAGGCAGCATCGGAGACCAGAACAGGTGTGCCGCATGCCATCGCCTCCAGCGGCGGCATGCCAAAGCCCTCATACAGCGAGGGAAACGTAAAGGCGAGCGCACCGCTCATCAGCGCACACATGTCCGCCCCGTCCACGTACTGCGTAAACACCACCTTGTCCTCGATGCCAAGGGACTTTACACGCGCAAAGATCTCGTCATACAGCCACCCCTTGCCGCCGGCAAGTACAAGCTGTGCTGATTGCTCGTAAGCACCTGCGTAGTCCGCGTAGGCGGTGATGAGGTTCACGAGGTTTTTCCGCGGTTCAAGCGTACCAAGGTAGAGAAAATACCGTTCCCCGATGTGATAGGTTCTGCGCACCTGTGCAATTTTCCCGGCATCGGTCACGGGATGAAACCGCGCTGCATCCACACCGCACGGCACGACCCGGAGCTTTTCCTGAAACTGCGGATAGTAGCGGAGGATCTCTGACCGGGAAAATTCCGAGTCCGTCACGATCCGGTCAGCGCGTTTCATCGAGGACACCAGTCCCAGTTCGAGCATGTGACGTGTCCTGCCGCACACCGTTTCGGGGAAAGCGCGGAACACCATGTCGTGTACCGTAACCACCGTCCTGCCGCCGACTCCCGGCGGCACGATGTAGTTGAAGAAATGGGTGATGTCGTTTTTCCCGAAAAACCATGCATAGGGCAGGGGAACAAACGTGGATGCCAGCCGGTAGGCATACGGGATGCCCAAGGCATGCCGCGCCCCGACATTCGCGCCGAGGTAGGGCGCAATGTCCGCCGCACGCTCCCGTAAATGCCGCAGAGCGAAATAGTTGAGGGTATAGCGATGCTCGGGATGCAGGCGCGTCATGGCGGACACCTGCCCTGCCTCGCAGTACCCGATGCCGGTCATCCTGCCCATCAGGGGGAGCGCGTCAAATGCGATATTCATGCCGGTTTCCCCCTTCCTGTTATCAGAAATTGCCGCTGTGACTGCCCAGAGCGTCCTTCAGCTCCTGGATGCGCAGCGAGAGCTGGTCGAAATACGTCTCCACATCCTCGGCATCAAAGCCGCCGCGGACGGAACGGAACTTCCCCTCCGGCTCTCTGCTTGCCGGAGGGATCGGCAGTCCCTGCGCCTGGAACTGCTCCTCCAGCAGCAGGATCTCCTGCTGCATTTCCCCGACCCGGAGCAGGACGGCGGTCTTGTCCATCTTCCGGCGATTTCCGAACAGCCAGTCAAGCATTACTGTATTCCTCCGAGCTGTTCCAGATCATTGCGCACCATGCGCTCCACAAGCTCCTGAAAGCTGATCTCGCGCTGCCAGCCGAGCCTGGATTCCGCCTTGGCAGGGTTGCCCAGAAGCACATCGACCTCTGCCGGACGGAAGAATTTCGGGTTGACCTTGACAACCACCTTGCCGGTCGCCGCATCCCGTCCGACCTCGTCCAGTCCATCGCCCTCCCAGACAACATTGATGCCTGCGGTCTTGAATGCGATCTCGACAAACTCGCGCACTGTGCGCGTTTCATTGGTGGCGATCACGTAGTCATCGGGAGTGTCCTGCTGGAGCATAAGCCACATCGCCTTCACATAGTCCTTGGAATGTCCCCAGTCGCGCTTGGAGTCCATATTGCCCAGCTCCACAAATTCCTGCTGTCCCAGCTTGATGGCAGCCGCCGCACGGGAGATCTTTCGGGTGACGAACTCCAGACCGCGGCGTTCGGACTCGTGGTTAAAGAGAATGCCCGAGCAGGCGAACAGCCCGTAGCTTTCGCGGTAATTCTTGGTGATCCAGTGACCGTACAGCTTGGCAACACCGTAGGGACTGCGCGGATAGAACGGCGTTGTCTCAGTCTGCGGCATTTCCTGCACCAGACCGAACATCTCCGAGATCGATGCCTGGTAGAACCGCGCGTCCGGCTTGACGGTGCGGATGGCTTCCAGGAGATTGGTCACGCCGATCGCGTCGATCTCCGCCGTGCCAAGGGGCGTATCCCAGCTTGTCGCCACAAAGGACTGCGCCGCCAGGTTGTACACCTCGTCCGCCTGCGAGATGCGCATGGCGGAGATCAGGGAGATCGGATCGGTCATGTCCGCATAGATCAGGTGGATGCGATCCTTAAGATGCTCAATGTTGCCGTAGTCCACGGTAGCCTTGCGTCTCCAGATGCCGTAGACCTCATAGCCCTTTTCGAGGAGCAGCTCTGCAAGATAAGAGCCGTCCTGTCCGGTAATGCCGGTGATCAGTGCGTGTTTCATGGTAATTGCCCTCCTTATAGATCATGCATGCAGTTACAGCAGCTCCGTGCGGCCGTCTGCGCGAAGCTCCGAAAGAATTTTCTTGATATCCTGTGTGCTGTTCTTATCACAGACAAGCAGCGCATCCGGGGTATCAACGATCACGATATCCTGAAGTCCCAGTGCCGCGATCAGGCGTTTGCCGCCGGATATGGTGCAGCCCCGGGAACTTACGCTTACCACATCTCCTGCAAAGCAGTTGCCGTCCGCATCGGTGTGGTTGATGCGGCTGATCGCCAGCCAGCTGCCCACATCATCCCAGCCAAAGCTGCCGGGGATGGTGAAGATATGCTCTGCCTTCTCCATGATGCCGTAGTCGATCGACTCGCTGGGGAGTGTGGAGAAGCGCTCCTGCAAAACCTGCCCGAACCGCGGCGTGCTGTACGCCTCCACAATAGGGATCAGCCCCTCGGACAGCTCCGGCATGTACTGTGCGATGTTTGCCAGAATGCTGGATGCCTTCCAGATGAACATGCCGCTGTTCCAGAGGTAGCATGCCTCGCGCAGATAGGTGCGTGCCGTTTCGAGATCCGGCTTTTCCACAAAGCGTTCCACGCTGTACACACCGTTTCTGCCGCTGCCGCGCACGTACTTGATGTAGCCGTACCCGGTCTCGGGATAGGTCGGCGTGATGCCCAGTGTCACGAGATTTGTGCCGTCCTCCGCAGCAAGGCATGCCTTGCGCAGGGTGTCCAGATACATGTCCTCTGCACGGATCAGATGATCGGACGGCAGCACGAGCATGACGGCATCGCCGTATTTCTGCTGGATGATGCCGGCGGCAAGTCCGATACAGGGGGCTGTGTTGCGCGGACAAGGCTCTGCAATGACGTTGGCGCGGGGAATGTCCGGGAGCTGCTCGGACACCAACCCGAGATAGGCGGTGTTGGTCACGATAAAGATGTCCTCGGGGGAAACGAGGGGGGACAGACGCTTAACGGTTTTCTGGATCATGGTCTCGCCGTCAGCGGTCAGGGAAAGGAACTGCTTGGGGCAGGCGGCGCGGCTTCTTGGCCAGAAGCGTTCCCCCTTGCCGCCAGCCATAATGACTGCGGTAATTTTCATACAGGATCTCCTTTCTGTTTCGGGGGCAGAGACTCCTCGTTCCTGTCACCGGATGCCGGAGGATGCAGAAGCTCTGCGTTGCTTTTCTGTACGGGAAAGAGCATGGTTTTCAGCGTCATCAGAACGATCTGGATGTCCTTAAGGAGCGAATAGTTCTCGATGTACATCAGATCCATCCGCAGCTTGTCGTAGGGCGTGGTGTCATAAACGCCGGTCACCTGGGCATATCCGGTCAGACCTGCCTTGACGTGCAGCCGGAACCGGAATTCCGGGAAAGACTTTTCGTATTCCGCACAAAGCTCCGGCCGTTCGGGACGCGGCCCCACCACGGACATCTCGCCTTTGAGGATGTTGAAAAGCTGGGGCAGCTCGTCAAGCCGGCACTTGCGCAGGACACGCCCCACCGGGGTCACACGGGCATCGTGATCCGCCGCGAGCTGGATGCCGCCTGCCTCTGCATCCGGGATCATGCTGCGGAACTTGTAGACATAGAACGGCTGTCCGCCGTAGGTCAGGCGTTTCTGCCTGTACAGGACAGGACCGTTATCGCAGAGCTTGACCGCCGCGGCACATGCAAGCATCACGGGGGAAAGCAGGATCAGCATAACGATGCTGAACAGCAGATCAAAGCCGCGCTTGATGACGCGCTGCTCAAAGGTCAGCCCGTAGTTGCGGCAAAGCAAAAGCGGCGTGTCAAACAGCCGGATATCCTCCGCACCGCGCAGGATGATATCCGAGATCTTGGGAACGACGTAGGCACGCAGCTTGTGGTCAAAGCAGAATTTCACCAGATCGCTCCGCAGATTCGGCGGAATGTCGTGAATGATCACGCCGTCATATTGCAGGATCTTCTCACAGATCCGGGCATAGTCCTTGACCGCGCTGATGGACTCGCAGATCATATACTTATCCACACGGTAGCTCATCTTGGTGACAAGTGCCGCCGCGGTCGGACTTCCGTACACGATGATGAGCCGCCGCGGCGGATACAGCGCAAAGTAGAACCGCTGTGCCAGCAGTGTCCACAGCACCAGCACCGCCAGCTCCACGACCGTCAGACAGAGCATGGGCTGGAAGGGGGCGAAATCACGTGCGATCAGGCTGATTTGCAGGTAGGTCAGCACATTCGTGCCGAAAATGGAGAGGATCTGCGAGAGCAGGACATCCGTCCGCCGCAGATATCCGACCTTAAAGCCGCCGTACACCTGAAAGAACAGGAACAGCAATGCGGCATAGATCGCGATCACGACCCAGTTTCCGCGGCGGAAAAAGGGCAGCAGGATGAACCACGAGTAGTGTGTATACCAAGTATATGCAAACGCCAGCGTCAGAAGTCCCAACAGGATGAGAGATGAGCAAAAAACCACGATGCGTTTATATTGTTCCCTGTTTTGTGCAGATCTATGTTTGCGCTTCATCGTTTATCTCCTTCTGTACAGGTTCACACCGCCCGGGCAGTCGACTTAGGCTTTTTGGTCGGCTATCGCCGACATAGGAGGGGCTGCTCGCCCCTCCTAAACCTCCCTCGGCAGGGCGGTGACCGCCCTGCACCCACATTTTTTTAAGTTGTTCGCATTGAGTCTCCGACTATTATCGGAGCTTTGCACCGCAGGGATATCTGTCATCCGCAAACTGTACGATCACCGAGCCGTCCGGCAGATCCGCCGCGCAGATCATGCCGTTCGATTCCACGCCGCAGAGCTTGGCAGGCTTGAGATTTGCCACAATGATGACCTTTTTGCCGACCAGATCCTCGGGCGCATACCACTGCGCAATGCCGGAAACGACCTGTCTGCCGCCCATGCCGTCATCAAGCTGGAGACACAGGAGCTTCTTGGACTTCTTGACCTTCTCACAGGCAAGCACCTTGGCAACACGCAGGTCAACCTTAGTGAAATCGTCAAAGGTGATCTGCTCTGCCACCGGCTCGGGCGTGTAGGCAGGCTCTGCCGCTGCCGGAGCATTGGCGGCAAGGATCGCATTCAGCTCCTCGATCTCCTTGTCCGCATCAATGCGCGGGAACAGGATCTCGCCCTTGTGAACGCTCACGCACTGCGGCAGTACGCCGAACTTAGAGGCATTGGCATAGGTCGCATCCTCCGCCGTAGCACCGATCTGCTCCCAGACCCTCGGACTGGTGGTGGGCATGAACGGAGCAAGGAGGGTGGAGATGATGCGGATGGTGTCGAGCAGATTGTACAGCACCGATGCCAGACGTGGATAGCATGCCTCGTCCTTGCCAAGCTTCCACGGCTCTGTCTCATCAATATACTTGTTGGCGCGGTCAACCAGGGTGAAGATCGTCTCCAACGCCTGCTTGATCTGGGTATTGTCGATATAGCCGTCCACCTTGGCGCAGATGGAAACGGCAAGGGATTTCAGCTCCTCATCGACGGGAGCTGCCTCACGCGCCTCGGGGAGCGTGCCGCCGAAGTACTTGTCCGCCATTGCAACGGTTCTGGAAACGAGGTTGCCGAAGCCGTTGGCAAGATCGGAATTGATGCGGTTGATGAGGATCTCGTTGGAAAAATCGGAATCCGCGCCCAGCGCCATCTCACGCAGGATGTGATAGCGGATGGCATCGCAGCCGTAGCGTTCGCCGAGGATGAACGGATCGACGACATTGCCCTTGGATTTGGACATTTTGTCACCGCCGAAGGTGATCCAGCCGTGAACGGCGAGGTGCTTGGGGAGGGGCAGATCCAGTGCCATGAGCATCGCAGGCCAGATCAGCGCATGGAAACGCTGGATGTCCTTGGCAACCATGTGAACATCAGCCGGCCAGAATGTGCCGAAATCATCGTATCTGTCATTGTCGTAGCCCAGTGCGGTGATATAGTTCGAGAGCGCGTCGATCCAGACGTAAACCACGTGGTCGGGGTCGAATGTGACAGGAATGCCCCACTTGAACGAGGTTCTGGACACGCACAGATCCTCAAGACCGGGTTTGATGAAATTGTTGACAAGCTCCGTGGCACGGGTGCGCGGCTGGAGGTAATCGGTGTTGAGGAGCAGATCCTCCAGGCGGTCAGCAAAGGGGGACATTTTGAAGAAGTACGCCTCCTCCTCGGCATCAATGACATCTCTGCCGCAGTCGGGGCACTTGCCGTCCTTGAGCTGGCTGGAGGTCCAGAAGCTCTCGCAGGGCGTGCAGTACTTGCCGAC
>CAZKHW010000102.1:0-9214 GCA_964552525.1 uncultured Ruminococcus sp. | reverse complement strand
ATATCAACATCTGTAAGATTTTGGTTCTCATCGACTCTTGTTGAGAGCGTGGCTTCGCCGCTGTTTACGAATATGATTCTTGATTTTCCTCGTCTTGCCGCCACACAGAATATATTTCGCAGTATCTGGTAAGGCTGCTGTGGTTTAGAAATGCGTACTCACCAATAGCTCTTAGTGTAATCTAAGATGACACACACTTTTCGTTCAAGACCTTTGCTACTGTCGAATGTGGTGAAAATTGCTGTATTCGGTGTTGGTTGCGTCGATCCAATAGAGTCATTATCCATTTGTGACCATACCTCCTGTAATTAACCACTATATTTATTGATTAGTAGAGCGAAAGTATCTCTGAATGCAATTACTAAATCGATTATTCTATTCATAAGTTCCAAGTAATTACTTTGGTCATTAAAGTTAAACCCAGGAATACACGTACAAATAACAGAGGCTTTTTTATTGTCTAATCTTTCCCAATCGAGCTTAGTTCCTATTGCCGCTTCAATTGTTGTCCTGTTTTCATACAAATAGTCAAACATTTCCTTACTGTCATCGATCCATAACCCGACTCTGATTTTATGGTCTTTATTAACCAGATCAATAGAGATATGGCATTTGGATGAGCCAACCGCAACAGTATACCAATGGTCAGTAGAAGGCTTATGTTTATTGAAGGGCTTTCCATTCTCATCTATCAGGTCGTTAAACCTTGTCCAGAAATCTAAACGGTGTTTCTGTCTTTCGTTTAGTTCACCTTTTTCAGCTAGAGCTTTCACTGTCTTAACAAAGTCATTCGGCTGTTCGATGATTTTAAACATAGGTGCAGGATCTGAATTGCCAATTTTGTAGGCGTGGACTTCGATCAAGAAAAAGGAAACGTCTTCAGTAGTGTGTTTATTAAGCCATTCAATGGCACTTGCGTGTTCATCTCTTGCATGTGCAACTATCCAAACAATGACACTTGCATCCAGACCAGAAGCGTATGTTATAATTTTTCCAAGGTGATCGTGATTTGTTTGTTCAAGCTGATTCTCAATAAGCACAGACTTTCCCGTAAGCTCATCTTTACAGATGATATCACAGCGATAACTCCCTACGAATTGTTCAGTATTCACGTCTGTCAACGATAGATTGAGAACTTCTCCGAGCGCCTTAATATTTTCATCTTCAGCAAGCCACTTTGAAAAGTCATACTGCTCATGCGCCCACACGGTTCTGATATCAACCTCTTCAATTTTACCGAGCTTCATTTCGTGTTCCTCCTTTTACACTGCCACTTGCAGCACATTATTTTTAATGCTATCGATAGTTTGTAATAAAGCAGTCCTTGTTTTAACATCGAACATCCTGATAAAGCTGAATAATCTATTTTATTGTTAATTATTAGCCTTAAATCCCTCCACCTGCTCCATGACCTTGCTAAAGACTTCGGAGCTATACTGTGGCGGATATTTGTTCTTAATAAGACAGACCTTAATGTCGTATTTAAGTTGATCACGGACGTACTGGTTGTTAAGCCAATCCGCAAACGAGGATTTTACGTCAATGATTTCCTTAACCTTTTTTGCAAGGATTCTACATTTATCATTAACCACAATGCCGTCAATGACCTTATCCTCACCATATTCAAAATTGTACTTATCACGAAGCATCATGAGAATATCATAGAATGCTTTTTCCTCAAATGTGAGCCCCATTTTGCGGAAACTTTCACGATCAGTCTGCATCTCTTTCAGAATTTTCAGTGCCTGTTCCGTAGCACTCTTGATAATTTCTTCGGAGGCATTTTCCTGTGTTTCACCTGCTTCCTCGGCAGTCAGATGTTTTCGTCTTTCATGATAAATACGGATGGTTTCTTCAAGCATCTCCCTATACTTTTTAGCAGCAGCCTGATTTGTTTTCATGTATTCAGTAATCTGCTTTCTAAGCATTTTGATAAGCAACTCCAACTTGGAAGCAGGCATCTTGACATCTGACAGTTTTTCAAAGTATTCGGGGCTGAAGATATCCTCTTCTTCTCCTTCTTCAAGGATGCTTTCTACCTTGTTATACTTCAAAGCTTCTTCTACCATTTGGGAAACTTTGCGGTTCATTGTTTCAGTATCCACTTCACTTGTACCGCTCATTTTGCGTACAAATCCGGCAATGGCCATAAAACACTGTGCCAGCGCTGATTCTTCTTCGGTCAGATTTCCAGACGGCTGGCAGATGTCATATGCATTTCTCATGCGTTTTACAGTTTTCAGGAAATAGGTCTTGAATGAAACTTTATTCGATTTCTTCTTGCTTTCTATGCTAAGTTCCTGTACAGAACTGAACACATACTCAGCTGCTTTTGAAAGTAAGCAATATCGTTCAAACGGATCAGCATCAGGATTGATGAATGGTGAAAGATCATATTCCTTGAAGAGATCTTGCAAAACAGACATATGTTCATGGAAAATAACAGTTGCCTGCTCAATATCATCAACTGTAGGAGCGACGGATGTATCTCCACCATATATTTTTAACGCTTGTCGCATATTATCTCTGATTCCGATATAATCTATAATCAAACCGAAATCCTTACCATTGTATTTTCTATTAACACGACTGATCGTTTGAATAAGCTGATGTTTCTGCAACGGTTTGTCATTGTACATATATGTAAGGCACGGCACATCAAATCCAGTGATCCACATATCGACCACAATAGCAATACTCAAATTAGATTTTTCTGCTTTGAATGCAGCGTCCAGTTCATCAGAACGTTTGTTATTATTCGTTCCACCAAGATAGTCGAACATTTCTTTCGGATCATTCCTGCCTGCACTTGCAACCATAGCCATATACGGCATCTCTCTGAGATTCTGCAGCTCTGTTTTAGAAACTGCTATTCCCTCCGGCGCTTTTCTTTCCACGAACCATTCAGGATATTTTTTCTTGAATATCATTAAAAGATCATATGCGATTTTACGATTCGAGCATACGATCATTGCTTTTTGAATTCTTTCCGGATCAGCGGCACAAGCTGATACATAATGATCGTGTATATCGACTGCAAGACGCTCCAAACGTGAAGGCTCTCCTAAGATGATTTCAAGTGAACTCATCGCTTTTTTACTTGCTTCGATATCTTCTTTAGAAGCACCTTCATCAGCACATAGCGTATAGTAATCTTCAATTTGCTTTACTTTTTCCTGATCCAGAAGAACCTTAGTAATGCGTGGATGATATTTGATAGATACAGTCAGACCGTCAGAAACAGCTTGATCCATCGTATAACGGTCGATCTCATCACCAAAGGTCTGATATGTTTCAGCAATTGGCGTTCCGGTAAAGCCGACAAATGTTGCGTTCGGCAATGCTTCACGAAGCACTTTCGCATAGGGCTTGGAAATCATTGCTTTCATATTTTCGTCAGCGTCTTTACTGAATTGAATCTTCTTAGAATGGGCGAGCTGTGTTCTGTGAGCTTCATCAGAAAAACAGATAATATTGGCTCTTTCGTTAATAAGCCCAATAACATCGTCTTTTCGGTCGCAGAATTTCTGGATCGTACATATATAGAAACCACCGCTTTCACGCTGTCCGAGTTCTTGACGAAGAACCGCACGATTCGGCACAACGCTGACTTCTCCGAGATTCAAAAATTCCTTACTCTTGGTGAACAGCTTTGCACCCTGCTTTTGCAGGTCATCACGGTCAACGATTAGAACAATGGTTGGTGAACCCATTTCGGAAATATCACTGCAACGCAGAGAAAGCTGACGGGCAAGAAATGCCATCGTATATGTCTTTCCGCATCCGGTTGCACCGAAGTATGTACCACCCTTGCCGCTTTTGGTCTGCACAGATTCAATAATACTCTGTTTCAGCAACCGAGCCGCAAAAAACTGCGGATAGCGGCAGACAATTTCACGCTCATCCTTATCGTAAATACGGTCTTGGAAATAAATATAGTCACGGAAAATTTCAAGAAAACGCTTCGGAGCATATACGCCCTTTATCATTGTTTCGGTCTCCTCGAAAGGAAGCGTTGAAACCTTGTCGCCGTCGTTTACTCTTCTCCACGCATAAAAATGCTCATATGGAGTACGGACTGTTCCGAGCCTTGTCTTTACGCCGTCGGAAATGCAGGCAAGAGGACAATAATGCAGAAGATGCGGAATATCACGCCAATAGCGGATATTGATCTGTTTCCATGCTTCGGCAATCGTTGCTTTCGCATCAGTTGGATTCTTCAGTTCAATAATGCACACGGGCATTCCATTCACATACAAAAGCACGTCGGGGCGACGGTTGTGTAGCTGACCATTGTCTGTATAGTCAACTGTAAGTTGATTAACTACTTTAAACAGGTTATTTTTCGGCTTCTCGAAATCAATCAAAGAAATCATGCGCGGCTGTCCGTTCTGCGGTGTGAACTGAATGCCGTCAACCATCCAGCTATAGACCTTGTGCAGTGTAGCAAAGTCATTCTCTGCACCGACAAGGCGTATCATGTCGGAAATCTGCTTGATTTCGTCAGAATTCAAGTCGAGATTGGTTTTGCCTATAAATGCTTCGAGATCCTCTGTATTGAGTACATCCCTTCCGTATACACGAGGCATTTTATCGCCGGATAGGTATGTCCAGCCTTCCTGCTCCAAGAAGGAAATGAACGCATATTCGTAATCCGATTCGCAGAAACGACCATTATATTTTTTTAATTTTGCCATTGTATCACATTCCTTCTTTCATAATACATCACATCAAAATTAATTAGTATCACCTTTACTTGCAGCATATTCCTCTATCAAGTATGTATTAAGTGCAGCTGCAAGGTTAATAGACAGCTTTGCCATTGGTTTTGAAATAACAACTTCCTTTGCTCCTGCCCCGTGGTCTGCACCGGAATTATTACGAACATATGGCAAAGACATCATCACTTTTTCTCTGAATCCTGCCTTTGTCATAGTATCGGGAACACTAAGAAACTGATCCATATACTGATTAGTAAGCTTATCAGCATTACCTCTATCAGCACCGAGGATAACTTTCAAAACGCTTTCATAGCTTTTGCCTGCATTGTTGATAGCATACTGATAATCGCCTTTTTCAAAGGCTTCAATTGCAGTTGTAAGCTCTGTATATGCAGACTGAAATTTCGGCTCGGCATCTTTTAGCTCTTTCATCGTCTCAACGGCTTTTGCTTTGAGGTCGCATTCAAACTGTTGTGCGTCTATCTTAATTAATTTACCGTCAAGGATTCGCCACTGGAAATCATATTCCTTAAAGAAATCATTTAATGTGTTAGAATAGGCGATTTTTTCTTTATCTGATAAATTTTCATATTGTAATTCTACAACTGAAAAAATAAAAGATAGACACCAATTAGCCAAATTGTTATCAAAATTATAATTACAATTAAATTGAATATATGGCATTCCCATTATATTATTAAATCTATTGCAAGCACATTCAAAAGCGTCTGTTTCAATTATATCAGTATGGTCATATCGATTTGGATGTAAAATCATTGGTTCTGAAAAAATAGCCATAGTATCTACAAGTGTTACACGAAGATTATAATCAACATCTCCACAAATATCATCTCTTAACTTGTGATTTTCACCATGAAATATCAATTCTTCATACCGTTTTGCAAAAATCAAGTTTTCTCACCTTCCTCAATCGCTCCCTTAATAAGAACGGGACAAATGTTTTTGATATAGTCTTTCAACTGTTCAACGATATACTTTCTTTTTTTATATGAATTGTAAATATTTACAATTGAACGCTGAATTTTCATATCAGGAATTGGAATTTCTACTTCTACTAAATCAATCCACGTAAATGTTTCTCTTGCACTGCCCCAAGAATGAAATCGTGCATACCTATCAAATTCAGTTCTGTTGAAAAACATTGACAAATATTCAGGTAATAAAATTTGTTCATCACAGGAGAATACTTCATTAACAGAGGATACGACAATATCTTCACCAGTATTATTGAAAGCATACGTAAACACTTTTTCATTATGGGTAGTTTGTACAAATCCTATTTGACGTGGCTTCACTACTTTATAATTAGAAAGTTCGTTTTTATTTACCTTTGCTGAAGGTTCTCTAAATTCTTTTGTAGTACTGATACCCATAACATTTTTTGTACCATTAGAACCATTTCTGACATCGTGTCGATGAATATGTTTACCGATTTTCTCACATGGATTCTTTCTCCTCAAATCTTCAATATAAGCATCACAAACAAGCTTCAAATCCTCCAGTCCACGCTCATAGCTCTGCTGGTTTGCAACCATGGCTTTGTAGATAGCGACATACTTTCTCTGAATATCAATAGGAGGAAGCGGCATCTTTATTTCACTCATGTCGTTGAAATTAAACTCTGGACGCTGGCTACCAAAATTTCTGAATCGAACTTCTCTATAGAATTCTTGTCTTCTGATATACATAAACAGATATAGAGGATCAATTCTCTTTTTACCTTCCTCGTTAAGATAAAACACAATATAAAGGTGAGAAACAATGCACATTCCCTCTGTTCTGTATGCGATGGAACCTAAGTCCAGTCGAGAGGGATTATAAACGAAAGCACCATTGTTCACAATTTTATATGGCTTTAAATTTACACCATCAGGATTGCCTTTTGGACTTGTAAAAACTCCCTCGTTATTTACTCCAGCAATAACCTCTATGCCATATTTTTCGTCTTTGTTATTGATCGTAGAACGTTCTATAAAGTCGCCAAGCCTGATATATTCAAATTTCATATCCAATACCCTCAAATGCCTCTTTGAGCATCTTGCTGCTTTCTTCACCTTGTGCAATTATTGCACGCATTTCAGTCTGAATCCGTGCCATTTCTGCTTCGTAGTTTATCTCCAAATCATGGTCAATAAACTCAATGTACTTGCTTGTAATAAGAGAATGATTGTTCTTTCTAATTTCTTCGATACCGACACTTCTGTACAGCTCCGGTACAGCATAGTCAGCGCCGTCTGTTCCGCTGTTCTGCCATGTATGATAGATGTCAGTAGCTCTCTGAATCTGCCCTGACATAAGACGGACTTTCTTCTTCTGTTCACCCTTAACAGGATTTTCCGTCCATGTACGCAGATCCATAAACAGAATCTCACCAGAGCGGTCACGCAGCTCACGCCCATGATAATTGCCGCCCTTTTTATTCTGGTTGAGAATCCAGAGTGTAACACTTATATCCGTTGTAATAAACAGCTCTCTTGGCAGAATGATAATGGCTTCAACTTTGTCATTCTCTATCAGCTTTTTACGAATCTCAAAGGCAACATCATCATTCAATGCACCATTTGCAAGCAGAAACCCAGCAACACCGCTTTTGTGTCTCAAATGAGAGAGAATATGTAGAATCCAAGCATAGTTCGCATTGCTGTCAGGCGGTGTAGTATAGTCTGCCCAGCGGGAATCATTCTTCAGATTATCGTCATACCAGCTTTTAAGGTTAAAAGGCGGATTTGCCATAATATAATCAAAATAGATACCTTTATGGAGATCGTGTGTAAAAGTCGAATCCGCTTCATTGCCAAGGTTATGACTGAGTCCACGCAGTGCGAGATTCATTTTTGCAAGGCGATAGGTTGCAGGTTCTTTTTCCTGACCATATATATTGATACGGCTGATATCGCCCTGTTTCGACTTGATCAGATCAGCACTCTGAATGAACATGCCTCCAGAACCGCAACATGGGTCATACAATGTTCCGTCAAACGGTTCAATCATTGCAGCAATCAGCTGAACAACATCATGAGGGGTATAATATTCGCCTTCTTCTTTGGTCGCATTAACTGCAAATTCCTTCAGAAAATATTCATACACACGACCAATCAGGTCTTTCTCCTCACCAAAAGCCTTGTGGCTGATTTTGTTTACCTCGTCTACGACTTTTTTTATGTCGTTTGGTGAAAGGTTGCGTGTGGTAAATGTACCTTCTACAAAACAACCTTTTAGATGTTTGCTTGTTGCTGCAATGCTGTGAAGTGCCGTATCCAGAGCGACATTTAGCTGCGGAGCAGGCGTATTTATGATTGTTGACCATCGAGATTCCACTGGCAGGAAGTATGTACCATCTGTAAATGTTGCATCTTCGAAGAACGCTGCTTGAATTTCAGGATCATCCGGATTAAGTCCGTCTGCAATCAGCTGCTGACGAAGTTTCATAGTTCCATCATCAAATTTCTCACCAATAAAGCGTAGGAATATAAGCGTAAGCATCATGTCACGCTTTTCAAAAAAAGATCCGGAGTTTCTTGCCTGACGAAGAATGTCACGACATTTGAACAATATATTTTCAAGGTTAAAAGACTCGTCTTGTTTCTTTTTCGCCATTTTTACAGCCTCATTTCTAACACATTCATAGCCTCATATGGCTACACTTATACATTTTCCATTATATCATAATTATGGACAATTTTCAAGTGCTATTCAATAAAAATCCGCAAATCATTTTTTTGATTAAATAATTTGTTTTGTCTACTTTAACCTCGTTTTTGATTATTTTAATATGGTTTTAGTACGATCGAAGTGACAAAATCATCAAAAATAATCATGCAAAATTATTGAAATTTTGATAATTGATTTGCGTAATAAAAATGGCTCTGCATAAGGCAATTCAATATTTCTCCATACAACGCTTTCAAATTCGGCAATCCGTTTCCACTCCTTATTTATGTAAAACCACTAAATCTCACTCCTGAAATTTATACAATCCTACAATCTTAAATTCTATCACAAATCACATTGCTTGCATTATCTCCTAATCTAAGCCGTATTTGCAGATTATATCCCCTTTTTCTGCATATTCTATTAAAAAGAACTGTAAAAAGTCTCTTTACATTTTTAGAATTCCGTGGTATAATAAGGAACAAATGTTTTATATTACATAATTCATCACTGCTTCAAGAATGCCCCAAGATATGTGCTGCTCACAAGCATATCCTATACGCCATCTAAGCCAACCGCCTTGTGACTCGTGGAAAAAATTATTTTTCTATGTGTCCTTCCACGAAGGGAGCTTAAAATGACAACAGCTTTTCAAGCATCGATCAGATATCCTCTTATATGGATCATCAACACTGCAAATCCGGGCGAGTCAGAACCCATAGTCAACAAGGTACACCGAAAGATCAAGAAAATGGTGCGTTTTACTGACTGGCTTCGTGCTCACTATGAAACCTCATATCACTATTACCTTGCTGAACATC
>CAZKHW010000101.1:0-9223 GCA_964552525.1 uncultured Ruminococcus sp. | reverse complement strand
TAGAATAGCTTAAAGCCTGGAAGCTGTAGAAGGATATACCTACAGGCAGAATAAGGCGGACACGTTCCGCCATCTCCATCCGGATGCCCGGGATGCGTACTCCTGGTGGTCGTACATGGGCAAGGCGAGAGAGCGAAATGTCGGCTGGCGAATCGACTATTTTCTGGTGTCGAACCGCATCGCGGACAGGATCGTTTCTGCGGATATTTTTCCCGGTGTGCTGGGCAGCGATCACTGCCCTGTCGGGCTTGAAATTGACATATGAAACCCACCGGCACGAGGGATCGCACTCTCGTGCCGGACTTCTTCCCCACAAGACGGAATTTGCTTGCTATATCACAATTTCCGTCTTTTTCGTTTAATTTTACGGGATTGTGACATCATTCTTGTGAAAAACGCTGATTTTTTCAAAGTTCGCAAATACCGATTGCAACGCACGGGAGATTGGTGTATAATATTAATGTAGGGTGCAGATGAAGCGTCTCCGTTGTGGGGACGTTCGTTTTTCCGGTCTGACACAGAGAAATATGGATGATACCGGTATTATTTCAACTTATCATGCGCCATACCAAATTTATGTAGAACCAGAGGCTCAGAAACCATGATATTTTCCAGTTTGATTTTTCTGTATCTTTTTTTGCCGCTGTGCCTGATCTGCTATGCGGCTGTTCGTACTGTCCGGAACCGTAACATCGTTCTGGTCATTTTTTCGCTGCTGTTTTACGCATGGGGTGAGCCGACACGCATCGTCTTTCTCTTGCTGAGTGTTGCGGTCAACTACCTGTGCGGTCTGGGGGTTGCCGGCATCCGGCGTGAATGGATGCGCCGGTGCGTGCTGGGATTCAGCCTGCTGTTCAACCTTGGCATGATCGGTGTGTTCAAATACAGCGGCTTTCTCATGGAGAACATCAATGCTGTCTTTGGAAAGGACTTTCCCGTTCCGGAGATCGCCCAGCTTGTCGGCATCAGCTTTTACACGTTTCAGGTCATATCCTACGTGGTGGACTGCTACTGGGAGACCGTCGAAGTGCAGCGCAATCCCCTGAAATTCCTGCTGTACGTTTCCCTGTTTCCACAGCTTATTGCAGGACCGATCGTGCGCTACTCGACTATTGCCGCGGAAATAGACGACCGCACGACCACGGTGCAGGATCTGAGCGAGGGTCTGACACGCTTTGTCATCGGACTTGCAAAGAAGGTCATTCTGGCTGACCAGCTCTTTCGGATCGTGGACACATCCCTTGGCGGTACGCCGGAACGCCTGACGATGCTTGGTACATGGTACGGCGTGATCGTCTACTCCCTCTACATATACTTCGATTTTTCGGGCTATTCCGATATGGCGATCGGACTGGGACGCATCTTCGGATTCCACTTCAACGAAAACTTCAACCATCCGTTCCTATGCAAGGATATTACCGAATTCTGGCAGCGCTGGCACATCTCCCTCGGCTCATTCTTCCGCGATTACCTGCTCCCTGTTCCCGTGTTCGGCATTCGCAACAAGTACCTGAGTCTGGGGCTTGTCTGGCTGTGCACCGGCATCTGGCATGGCGCAAGCTGGAACTACATCATCTGGGGACTGTACTACGGTGCATTCATCCTGCTTGAAACACGGATCGGCAAAAAGAAGATGCGCAAGATCCCCCTCTGGGTACGGCACATCTACAATAAAATTGTCATCATCATCGGCTTTGGCATCTTCTACTTCGAGGATACCAGCCAGCTCCTCGTGTTCCTGCGAAACCTGACCATTTTCAATCCCAACGGCTGGTTCAGCTATTTTGAACAAATGTCGCTGGTCAACAACCTGTTCCTGATCCTTGCAGCAGTGATCTGCACCTTTCCCCTGCTGGAGCTGCCCAAAAAGCTCACCGAGCGCTGGAAATGGACAGCTCCTGCCGTCTCCGTGACCGGAACGCTGCTGTGCGTGGCAATGCTCCTCACCTCCAGCGTTCTGCTGGTGGATTCGACCACTAAGGCATTTCTTTACTATCGTTTCTAAGGAGGTTTCCCCATGCAGGATCAGAATATCGACATCGCGCTGCCCGAGCCTGAGGTGGTGGAGACCCCCGTGGAGGAGGACGGCGCAGAGATCGACATCGCGCTGCACAATCCCGAGGACAAGGAGCGCGAACGCGCTTTCCGGCTGCACAAGATCAATGTCCTCGCCATCTGCGGCGTGATGGCGGTGTGTACGGGCTTTATGATCCTCGGCAAGCGTCCCACCGTTTCCGAGGAGGAAAAGCGAGACCTGACCACGTGTCCGCACTTTTCAGTCGGGAGCTACCTTGACGGCACATTTACCGCGCAGTTCTCGAAATTCTTCAATGATACCGTACCGATGCGCTCCACCTTCAAGCACCTGATCGCGCAGTTTCGCGGTCATCTGGGGCTGGAGTTTGAGGAGATGGAGCTGCACGGTCAGCTCCCTGTTCAGGACGAACTGCCTGTGGAAACGCAGCCGACCACCGAGCCGCCTACCGTTCCCACCGAGAACACGGACACCTCTGCGGAGGTGACCGAAACCGTCCCTGTGACCGAGACGGAACCGCCCACCACCGAACCCGAGGAGGATGAGGGCGGCGAGATCGCCAACAACATCCTCATTGTGAAGAACCGCGGCATCATGCTCTACGGCGGCGGATTCTCTGCCGGTGAGCGTTACGCTGCGACCCTGAACGAGTACAAGTCCCGGCTGGGCGCGGATGTGAATGTGTACTCCCTGGTCGCGCCGACTTCGGTGTCATTCTATCTTCCCAAGAAGTTTCAGGATATGTCCGCAAGTGAGACGGAGAACATCGACCATCTCAACGGATTCCTTGACGGCGTGACCTCTGTGGATGCCTACGGGGCACTCCTCCCCCACAAGGACGAGGATATCTACTCACGTACCGACCACCACTGGGCACCGCTGGGGGCTTACTATGCGGCGCAGGCATTTGCAGACACGGCAGGCGTACCCTTTGCGCCCCTTGACCAGTACGAAAAAGTTGTCAAGGAGGGCTATGTCGGAACGCTCTACGGTTTTTCCGGCAGCGCCAAGCTTAAGGACAATCCCGAAGATTTCGTCTACTACGTTCCGCAGAATACCTACACATGTACCTATTACAATACTGACATGACCAACGAGCGCGAAGCACCTCTGATGCTGAACCTCGATCATCTCGACCCGGCGAGCTGGTATCTGGTATTCATGGGCGGAGATGAACGCATCACCCATCTGACCACGGACTGCCAGAACAGCCGCAGACTCTGCATCATCAAAGACAGCTACGGCAACGCGCTCGTACCCACGCTGACAAGCTCCTTTGAGGAGATCTGGGTCGTGGACATGCGGTACTTTAAGCCAAATATCATCACATTCATGCAGGAACGCGGCGTTACCGATGTCCTCTTTGCCATGAATACCTACAGCGCAACGGGCAGCAATGCCGAGAAACTCCAGACCATATTGAACCAGTGATACCAAGGGTTGCCCCACCCCCTGCCCCCTCCCCAGAGGGAAGGGGGTGAGAATGGCGGTGCTGCGCACCGCCACCGCCCAAGGCTGCCGCCTTTGGAAACCGCTTTTATGGAAAATTGATTCCGTGGGTTGCCCTGCCATCGGGCAGCCCGTTTCGGGTATCTGCGCAGCAAAACCATAGAGAGAACACAGGGGGACTTCACCATGCTACGAGAACTTTGCTGGCCATTCGACAGTGCCGATATCATGCAAAAACGCAAGCGGCTTTTGCGTACACTCCGGGAGCAGGAGGGCATTCCGCTCCGCATTGCGGTGCTGGGCGGCTCGACCACGAGTGACATCGTGAAAATGCTTGAGCTGTTCCTGCGCAACCGCGGTATTGCGCCGACTTTCTACGAATCCGAGTACGCCCAGTACTGGCAGGATGCCATGTTTGACAACGCAGAGCTTACTGCCTTCGCGCCGGAGCTGATCTTTATCCACACCTCCTCGCGGAATGTACAGGACTTCCCTGCTGTTTCCGATTCCCGGGAGCTTTGTGAGCACAAGCTCGAAACCGCCTATGCGCATTTTGAGCAGATGTGGGAGCGTTTGACCAAGGTCTACGCCTGCCCCATCATCCAGAATAATTTCGAGATGCCCATGACACGCTTGATGGGCAACCGCGAGGCAGGCTGTCCGCAGGGACGCATCGACTTTCTGACGCGCCTGAATACGCGGTTCTACGATTATGCGGCATATCACCAAAACTTCTACATCCACGATATCAACTACCTGTCTGCCTGCTATGGGCTTGACAGGTGGCTCGAGCCGAAATACTGGCATCTCTACAAGTACGCGCTGGCAGTTCCGGCGATTCCCGAATTTGCGTACAATCTGTCGAACATCATCTGCTCGCTCATGGGCAAGAATAAAAAGGTGATGGCACTCGACCTGGACAATACCCTCTGGGGCGGCGTGATCGGCGATGACGGACAGGCAGGCATTGAGATCGGGCAGGAAACCTCGCTGGGACAGGTCTATGCCGAGCTTCAGGACTACATCAAGGCGCACAAGGCACTTGGTGTGCTCCTCACAGTCTGCTCGAAAAACGACCATGAGAATGCCCTGCTCGGTC
The DNA here is from genome assembly GCA_964552525.1 of uncultured Ruminococcus sp. Lineage (GTDB taxonomy): Bacteria > Bacillota > Clostridia > Oscillospirales > Ruminococcaceae > UBA3855. The sequence goes on along the minus strand of CAZKHW010000101.1, from coordinate 4,640 downwards.
TGACGCATCCGGACAGCCGCCTTACCCCGGACGATTTCACCCTCATCAAGGCAAACTGGGAGATGAAATCCCAGAATCTGGCGGAAACCGCGCAGGAACTGAACCTGCTCCCCGAGAGCTTTGTCTTTGTGGATGACAATCCGGCAGAGCGAGAGATCGTTGCGGCACATCTCCCCGATACCGTGACGGTGGGTTTTGAGACACCCGAGGAATGCATCCTCGCGCTGGATCGCAGCGGCTACTTCGAGGTGACCAGCCTTTCCGGAGATGATGCCAAGCGCGCTGAAATGTACAAGGCAAACGCCCAGCGCAATGCGGCACAGGCGCAGTTTGCGGACTATAAGGACTTTCTGCGGAGTCTTGCCATGCATGCGGATATCTGCGACTTTGACGAGGTGCATCTCCCCCGCATCACGCAGCTTACGAACAAGAGCAACCAGTTCAACGTCACGACCAGACGCTACACGCAGACCGAGATGGAGGCGGTGCTGGCAAGCGATGCCTACATCCGCCGCTATGGGCGGCTGACGGACAAGTTCGGCGACAACGGCATCGTATCCGTGGTCATCGGCCGCAGGGAGGGCACGGCACTGCACATCGAGCTGTGGCTGATGAGCTGCCGCGTCCTCAAACGCGATATGGAGCTGGCAATGCTCGATGCCCTCGTCGTTGCCGCACAGGACGCAGGCATTACGGACATTTTCGGCTACTACTATCCTACCAAAAAGAATGGCATGGTGCGTGAGCTGTTCGGGAGCTTCGGCTTTGACAAGCAGTCCGAAGATGAGGAAGGCAACAGCGTGTGGAGACTTCCCACAGACGGCTATTTGCTGAAAAATGAGGTCATTGATGTGAAGATGTACGCAAATCAGGGATAACGCATCCCCAAACAAATACAAGGAGGAACAGCAAATGACAAAGGAACAGGCAATGGAACGGCTCACACAGGTATTCCGTGACGTGTTCGATGATGATGACATCGTGCTGACGGACACGACATCGGCAAAGGACATTGAGGAGTGGGACAGCCTTGAACACATTAACCTCATCGCGGCGGTCGAAAAGACATTCAAGATGCGATTTACGATGAAGGAAGTCTCGGGCATGAAGAATGTCGGTGAAATGGCACAGATCGTCTGTCAGAGGGCGAAGAAGTAACAAAGTTCCCTATCCTATTAAACGGATACTCATAAAGAAGTTAAGCCCAGAAGCAATTATTGGTAACTGCTTCTGGGCTTATTGTTAATACTCGATTACTCGCATAAATCATAACTTAGCCAATTAGTTTACTCCCCATTCGCTTTCGTGTTGCCGATGTTTCTAAGCTAAAGATTAGTGTATATTTATAAATTCTTGCACCGTAAATGAGTTGTAGGTTTATTCTGCAAATACGAATTAATCAAGCACCTTCTTTAGTTCTTGTACGAAAATATCTGTATCCTTATACATAAGCTGACCGTGCCCATAGTTTTCGAAAATATGTTCTTTATAATTCTTCAGGTATTTTTTCAGGATTCTATGAGATTTCCTTGCATAGGACTCCTTGCTTCCGCACCATAGGTACACCTTTGTTTTACTATCAGCAATAGAAGGATTCATGTGATATGTGTAATTCTCATACAGGTTCGCTTTCATACTTGCAGGACTACTCCCCCAGTACATCATAGAAAGTTCACCCATATCACTCTCATTTAATCCCATAAGCGTCATTACTTTCATAAATGCTTTGGAGGGCTTTCCCCCATTGCTTTTCATGCGTAAAAATGCTTTTAACCCAAAGTATGCGCATAGCCTTCCTTGATGTGCAACATATACACCGTCAAGGATTGCTTTTTCAATCAAAACATTGTTTCTGGCAAGCAGTTCTGTCATTAGCGCTGCTCCTTGCGAAAAACCACACACAGCATATACTTTCCCGTTGAAATTTTCTGTGATATATTCCTCAATTTCTCGACATTCCTCAGAGAAGCTAATGAAATCTGGCGCACCATCATAACAACCATTCATAGCAGGAAAAATCAGAAAGAAATTATCTGCCAATCCTCCTAATTTCTCATAAAATTTTCTCCAATCACAAATCATTCCATGCATTATGAGTAATGTCTTGTTTGCTCTATCGCCAAATGTGTGAAACTCCATAACGAATCCTTTCACCGCCTGATGGATCTGAAATTATTTTTCCAGTCAACTCACAAATGTATAATTATACCATAGGATATGCAACTTTAACAGAAGAATATTAATTCATGATATTCAGCTGAGAACACAAAGTCGTATTGGGACTTAGTTTATTGCAATATCAATGAAATAGTTTAGCATCTCATGAAAATCAGAAAACACAATACATTCTTCCTTGATGTCATCATATTCTTCATAGTCATAAAGAATAAAAGAATTATACCTTGAATCATAGCATATATGACTTGAACGATAATAACCCAAAATCAATAACTCTTTCGGAACATTCCCTTCTGAAAAATCATAGTTGATTCTGAACTTTTCGTCTAAGTTCACGTTATACAGATATATATCCCCTCCAAACAAATGAGCACCATTTGAAAGATATAGAAATTCTTTATATGAATCTGGAATCATAATATTATTTTTCTTTTCAAATTCACTTACTGCTGTTTCACTTGCGGGAGGAAAAAACTCCGAGTAATTCCAATCTTCTTGTATTCTTTTTATAATCTCAATGCAATCCTTCATATCCAACCTCCTAATAACTTGAACCGCATTTTATAGTAATAATGATTACATATTATATCGAAATCGATGCAGTCGGGAGACGGAACAGGCGTTGTGTGTTCGCCCTTGCCGCCGCAATGAGTGTATCCTCCGACACATCCATGTACTGCGCAAGCGTTTGCGCAACATAGCGGATATTCTCCGGGACATTCGTGCGCGGCAGACCCTTGACATTCCGCGGTACCAGATAGGGCGCATCTGTCTCGAGCAGCACACGGTCAAGCGGTAAGAACTTCACCGCCTCGCGCAGTGCCTGCGCACGTCTGTCATCACAGATCCAGCCCGTGATGCCGATGGAAAATCCCATGCGCAAAAACTGCTCCAACTCCTCACGCGTACCGGTAAAGCAATGAATGACCGACTTTGCGGCGATGCGCTCGTGTCCTGCAAACATCGCGGCAAATGTCTGCGCTGCATCCCGTTCGTGAAGAAACAGCGGCAGATCGAGCAATTCCGCCAATGCAATGTGGCGTTTGAGACACGCTGTCTGGTTCTCCCGCGTGGAGAACATGCGGTTGAAATCCAGTCCGCACTCCCCTACTGCCACAATACGCGGATTCCCGGTAAGGATCTGCTCCATTTCAAGGAAATCCTCCTCCCTCGCGCTGTCGGCACTGTGCGGATGGATGCCGCAGGTGCCGTAACCCTCGTGAGTTTGCAAAAACTGCGCGATCCTCCGGTTTTCCTGCATATCAGAGCCTGTGAGGATGCACCGGACGTGCGCAGCCTCGGCATTTTGCAGGATGCGCTCCGGATCGGGAAACTGGGGCGAGAACAGATTCAACCCGATATCGTAATAAGTCGTCATGGCAAAAGCTCCTTTCACGTCATGGGAAAAAGGCACGCAAAAAGCAGGAGCAATGCCAGCATCCCGAAATTCACTGCCGAAAAAACCGCCATATACTGTCCGGAACGCGCTCCTCTGGCATTGCGGTAGAGCTGGAAGGAGATCAGGCTTGCCAGCGATGCGATGATCGTGCCAAGTCCGCCGATGTTCACGCCGAGCAGCAGCGGTGCGCCGTTCTGGGTAAATCCGGCAAGCATCACCGCTGCCGGAACATTGCTGATGCCCTGGGAGAGCACCGCGCCCACGAGCAGCTCCCTTCCGGTCAGCACCGAGGAGAGGAATTCGCTGACGGCACTGATCCTGGCGATATTCCCCACAAAAACAAAAAAGCACACAAAGGTCGCAAGCAGGGCATAATCCACTCTTGCAAGCACCTTGTGGTCGAATGTGAGTGCCAGCACGGCACTGAGCAGCAGGAGCATCCAGTCGGGCAGAGTGCGCAGCACGGTCAGCAGGCAAAGCAAAAACAGTACCCCGAATCCGGCGGCAGAACGGCGGCACACCGGCGGTGTTGCGCGTTCAGGCGCATGGCAGGGCGTTTTTGGCAAAAGCCACGTCAGACCGATCAGACATGCAAGTCCCACCACGCCCGTGGGCAGTGTGATGCGGACGAAATCGAGTGCGGTGAGCGAGAAGGCATCGTAGAGGTAGAGGTTCTGCGGATTGCCGATGGGGGTGAGCATGCTGCCGAGGTTCGCCGCCGCCGTTTCCAGCACAATGGCGAAGATGCGGCTTTTCTCATCGTTCACGGCATCCCATGCAAGCAGTGTGAGGGGGACAAAGGTGAGCAGTGCCACGTCATTCGTGACGAGCATGGCGGAGAAGAAACACAGGAGTGTGAAGATCCGTCCGAGCCTGCGCACAGAGCCTGCCTTTTTGAGGAGGAGCTGCGTGGCTTTCTCAAACAAGCCCGCACTGCGCAAGCCCCCTACAGCCGTCATCAGGGCAAACAGCTCGATCAGCACAGTGCGGTTGCAGTAGCCAAGGTACGCCGCATCCGGCGGCACGATGCAGATCGTTACCAGCGCGGCAAGGCATGCGATGA
>CAZKHW010000100.1:0-9229 GCA_964552525.1 uncultured Ruminococcus sp. | reverse complement strand
ATCTAATTTCATGTGATTTTCGTAATCAGATAGTGATATTTCTTCCCATGGATTTGCCATTGCATTTTCTCCTCTTAAAAATTCCGGTCTATCTTAGTAACAATTATTCTTCAAAGCTACTGACTTGTCAATAGAACCGCCATAGTACCTCTGACTATAAAATCAGAAATACTATGGCTTTAAACATCTATATGCGTACCTCCCTAATGGGAAGGAGCTGTTCATCCTGTATTACAGCTCATTGATCTGCTGGTAGATATCCTGCATCCGCAGATCGGTGTCCGAGATGATGCCGGCAAGGTCGTGCAGCTCCTCGCGTAGCTCAGGCGGTACGGCGGCATTGGTCTTATAGCGGAGCTGATGCTCCAGACTTGCCCAGAAATCCATAGCGATCGTGCGGATCTGGATCTCAACGGGAACTTCCCTGCGGCATGTCGCCAGATACACCGGCACCATAATGATCATGTGCAGACTCCGGTAGCCGGAGGGCTTGGGATTTTGGATGTAGTCCTTGATCTTCACGAGCTTGAAGTCCTCGCGTGTGGAGAGTAGCTCCGTAATGGCATAGATGTCGTTGACATAGTAGCACACCACGCGGATGCCGGCAATGTCCATCAGATGCTTCTGCGCCGATTTCGCAGAGAGGGGATAGCCCTTCTTCTGGAGCTTTCCGACAATGCTCTGCGGAGACTTGATCCGGCTTTCGATCCCATGGATCGGATTGCGCTGGAATTTCATGGAAAATTCGTTGTCGTAAATATTAAGCTGTGTTTTCACGAGTTCCGCCGCGGATTCATAGAGATGCTCCAGCTCAAGGAACTCGAAAAACAGCTCCTCAATGGCATTCTTATCCGCTTCGGTGGCATGGCCGATGGTGTCTAAGTAAAATTTCTGTTCGTCCATACAGGAAAATTCCTCCTCTCTCAAGACCGGGTTGATGCTATTATATCACAGCTATCTGAGAAATGCAAGCGATTTCGCACGACTTTCACAAAGGTTTCACGGACACAAAACGCCCGGTCACTCCTGACAGGAGGATCCGGGCGCGAAATTCTGACGTTACGGAGCGATTTCCGGCTCTGGCAGATGCTCAATGGCATTGACGATGATCTGGGCACAGCCCTCAATGCCGAGCTGACCGGAATTCAGACACAGCGCGTAGCTGCCCTTGTCGTGCCAGTTGCCGCCGGTGTTGATGTTGTAGAACTTCTCGCGGCGGTTGTCGATACGAGGCAGGATGGTGTCAATGTCCTTGGCGGAAACGCCGTAGGTCTGCTGCGCATATTGCAGACGAAAGCTGCGCGGCGCATAGATAAACGTCGGAAACCGATAGGGATTCTCGCGGAGGATCCAGTTGGCACATCTGCCCACGATCACACAGCTTCCCTGCTCGGCAAGCTCCTTAATGATCTGCGTCTCGGTGATGTACAGCTTATCGGAGACCGGAACATTATCCTCCATGGTACGTGCCGGATTGGAGTTCATCAGGAGAGCATACAGAAAGCTCTTGGGGGAGGACTCCTCCGCGCCCTCGAGCTTTGCGACCGGTACTCCCAGACGCTCGGATGCCATATCCAAAATTTCGTGGTTATAGAACGGGATGCCCAGTGCCTTGGCAACATGCTTCCCTACGATGCTGCCGCCGCTGCCGTATTCCCGTTCGATGGTAATGATCGGATGCTTCATTGTTCTCGTTCCTTTCGCAATAAAATACAACACAGCCCCGGACTGCGGCGGAGCTGTCCTATTTTTGATGGCTATGTGCAGCGGATCTGCCATCAAATTCCTGTATCCATTATAGCATAAATTTCACAGGAATTCAGCTATATTTTGAAAAAAATACGACAAGATGAAAAAATCTGCATTTTGGCTAAATTCCCCTGTCATTTTTTATGCAATTTGAAGGGTGATTTTGCACGGCTTTACACGGACAGGAACTCCAAATTCTGTAGAAATCTCCAATTTTGCAGAGAATTCACAAAAAAGCCATACACCCCCAATCCCGATGTGCTATAATGTAGGGTGAACCGGATGATCCGGAATTGGAAAGAGAGAGGGAGTTATGATGAAACACACCAGCCGTATGCGCGTAACGGCAGTGCTGCTGACAGCACTGCTTGGCTGCACATCCCTTGCAGGATGCGGCGCAAAAACCGACAGTACGCCCCAGGAGACACAGACCACGCCTGCGACCCAGGAGGAAACAACAGAGACACAGACGGAAACCGATGCCGTGACCGAGGAGCCGACCACGGAGCATATCAGCCCCATGGAAACGGTAGTTTCCACACTTGGCACGCAGATCGATGTCAGTGCGGTGCTTGACCGAGACAGTAATGACGATGCCGCCAAGAATTACAAGGCAGCACTTTCCCAGTTCATCGAAGAGGGGGACATGATCCACTCCTTTACATTTGTATTCTATGCGGCGGACGGCAAGTCCGATATTGGAACGTTCAAGGGCGGCTGCGGCATCTCTGTGAACGCGGATTGTGCGGCAGCAACGGATGCCGGATGGTTTCAGTCCGAGGATTTTGAGGCGCAGTCCCAAGGCTCGTACATCGAGGTCAGATGGGATGTGCCGGACAATGTTGCTCCCTACATCACAGAAGGCGGTGAGGTACAGATCGGGTACTGGTGGGGCAGCACCCAGAAGGTCGAGCTAAAGCAGATCATCTGCAACTATACACGCACCGCAGAGCTTCCGGTAGACAGCACCCAGACGATCTCTGTGGGCAAAACGCTGAACTTTGACAGTGACGAGACCAACACCATCAAGGTGCCGCTGTCCGAGGTACTGGGCGAGGACGGCGTTCCGCAGGCGATCACCTTTGATATCAGCGCAAGCGGCGCGTTCCGGAAGTTTACCGGTGCGTTCGGCATCACCACGGACGATTGGTATCAAAGCGAGACGGTGGCGATCCTGACGGATTCCAGCAGCCTTTCGCTGACTTGGATCCTCCCCGAGGATGTCAAGTACAGCGTTCCTCAGAACAGCGAGGTCATGCTCGGCTACTGGTGGGGGGAGACCAATGATATCACCCTCCAGTCCGTGACCATCAAGTACAGCGTCGGCGGCACAAGACCTGCGGCTTCGCAGCCCATTAAGGAGAACGTGACCGCAGCAGACAATCAGTCCACTGCCGCCCAGATCCAGGGAGACGGCAGAGCTGCTGCCATTGTCGCTGACATCAAGGTGGGCTGGAATCTCGGCAACACCCTCGACAGCTACGACAAGAACAACAAAAAGGTGGATTATGAGACCTACTGGGGCAATCCCAAGACCACCCAGGCAATGTTCGATGCTGTCAAAGCAAAAGGCTTTAACGCTGTGCGTATCCCGGTATCGTGGACGAACCATCTCTCCGATGACAATACCATTGATGCAGCGTGGCTTGACCGTGTTCAGGAGGTCGTGGATTATGCGATGGCGGATGATCTCTATGTCATTCTGAACATGCACCATGATGATTACACATGGCTTCACCCGGTGTATGCCGAGGAGGAGGCAGTGTCTGCCAAATATGTGCGCATCTGGGAGCAGATCGCTGACCGTTTCAAGGATTACGATACCAACCTCATGTTTGAGGGAATGAACGAGCCGCGCATGGTCGGCAGCGCCAACGAATGGATGGGCGGTACGGACGAGGAGCGCACGGTAATCAACCATCTTCTGGCAAAGTTCGTCAGAACTGTCAGAGACTCCGGCGGCAAGAATGGTGAGCGCACACTGATCATGACGACCCACGCCGCGTCCATCGAGGATGCCGCACTAAACGGTCTGGAGCTGCCCGATGACAACAACCTGATTGTTTCGATCCACAGCTATGCGCCGTGGAAGTTTACGACTAAAGAGTACCCGAATGACAAGACCTTTGATGCCTCCGGTGAATCGGAGCTTGACGCGAAGTTCGACAAGCTCTATGAGAAGTTCGTCAGCAAGGGAATTCCGGTCATCATCGGCGAATTCGGCGCAGAGGACAAGGACAACGACAGTGACCGTGATGCGTATTACAGCTACTATATTCAGGCGGCTGCCAAACGCGGCATCCCGTGTTTTATCTGGGATAACGGTCCAGCGGACAGTTATGGTGCGTTTGACCGCAAAAACGGCACATGGTTCGATAACGGCATCGGAGACGCCATTGCCGGCGCGATTCAGTAATTAGCCGGAAAAGCTCCCTGCTTGCAGGGAGCTTTTCTTCATGAAGGGTATACATTATATAAAGGGGCAGCACCTCTCCCCTGCCCGGATGCCCCTTCGCAGATGAAAAAGTTACATTCTGTAAAAATTCGAGATGTTTCAACACTGTAAGAAACTTGGCGTAATTCTGTTTATTTCGTACAAAATGGACAACTTTCGCCTGTAGGGCTTCACCAATCGACGCTTACACTTCTGTTTGAAATGTTACGGCTCTGTAATCTTTGTAACGGGTTTATCCACCATTCAAAATATGTGTTCCGATTTCGTTCATATTAAGTTTACAAATCTGTGTGCAAATTGACATTTGAAATGGCAAAAGTATCTTCCATCTTTGTGCATTCCGTCGAAATGGAAAAAAAAGCATTGCCTTTTGGTGGGAAGTATGTTATGATAGTTTCAGTCCAAGAGTGGGAAATCCGGTAAAGATGACCATTCCGGGATACTACAAACGCTATGTTCAGAAAGGATGAGTTGATGAGAAAAGCTAAAGTCGTAGCGATTGTCTGTGGTATGATCGCCTCTTGTTTGTTTGGAGGCTTTGCTGTAGTTGAGGCAGCAACCATTACCCTGGATGACAGTTCTGCTGATCTGGTCGTGTATGTAGAACCGACCACAGAGGATACCACATTCGCTGCAACAGAAACTTCTATCGAGACCACAACCGCTGCCGCAGCGCGTGCAACTACCGCAAAGGATGCAGAGACTACCACTGCACAGAATAATAAGGATACCAAGGCGCAGACCACTGTAACTACTGTCGCACAGACACAGGGCGACAACGAGGCAGCAACGACTTCTACAAGAGAAACATCTGTGACTGTGATCGAGATCGTCAAGAATGCCTCTGTGCCCGCTGTGACGACCACCAAGGCAACGACAACAACGACCACGACGACAACCACCACAACCACTAAAGCGACCACCAAGGCAACCACGACTACCAAAGCGACCACGACTACGGAGATGACAGCACCTCCCATGCCGGATCTGTCGGTAACCGTTGTAGAGACCCAGGCTCCTGCTACAGAGGCTCCGATCGTTGTGACCACCGAGGCTCCGGTTGCAGCCGCAGCTCCCAGCTACGGCAGTGCTGTTTCCGTTTCGGAAAGTGACTATATCCTGCTGTGCAACGCCGTTGCGCATGAGGCAGGTGCAAACAGCATCTCTGTTACAGAGAAGGCAAAAGTTGTAGAGGTTATCATGAATCGTGTGGCATCTGCAAATTATCCGGGTACGATCTATGATGTTCTGACCCAGAAGTACCAGTTCAGCGGTTCATCGAGCTATGTAAATCTGGGTACGTATTCCGGCAAGGTAACAGATATGGTCAAGGAATCTGTTGATCTGTATCTCTCCGATCCGAGCCAGTTCAGCGAGGGCTATCTGAGCTTTACCGGTGACGGTGTGCGCAACTACTTCAGATAAGAAGCAGCTTGCATGTTTTAACTATGACGTTTCCATCAAACAAACAAAATGCGGAGCATCGGCAGCAATTCCGATGCTCCGCATTTTTGTATCTCCTCCGGATGCTCTGTATAAAGTTGCTGTTTTTTGGCATCCGAAAGCCCCTTTGATGTGGAAAACATGTGAAAAAACCGAAAAAACCATTGACTGGACACAGAACCTGTGCTATAATATAAAGAGTGTATTTCCAGGGGGCAGTGCCCCAACAGACAGGAGGAAACAGCATTGTTTCAGATCTTAGAAAAGAGAGAACTCAACCCGTGCGTTACACGAATGGTCTTTGATGCGCCGTTTATTGCCAAAAAGGCAAAAGCAGGGCAATTCGTCATCTTTCGTGTGGATGAGGAGGGAGAGCGCGTGCCGCTGACCATTTCGGACGCAGATCCGGACAAGGGTACTGTGACACTGATCTTCCAGACCGTGGGCAGATCGACCATGAAGCTCGCTGCCAAGCAGCCGGGCGAGTCGATCTCTGACCTTGTAGGACCGCTTGGTCTTGCGACCGAGATCCCGGAGGGCACGAAACGCGTATGCGTGATCGGCGGCGGTGTAGGCTGCGCCATTGCGTATCCGCAGGCAAAGGCTCTGCACAAGGCTGGGATCGCCGTGGACTGCATTGCAGGCTTTCGCAGCCGTGAGATCGTGATCCTGGAGGACGAGTTCCGCGCCGTGTGTGATGAGCTGATCCTCTGCACAGATGACGGCAGCCACGGCGTCAAGGGTTTTGTCACAAATGCGCTTGAGCAGCGCATCCTGGACGGCTGTGCCTATGACTGCGTGATCGCCATTGGACCGACCCCGATGATGAAATTCGTGTGTGAGGTCACTAAAAAATACAATATCAAGACCATCGTGTCCCTGAATCCGATCATGGTTGACGGTACTGGCATGTGCGGCGGATGCCGCGTGACAGTCGGCGGCAAGACCCGTTACGCATGTGTGGAAGGTCCGGATTTTGACGGTCACGAGGTTGATTTTGATGAGCTGATGCGCCGCAACGGCGTATTTAAAGAGCGCGAGGCAGCATGCCGTATGATGCAGCTCGCAGATCGGGCGTAAGTTCGGAGGAGGTAGCAGTCATGCCAAATATGTCCCAGACAAAGGTGCCGATCCCGGAGCAAGATCCCAAGGTTCGCGCCCGTAATTTCAAGGAAGTCTCCCTCGGCTATACCAAGGAGATGGCAATGGAGGAGGCATCGCGGTGTCTCAATTGCCCCAATATGCCCTGTGTGTCCGGCTGTCCGGTCAGTGTACCGATCCCGGCGTTCATCAAAAAGATCACCGAGGACGATCTTGAGGGAGCTTTCACGGAGATCTATACAGCAAGCAGCCTCCCGGCGGTCTGCGGCAGAGTGTGTCCGCAGGAACGCCAATGCGAGAGCAAGTGCGTGCGCGGCATCAAGGGTGATCCGGTCGGCATCGGACGGCTTGAACGCTTTACGGCGGACACTCACATCATTGAGGGGAATGTCGTCATCAAAAAGCCGGTTTCCAACGGTCATAAGGTCGCAGTTGTCGGTGCAGGTCCTTCGGGACTGACCTGCGCAGGCGACCTGGCGCGTCTTGGCTACGAGGTCACGGTGTTCGAGGCACTGCACAAAGCTGGCGGCGTTCTGATGTACGGCATCCCGGAGTTCCGTCTCCCGAAGGACATTGTGCAGAAGGAGGTCGAGAACCTCAAAAAGCTCGGTGTGAATATCATGACCAACATGGTCATCGGCAAGGTGCTGAGCATTGATGAGCTGATGACGGACGGCTATGAGGCGGTATTCGTAGGCTCTGGCGCAGGTCTGCCGCGCTTTATGGGTATCGAGGGAGAGTCGCTGGTCGGCGTTTGCTCGGCGAACGAATACCTCACGCGCATCAACCTGATGAAGGGCTACAAGGACGGCTACGACACACCTGTCCTGTCTTCAAAGTCCGTTGCCGTAGTCGGCGGCGGCAATGTGGCGATGGATGCCGCCCGTTCGGCACTGCGTATGGGGGCGGAGCATGTATATATCGTATACCGCCGCGGCAAGGACGAGATGCCGGCACGCCGCGAGGAAATGCAGCATGCGATGGAGGAGGGCGTGACTTTCCTCAATCTGAACAACCCCGTAAAGCTGCTGGGCGATGAAAACGGCAGGGTGCGCGCGGCTGTTCTCCAGAAGATGGAGCTTGGCGAGCCGGATGCCTCCGGCAGACGCAGCCCCGTTGCGGTGGAAGGCTCAGACTACGAGCTGGAGGTCGATACGGTCATTATGGCGATCGGGACTTCTCCGAATCCGCTGATCCGCACGACCACCGAGGGTCTGGAGGCGAATCGCCGCGGCTGTCTGGTCGTGGACGAGGCGATGCAGACCACAAAGGAAGGTGTCTACGCCGGCGGCGATGCCGTAACAGGCGCAGCGACCGTCATTCTTGCAATGGGAGCAGGAAAAGCGGCTGCAAAGTCCATTGACGAGTATTTACGGAATAAAGGCTAAGAACATTTTAATGGAGGTAGGATCTATGAACAAGAAACTGATGAGAACGCTTACCGCACTGACAAGCTGCGGATTGATGCTCGGTGCCGGTTCCCTGACGGTATTCGCAGAGGATGCCGCACCGGCAGGAGATGTGGGTGCAGGCGGCACGATCGGTGCGCTGTTTTCCACACTGGGACTTCCGATCCTGCTGCTGGTATTTTTGTACTTCATCATGATCCGTCCGCAGCAGAAGCAGGAAAAGCAGACCCGTGAGATGCAGAAGAATCTCCAGATCGGTGATGAGGTCGTCACCATTGGTGGTATTGTAGGCATTGTACTGCGTGTTGAAGATGCAACCGAGACCGTCATCCTCGAAACCGGAAGTGACCGCCTGAAGATCCGCATGAAGCAGGATGCCATCAAGGAGAATGTCACTGCGATGGAGCAGCTCGCTGCTGAAAAGGCGGCAAAGGACAAGAAGAAGGCAAACGCCGTTGCGGTTGGCAAGCCCAAGGACGAATAATATTGCCGGGACATATCCGGCGGCGACGCTGCATACGCTGTACCAAGAGCAAACATAGCACCTGCACAGGTGCTGGGAGGGAGGTGCGGTATGCGGGGTGTACGTCCGTGGAGATCCCCGGTATTCCGCCAGCTATTGGCGTGTGCGGAGGGAATGCTGTACGTTCTGGGCGGCGGACTGCTGACGGCGCTGCTGGTCTGGCGGCTGGGGCTGCCTTCAGCAGGCGTGCTGCGCTTGGCATCACGCCTGATCTGGTGTGCAGGCGGTCTGGCGGCAGGCTATCGAGCCGGCAGGCACGGGAGACGGCACGGCGCTCTGGAGGGGATGCTCTGCGGTGCCGTTTTATGTCTGATCTGGCTGTGTGGTACTTTTATACTGCATGAACAGCCAAAAGACGTGCTGCTGCACTGCATACTTGTCGGCGCATCCGGTGCATCCGGAGGCATCATCGGCGTGAATGTCCGGCTTAAACGTCCCCCAAACTGAACCGATGTGCAGGCGTGTAAGAGCCTGTTTAAAATCTTCCAACAGCCGTCTTTTTGGCATCTTTTCCCTGTGGCTTTGCCCGAAATCCTTGCAATACATACA
>CAZKHW010000099.1:2468-9284 GCA_964552525.1 uncultured Ruminococcus sp. | reverse complement strand
TCTATTATAGCACATTTTCAGGATTATGTCAATCTTCTGTAGACACTGTCTAAGGTGGTGCGTTTTATATTCTCCTCTGCTCTTAACGGTATCGGGATTTACAAAATTGCTCAGATGCTGCAGAAACGGAATGTTCCCACACGGAAGGGGAGTAAATGGTCATCTTCAACTGTAAAAGGAATTCTCACCAATGAGAAATACTACGGCGCTGCAATGTTTCAAAAGACCTATACAGACAGCAATTTTAAACGCCATACGAATTGCGGTCAGGTGGACAGCTACTATGTATCAGATCATCATGAACCGATTATCAGCAAGGAGGATTTTGACAATGTGCAGCTCATACTTCAGATGCATATCAAAGAACGTCGAATCGTTAAAGATACAGGGAAATATCAAAAGAAGTACCCTTTTTCAGGCATAATCATCTGTGGGGAATGCGGCGGCAAATTCAAGCGTCAGACGCAAAGTGTAGGTATTGCATGGGCGTGTTCAACACACTTATATCACAAGTCAGAATGTTCCATGAAATTTATCAAAGATGAAGCTGTTAAAGCCGCTTTTGTAACGATGCTCAATAAGCTGATTTTCGGCTATAAGCTGGTTCTCATTCCATATTATGAAGCGATCCTAATTTCTGAAACGGATGAAAATTTTAAGACAATACTGGATTTGAAAAATGATATACAGCGTAATACCGATAGAAAAATCGACTTGCGAAAACTCCGTGTGAAAGGGGTTATCGACAATGTTATGTACAATCAGGAAATCAGACGCATTGAAAAGCAGAACGAAGAATTAAGGTCAGAATTGCGAAATCTTGATAGAAGTACGGCTGACAGTGCGATCAATGAAACTAAGAAATTGATTCATTTCCTTGAATCATCCGATATGCAGACAGAGTTCAGCGATGAACTGTTCACGGCTTATGTCGATCACGTCATTGTTTATTCACGCGGCTGCATCGGTTTTAAGCTGAAATGCGGTTTAACATTAAAGGAGGAACTATGTACGGGTACAGAATAGAGAACGGGAAAGTCGTTATTGACGAAAAAGAAGCGGCGGTCATTGTCGGCATTTTCAATGGATATCTTTCAGGATTGAGCCTCCGTGAATCCGCTGTAAATGCCGGTAAGGAACTTGTTCACAGCTCGGTGAAAAGGATCATCCGCAACATCTGCTATGTAGGAGATGATTTTTATCCTGCAATAATCAGTAAACAGACCTTTGGACGGGCAAATGCAGAGCTGATTCGGCGATCGGAGAATCACTCACATACAAAGCGTTTGAAACCGCCGCATATCTACAGGGAGTTTACTATCAACGATCCTGCAATGCAGTATGAAGATCCGGTGCAGCAAGCTGAGTATATTTACAGTCTGATCGAGGTGAAAACATGAACATTATCAAAATCCCTGCAAAACCGCAGAAGGGCAATGTTGCCGCAAAGGAAGAAGTAAAATGCCTGCGTGTGGCTGCATACTGCCGTGTATCGACCGACAATGAGGAACAGGCATCCAGTTATGAAACACAAATCGAGCATTACACAGAATTTATCAATTCTAAACCCGAATGGGAACTTGTGAAAATATATGCAGATGAGGGAATCAGCGCGACATCGACTAAGGGCAGAGAGCAGTTTAACGCCATGATCAAGGACTGCAAAAAGGGGCTGATAGACATGATCCTGACAAAGTCAATTAGCCGTTTTGCCCGAAATACCGTAGACTGCTTGAATTACATCCGTATGCTGAAGGAAATGAACATTCCGGTTTTCTTTGAAAAAGAATCCATCAATACAATGGATGCAAAGGGGGAAGTCCTCCTGACCATCATGGCATCACTGGCTCAACAGGAATCGGAATCGCTCAGCAAGAATGTTAAAATCGGAATCCAGTACCGTTTCCAGCAGGGGAAAGTGATGGTAAATGCCAGATGTTTCCTTGGTTATGATAAGGACGAGGACGGACATCTTGTTATTAATCCGGAAGAAGCGGAGATCGTCAAACGTATTTACCGTGAGTATCTGGAAGGCGCAAGCTGCAAGAAAATCGCCAAAGGTCTGGAACGTGACGGCATTCTAACTTCACGGGGAAAAACACGCTGGCATGATACAACGATCCGTAAGATACTGGAGAACGAAAAGTATATAGGTGACGCACTTCTGCAAAAGACGTACACCGTGGATTATCTCCAGAAGAAACGTGTGAAGAATACAGGAATCATGCCGCAGTATTACATTGAGGGCGACCATGAAGCTATCATTCCGAAAGAACTGTTCCTGATGGTGCAGGAAGAAATCGTCAGAAGGAGCGAACAGAATATCTGTTTTGGCAGAAAGAAGGGATTCAGCTCCAATCATGCATTTTCTCAGATTGTATTCTGCGCTGACTGCGGTGAAGAATTCCGCAGAATCCATTGGAACAACCGTGGAAAGAAAAGTATTGTATGGCGGTGCAGGACAAGGCTGGAGCATAAAGACCAGTGCCACGCAAGAACTGTCAGCGAGGAAATTTTGATTTCTGCTTTTATTGATGCTCTCAATGAAATAGTCGGGAACAGCGATGAATACCTGACGAGACTGAAGGAGAACCTTGAAACAGCAATCAATGCGGCGAATCCGAATAATACCGAAGCTCTTGCCGCACGAATGGCAGAACTTCAGCAGGAATTGATTGACCGAACGGAGAAACGAGAGAATTATGATGATCTTGCGGAGGAAATTCTGCGGCTGCGTGAGTTGCAGGAAAAGACGGTCATGGATGATACTGCCAAAGCTGAACACAAAAAGCGAATCAAGGAATTGCGGAATTTCATAAGTTCACAGCCGAGTGAGGTCACGGAGTTTGACGAATCACTGGTGAAGAAACTGTTGGAGCGAGTGACAGTGCATGACGATTATTTGGAGTTCAGGTTTAAGTCTGGTGTTACTGTTAGTGTGGAAAAGTGAATATAGGATTTATATAATCATCCCCCTCATCATTGGATAGTTGTCATCCTTTGGTGAGGGGGATTTTTTGTATTGCTCCACCAATTAACTCTTGAACTATTGTTACGATTTTTCTTTTTCACATCAAAGAATACAAATGCCACATCTATTTTTATTTTTGCCATTATACCATACTTTCTTTGAAAAAGCAAGGATAAAGTAGTATGATGAGGTTTCTCTATTTAGTTCCATAATTTCTTATTCAATATTTCTTTGTTCTATGAATCCTTCTGAAATAGAATGTTTTAAGCATGATGAAACACCTCTTGACTGTGTTCCTAAAATCAATAATTGGTATTTTGCTCGTGATGAACACAAATATAATAAATTATAGGAGGAATAATTAATGAAATGTGCGGACACATCACTTACACCTGTTGTTTGCGGGATTCTTCCCTCGTCTACGCCTAATAATATTACTCCGCTGAATTCCAGCCCATTTATATCATATGGCGATGAAAGAATGATAGCATCATTAGAAGGTCTATTATTTTCTCTTACAGATACTACATTCTTTTTAATTACTCTTTTTATTTCTTCAATTTCATTATCATATAAATAGTGCTCATCAAATGAAATAATTGCTATATCCGATAGCTTACACTGAAGGCTTTTTATCAAATCTTCTATGTGAGTTCGAAGTGAATTAATCATATCTTCATCATTTTTATACATTAGCAAAGTCGGTATCGTTGATATCTCTTCTTCTTTTCTTGTGAAAATGCTTTGTGTTTGAGTATATGGGTTTTCAAAATCAGCTTCAAACATTAAAGTTCCAGAGGCAGCAATAGCACGACAAAACTCTGAAATTTGAGGAGAATTTCTAAATATAGTATTATATCTTTGTACCTCAATATGCTTTAGTTCTTTTTCGATAAAATCGTTACTTTTATCCCCTCTGTCACCAATAGCTTGACTATAATCCAATGCGAAACACATTGGTACGGATTTTATATCGTCTTTTGAAAGAAGGTGAAAGATATTTTGCTCATTAAAATTAAACAAATGCATTTCATCCACAAAGATATAATCAAAGCCCTTATTTTGTCTTTCTCTTCTCCATCTGGGTGCATTAAGGATAGATAAAGATTCTAAGGTTACATCATCAAGATCGAAGTGTCCTTGCTGTTTGAGTATGTTTTGGTATTCATTAAAAAGACTGAATATTAATTCTTTGTCATTTTCTTTCATATCTGGTAATACATTGGCAATTGATGGTAGGTTTTTATACTCGTCAAGTGAATAATTAGTTCTTCCTTTAATTTGAATACCAAATTCATGTTGCAGTATTCTGCACAAAGTCTGTACATTGGTGATTTGGGGATTAAAAACCTCTTGCATTCTTTCACTAAGGAGAGGTAAATAGGTATTGATAATATTCTTAACTTTTTGATTCTCAAGAACACTTTCAATTAACATCATCCCGTAATTCTTAGCATCGTTAGCATCCTTTTCAATTAATTCATCTTTTCCGTAGTTTGAGAGTTCACAGCAAAAATCTAACAAAGTGATGAACTTGATACTCTGCTCCGAATTATTATTTTGGTAATATGAGTCACCGTCCCAAAACGAGAACAATTCACGATTTCTCACGCAGGTAGAAGTGCTATGAGTAAAGAAAATAATTTTAATTGGCTTTGATTCTTGTTTACACTTATTCAATATGCGATATGCTCTCATTAATAAGGAGATAGTTTTACCAGTTCCTGCAGCACCTTCAATTCGTAATGGTGAATGAAGGTCATTATAATCGACAACTTTCTTTTGGGAAGTAGTAAGCGCTGAGTATTGTCTTTCAAAATTCCAATAAATAAAATCATCCCTTTCATATAACTTTTCTGATTTTATTTGTTCGATTGCTTTTGAAGAACTTGTCACAGAACTTTTTTTAGAGTTTAAAAGGGTGATAAATTTCGGATAAACAGAACAGTATGTTTCTCCAGCAGTTCTCAATACATCAGTTTTAACCTCATCTTCTTTTGTGCAAGGATCATCAGCACTATATTTATATGCTAAAATTGGTTGCTTTATACCACGCTTGCTGAGTCGTTCGACATTATTTGATCTTTCTATTACGACTCGTCTTCGATCAAATACTGCAAAAGGAAATACGATTGACTTCGTATTGTTAACTCTTTCAGATGATGAAAATGGTTGTTTGTTCCATATTTTTAATGAAGTACGTAAAATTTTTTGAATAATAGTTAACAAGTCAGCAGGATTGCTCTTTTCTGATAATATATCACATGACGTTAAATCAATACAAAAAAGACGTTTATCTGTTGCATTACACCCAGAAAAAATAACACCATCGTCCGTATAATATACAACAGTATTAACGAAGTTTTCAGTTTTACCATAACCACAAATATGGTTAAAAAAAGTTTGACCCTCCTTGAATTCAATGCTTTGTAAAGTACTTGTTTGAACATAGATTGAAATTGCAGCATAATCAAATAATAAGTATTTCATTGTTAACCTCCTATAACTCTATCAGCTATAACTTTGAAGTCAGAATCGCTAGCTCCATCAAGTCCAATACGAATAAATCCTTGCGAAAATCTTTGCATAAGATGTTCCCTCCAAGGAGATTCTATAACCCCTTCAATATCAACAAGCGAATCTTCATAGCATAAAAATAGGCGACTTGATAACGATTGAGCTAAATCACCATTTTTATTTCTTAAATCATTTAAAATTTCTATATCAATCCCTCTATTTTTTTTAATTACTTCAATTTCTTCTGGAAGAAAATAACCTATTTCTTGAAGATCTATTATTAACCCAGAATCCATTAATTTTAAATCTGTATACGTTGATTTAGGAAGGTAATAATAATGTGCTTCTCTTCCTTGTGATATCTCTTTGAGTTTAGCTGTTATTTTCTTTTCAGGATTATTAACAATTCTACTTAAATCGGCAATTGTTGACACATCTTTTGCTTTCCTTAAAACTGTAATCGCATCATTTATTTTTTGAATTTTATTTTGTGCTTTTTCTTTTAAGACTATATCTAGTTGATCCTGTTTTAATTGTAGAAGGACATCTGCATCTAAATTAGCTTTGGAAATTATATTTGTATTTTCCGATATCTTGTTCTTAATATCTCCACTAAATATATAATTAATGCAATGAGACGATTTGAGCCAATTATCAACATCAATTCCAAGTAAATAATAATATTTAGACACTTTTTGATTGGCTATATCACAACTTGCTGTGATAATAATACCATAACATGGCATATTAAGATATTTTGATGATTTTATTCCATATATAATTGAGCCTTGATCAATCTTATACTTATTTAGCATGTTTCACCTACTTATTTATAATTTTGAATTTCTATTTATAAAATACAATTGAAGGCATTGCTTTGAATTAGCTTTAGTTCTTGCAGAAGTATAATGTTTTCCAGTACAGTACATACTTCAAATGTGCCGCATCCGATTGTAGAAACAGTGTCCGGCAATATGACCTTTTGGAATGATGTGAATCCTTGAAAGACGTGATCCGGAATCTCAGTGATCCTCCCTGTATGATAATGCTTTTTAGAGTTTTTTGCAAAGGCACCTAATGCAATCATATCCACACAGGACGGAATCGCAACATCTGTTTCCTACCATTCGGATCTGTTAGCAGAGATTGTTTCTTGACTTTGTCAATAAAAAATCCTGCATTCTACAAATTGCCCAGTTTCTGAAGTGTCATAAGTTTCCCTCCTTGTTTGGATTATTTACGATTCTACATCTCTTTTCCGACAACCAAATCACGCACTCTCAAACGCATTTTATCCAATCCACGCACTAATGTCAGTGAGTGAATTT
>CAZKHW010000099.1:0-2458 GCA_964552525.1 uncultured Ruminococcus sp. | reverse complement strand
GGCGGGAGCCGTCACAGGAGGCGGGGCAGGCATATTTCAAAAAAATCAATAAGGAGCTTTCCGAATACAGTAAAAAGGGTATTTAGGTTGAGTGTGCCATTTAGTACAACACTCGAAAAATACCGTAAAATCGGGAGATTTACGCCTTATCCCTTGACATCAAAACTACGCACTCAACGTGCCTCGAAAGCCCGATATTGATGTTATATCGACAACCATATCAATGAAACGAGAGGTTTGAGTAGGAGATTTGGACATTCATTTCAATGCTTCTTGCCTTGTTGATGCTATAATACTGTTACTCCTATTATACCTCAGACAGCCAGAAAAAGCAAGTCATTTTCCATATATGCATGTATAAAGTTTTAGTAGGCATATCTTTATAGCTGGGCATTTTGCCATTTTCAGCAATGATGTAAATTTTTGCGATATAATAAACATTATTGACATTTTAAGCATTTTCTTTGCCTACGCAGATATGCATATTGCACTCACACTGTAATTATAGTATACTACAAATGAAGGGCTAATTGACTAAAAAGAAAAAGCTCCCATTACTGAGAGCTTCCCTATCAGGCATTTTGAATTTAGTAGTGTGTTCAAAGTTGATCTATGACTGATCGAGTGTGTCCGAAACAACGAAAACTGTACCAACGATCATGACAGCCAAAGCAATGATATAAGTTATGGTAAGAGATTCACGCAGGAAAAGGAATGACAGCAATGCACCAATAAATGGAGCAACGGCATAATAAGCACTTGTTTTTGCGGCTCCAAGCGTTTTCTGCGCCCTGATGTAGGTGAAAATACTGAGTCCATATGCCACAAATCCCAACAGGAACGCTGGAAGAACATACCGTATTTCGGGCATTTCTTCACTGAGGATAATTGCAACGATAAGTGAGCCTGTTCCCGAACCGAACCCCTTGATCGTGACGATCTGATAAGTGCTTTTCTCTGATATGTTCCTTGTGCAGTTGTTTTCAAGTCCCCAACAGGCGGTTGCTCCGAGAACGAGCAGAGAACCAAGTGAGAAGTTAAAACTGCCCTCACCGCCGAAAGAAAGAATAATACTTGAAAGCGTGATAAGTCCGATCGCCGCCCATAGCTTTTGGCTAACTTTTTCTTTGAAGATGAGCAGAGCGATGATAGTGGTAGCCACTATCTCAAAGTTTCCGAGAAGTGAAGCATTTGCCGATGTACCGAGGTTCACGCCGAGCATAAGAAGTATCGGTGCGATTATATCAAGCAACACCATTCCTACCGTATATGGCATATCCTTCTTTTCAAGTCTTTCCGCAGTAGATTCGTACTTATGGTGAAACAGGTACATGATACCGACACCTATTCCTGCACCGAGATAAAGAAACGCTGCCATAAATGTCGGTGCGATCTTATCAAGCAACAATTTAGAACATGGAACATTCAGGGAATAGAATACCGCTGCCGCTACGGCATAGCAGACGGATTTTATTTTATCATTCATAGTTCTTTTCAGCTTTCTTATCGAATCTTAAGTCTTTTTTCTCGCTCATGGTGTCTCCTCCTTGACAAAACTCTTGTGTTATGATATGATTTATCTGATAACGAATATATTGTTCTGTATCTATACTATCATATTTAGTCTGTATTTTCAATAGCTGATTTTCAAGGTTTGTACGATACTGAACAAAAACCCGAAATTGTACAGAAAGGAGCATACCATGGATAGACGGCAGCGAAAGACAAGAAATGCGATATTCACGGCATTCTCTGCCTTGCTTGAAAGAAAGACCTATACCTCTATGACTGTTCAGGACATTATAGACGAAGCGGATATCGGCAGAAGCACATTTTACGCTCACTTTGAGACAAAGGACGAGCTTTTGAAAGCCTTGTGTACAGATATATTCGATCATGTTTTCTCAGAGGAAGTCATGTCAGAGGAGAAGCATGACTTCTCACATCACAGCACTTTCCGGGACAGGATCACGCATATACTGTATCACCTGCAAGAAAAACAGCAGAGTATAAAGGGACTTTTCATAGGTGAGTGCGGTGAGGTGTTTCTGCGCTATCTGAAGGAATATCTCTATCGTATGTTCGATGAGCATATTAACGTAAATGATACTCTCCCTCATGACTATGCTCTGGATATTGCTGTCAGCAGCTTTGCTGAAACAGTACATTGGTGGCTGAAAGGTCACAGTGAATATACTCCAGAACAGATAACAGAATATTTATATGACTGCATCAGCATATTGTGATTGAAAACCGCTGCTACGGTCATTCGTAACAGCACCGCATTATATCAATGTATATTTTCATAGTTATTTAAGACCCTGTTCAGTATCTCCCCGCGCACGTCTTTTCGGCAAATTTTGCTGAATTCTGCGTCAAAAATCCTTGCAATACGTCAGTATTCCTGCGGATTTTTTCCTTGGCTTCAGCAAAATTTTCTCGAAAATCCGCACACGTT
>CAZKHW010000098.1:0-9307 GCA_964552525.1 uncultured Ruminococcus sp. | reverse complement strand
GGATTCTGGGCATGGGCGATGTGCTGACGCTCATCGAACGCGCCGAGACGGTCATTGACCAGAGAGAAGCTGAAAAGCTTACCAAAAAGCTTACCAGCGAGGGCTTTGATATGAACGATCTGCTCGACCAGCTCAAGCAGATCCGCAAAATGGGTTCGCTCAAATCCATCGTGTCCATGCTCCCCGGCGGCGACAAGATCCCCGATGAGCAGCTCGATGACCGGCAGTTCAACCGTCTCGAGGCGCTCATCACCTCGATGACACCGGCAGAACGTGCCAAGCCCTCGATCATCAACCCTTCCCGGAAACGCAGAATTGCGGCAGGCAGCGGCAACAAGGTCGAGGATGTCAACCGCCTTTTAAAGCAGTTCGAGCAGATGCAGAAAATGATGAAGAAGCTCGGCGGCGGTAAGAAAAGCAAGGCGATGATGCGTCAGGCGAAACGCGCCTTTGCAGGCATGGATTTTGGCAATATGCCGGGCATGCCCAAGAAATAAGCTGTCATGCGGCATGCCGCTTGATATACAATATAAGTGTAACCACGGAGGTGAAACAAAATGGCAGTAAAGATGAGACTGAGAAGAATGGGTGCAAAGAAAGCTCCGTTCTATCGTGTAGTAGTTGCTGATTCCCGTTACCCGAGAGACGGCCGCTTCATTGAGGAGATCGGTTATTACGATCCGACCAAGGAGCCGTCCGTTGTCAACGTTGACGCTGAGAAGGCAAAGGAGTGGCTGGCAAAGGGCGCACAGCCGACTGAGACCGTCAAGAACATCCTGAAGAAGGAGGGCATCATCGAGAAGTAATTCCCGACGATACCGACCATGCGAGAACCGGAGGTGAAAGCCCGAGCAGTACTGCTCCGCTTTTCCTCCCAGTCATCGCAGCTTTGGAGGAAAGACCATGAAAGAATTACTGTATGCGATTGTGGCAGGTCTCGTGGACGAGCCGTCTGCCATTGAAATTACACAGGAAGAGCCGAATGAGGAGGGCGTGATCGTGTTCCGTCTGCATGTTGCGGAGGACGACATGGGACGCGTCATCGGCAAGCAGGGCAGGATCGCCAAAGCCATCCGTACCATTATGCGTTCCGGTGCTGCAAAGAAGGGCATGGACAGCATTGCCGTGGAGATCGGCTGATGGGACAGAAACGGTTTCTGGAAATAGGAAAAATCACAAACGTCCATGGTCTTGCCGGGGAGGTCAAGGTATACCCCTGGTGCGACGATGCGGCGTTTTTGTGTTCCTTTGATGTGCTGTATACCGATCCGAACGGTCAGACAGCCGTCGAGGTGAAACGCGCACGGATCCAGCAGAATATGGTGATCTTACAGCTTGCAGGCGTGACCACGCGCGATCAGGCGGAGAAGCTGCGCGGCACTGTCCTCTACATGGACAGAGAGGATGTGGAGCTTGCCGAGGACTGCTATTTTGTGCAGGATCTGATCGGTCTGGAGGTGCTCGATGCCGACACCGGAAAGTGCTGGGGCACGATCCGCGATGTTATGCAGACTGGTGCGAACGATGTCTACAGCATCTGGAATCAGGACGAAAAGCGCGAGTATCTCGTGCCTGCCATCCCCGATGTGGTGCTGCACACCGATCTTGCCGCCGGCACGATGACGATTCGTCCTTTGGAGGGTCTGTTCGATGCGGATTGAGATCGCCACGCTGTTCCCGGATATGTGCGAGGCGTACCTTTCCGAGAGCATCATCGGACGTGCCCGGCGTTCGGGTGCGATCGAGGTGCATTGCCACAATATCCGCGAGTATACGCTCGATAAGCACCGCCGCGTAGATGATAAGCCCTTCGGCGGCGGCATGGGCATGGTGATGCAGGCAGAGCCGATCTACCGCTGCTGGCAGGCGGTCTGCGAGCAGCTCGGGACGCGTCCGCATACCATCTATCTCTCGCCGCAGGGCAAGACCCTCACACAGGGACGGGCGGTGGAGCTGTCCCACGAGGAGACGCTGTTTCTGCTCTGCGGACATTACGAGGGCGTGGATCAGCGCGTGCTGGATAAGATCGTGGACGAGGAGATCTCCATCGGCGATTACGTCCTCACCGGCGGCGAGCTGCCGGCACTGGTGCTGACGGATGCCATTGCGCGGATGTGCGGCGGCGTGCTCCCGGCGGCTGCTGCCTTTGAGGAGGAAAGCCATTTTTCGGGACTTCTGGAGTATCCGCAGTACACGCGTCCCGAGATCTGGGAGGATATGCCTGTCCCGGAGGTGCTGCTGTCAGGGCATCATATGAAGATCGCGAAATGGCGTAAGGAGGAAAGCCTGCGGGTCACGCAGGAAAAGCGTCCGGAGCTTTTGGCGATGAAGAAATCTGACACCTGAAAGTGCCTGTGATAGACAAACTATCCCTATTTTGCGACACTTCTCAAATCGCCCAAAGCGGCAGGAGATTTTTTGAAAAATCTGCTCAAAAATACGGCAAGATATACAAAATACGGGGTTGAAATTTGTTCCATACGAATAGTATATTTCACAATTCTGATTATTGTGATACTGTACAAATCTGCCGTGGTTTACCCATCGCGTATTTTGGCAAAGCGTAGAAAAATACGAAAAAGCGGTCAGAACTGCTGAAAACCTGTTGACGTATTTCATTTTTGCATGTATAATAACATTATGCAAAGGTAAACAAAACACATACAATTACATTGCAAAGATGGGAGAGTTTGATTATGTTTGTAAAAGATGTGACAGTTCAGAATCAGGTTGGTCTGCACGCAAGACCGGCAACCTTCTTCATCCAGAAGGCAAATGAGTACAAGTCCTCGATCTGGATCGAGAAGAAGGAGCGCAGAGTGAATGCCAAGTCCCTGCTGGGTATTCTTTCTCTGGGTATTGTGGGCGGCACTGACATTCGTATCATTGCTGACGGCTCTGACGAGCAGGCTGCTGTTGAGGCTCTGGTAGAGCTGGTTGAGAGCGGTTTCAGCGACGATAACAGATAAAGAACACATGCACAGCAAAGCTGGCGCTGCCGAGGTTGGCAGCGCCGTTTCTTTTATCTGCATGTGGCTGCGGACTGGGTGTAGGCGTACATATTTTCCGCAAAAATGCCGTACCCTTGTGATGGGTCACTGACAAATACGTGGGTGACAGCTCCCACGAGCCTGCCGTTCTGGAGGATGGGCGAGCCGCTCATGCCCTGCACGATGCCGCCTGCCGTCTCGAGGAGCTTTTCATCCGTGATGCGGATGACCATGTTCTGTGTGCTGTCGGTGTAGCAGAGCGAGGTGATCTCGACGGAATACGCGGCAGGCGCAGTGCCGTCGAGCGTTGCGAGGATCACGGCATCGCCGGTCTCGACCTCCTGCTGGAGTGCCATGGGAACTGCCGGGGCATCGGGGATGCTGTCAAGCGTTCCGAAGATGCCGGCATCGCTGTTGCATGAGAGCGTCCCGATGGGCGCATCTGCCGAAAAATAGCCCTGGAGCTGTCCGGGAGTGCCTGCCTGACCGCGGATGACACCGCTGATGGTCACAGCATCCGCTTCGCCCTGGGCAAGGGGGATCAGTTCGCCGGTGTCCGGGTCGCAGATCGGATGCCCCAGACCGCCGAAACGTCCGGAATCCGGGTCAAAATACGTCAGTGTGCCGATCCCGGCGGCACTGTCGCGCACCCAGAGTCCGGTCTGGCAGCATCCGGCAGCGATCGAGTAGACCGGGGTGAGGGTCACCTCCTCCATCGCGCCGCCGCGCATGACGGTCAGTCCCAGCGGCGTTCCCTGCGATGCGGCGTCGCGCAGATCGGCGGTCGAGCGCACCTCGGAATGGTTGGCGCTGACGATCACGTCTCCGATCTCCAGACCTGCCTCCACAGCAGGACAGCAGTGACTGTCGCCGGATGCGACCTCGCCGAAGCCGATGACCATCACGCCGCCCATGAGCATGCGCACGCCGAACGGCTGACCGCACGGGACAAGCATGATCTCCTCGGCAGGACGCGTTCGTACCTCCTTGATGGGGAATATCCCCAGCAGCCGGAGCGAAACGGTCTGCGGCGAGCTGCCGAGCTGCGCGGTCTGTGCAGCGGTCTGGGACGGAACGGCGGTAATGGGCAATGCACTTGTGATGTGCAGTGCCTCGCCGCGACGGACATGGAATTCATCCGGCAGTCTGCCGGCATAAAACAGCGAAAGTGCTGTGGGAATGAGCATTGCAATTGCCGCAAGGATCGTGAGATGGCATTGAACGGTGCGCAGGACAGCGGCTTTTGTCCGCAGCACCGGGGATTTTCGTTTCATCCGTCACCTGCTTTCTGTGCATGGGTTCATGCACATCTATAGGATGGGCAGGCGCGGCGGAAATTATCAGACGCAAAATGTGGGCGGACAGCCAGATCTCACCGTTCGCCGGAAAGGATCAACATTTATGGAAAAACTTCGCAAAACCGGAACGGTGCTCCTCCGTGCGGCACTCGTGATCTCCACGCTGGTGTACCCGGGCTTTATGGCAATGCTCAGTGCAGCCGGATGGATGTACAATGTCCGCAGCGGCAATTATCCCGACATCTTCCGGTCATTGGCAGGCTGGATGTTCGCCGGGGGCGGACTGCTCTGCGCCGGGACGATCCTGGCACTGCTCGGCGCAAAGCCCGGACGCTGGACATGGAACGCTGCTGCCCTGCCTGCCGGATGCGCCGGATGTGCGGCGTGTCTCTCGTCACTGTACCGGTTCTGCGCGTATGCCGACCAGCATTTCTCCGGCATCGGCGAGACGATGCAGCCTGTGAGTGCGCTGTACCGTGACCGCCTGCTGCCGGTGATCCTCCCGACAGTTCTGCTGGCAGTGCTGTGCCTGCGGCAGATCTTTTGTGAGGAGGCAAGAGAATACCGCATTGCCCGAAAACGCGAAAAAGAGCTTCGTGAAAATGCACCTGCACCAAAAATTCTGGACGATTCTTTTGAAAATTGATGTTTTGTACAAATATCCTGCCCCAAATTCGATGAAACCTACAAAGAAAAAAAGTGCCATTTCCCTTGACAAAAGTCGTTGCCATCGGGTATAATAAAAATGTATATATATTCTGCATAACTGCGGAAACATCTTGGCAATGATGAACTGATTTCAAGGGGAAGAATCAGGAATTTGCATATTTTATCCAAATGAGAGGAAGGATTACTTATGAAAACCAACAGAATCGCTGCCGGTGTACTGGCTGCTGCCATGGTATTCAGCGGCGCATCGCCCATGCTCGGATCGTTCAGTACAGCACTGACTGCACAGGCGGCTACTGATAAGCCCTCGTGGGACGTTAAGAAGTACTATAAACAGGATATTTTCACGTTCCAGTACGTTCAGTCCGGCTATATGCAGATCATCTCGATGGATGACGATACTGCCGAGGAGGTCGAGATCCCGGAGACCATCACGGATGCAGAGACAGGTCTGTCGTTCCCGGTAGCCGTGATCTATGCAAGCGCATTTGAGGGCAAGACCAATCTGAAAAAGGTCATCATCCCGAAAACGGTCGAGAAGATCGCGCCCAATGCATTCTGTAACTGTACCGCACTGGAGGAAATCGTCGGCATGGAGGGCGTCAAGTACATCAACGATGACGCATTCCTGTGCTGCACCAGCCTTAAAGAGCTGAACCTGCCGGAGACACTGCAATCCATCGGCAACGAGGCGTTCGATCACTGCGATTCGCTGACGGAGCTGACCATTCCGGGCGGTGTTACCTATATGGGCGGCTATATAGCCAGTGCCTGTCAGAATCTTAAGACGATCACGTTCTCGGAGGGCATCAAGAATATCGGTCAGTATTTTGCGTACCTTTGCCCGAATCTGGAGAGCGTTTCCATTCCGGCATCTGCTGCAACGATCGGTATGGGTGCATTCTCCTATTCCGGAATTCTGACCGCAGAGATCCCGGATACCATCACCAGAATCGACAACGATGCCTTCAGCAACTGCAAGCGTCTGACCTCGGTCAAGCTCTCCTCGGGTATGAACATCATCAACATGAACCTGTTCATGGATTGCTCGGCGCTGGAGACCGTGGAGATCCCGGACAGCATCACCATCATCGGCAATACCTCGTTCAGTTTCTGCACCAGCCTCAAGACGCTGGATCTGCCGGAGGGCGTGACCCGTATCGGTGACAACGCCTTCTACGGCTCTGGTATTGAGTCTCTGGTACTGCCCGATGCCGTGACCAGTCTCGGCAGCTATGCATTCTATGACTGTGATTCGCTCACCGCCATCAACATCCCGCCGCTGGTGAACGATATCGGCAACTATGCGTTCTATGACTGCGATGCCATTACCGAGATCACGATCCCGGCATCGGTGCAGAACATCGGCGGATTTGTATTCTGCGGCTGTGATGCGCTGGAGAAAGCGGTATTTGAGGGTGAGATGGAGAAGATCGGCATCTGGACATTTGCCGGCTGCACCGCTCTGACCGATGTGAAGCTGCCGACCGGTCTGACGACCCTGACCAACCATGTTCTCTATAACTGCAAGTCCCTGACCGAGCTGGAGATCCCCGAGACGGTGACCAAGATCGACCAGTATGCACTGGCTGCATGCTCCGGTATGACGGAGCTGAAACTTCCGGCAGGCGTGACGGAGATCGGCGATTATGCCTTTGGCTATGGCGAGGGCGCAAATCCTGAGGTTGACCCGACGATCAAGGTGGAGAGCGAATCCCCGGCTGTACAGGATTTCGTGGCGAACAACCTTGTCGGCGACATCATTGATCCGCCTCCGACCCCGATCGTACCCGGCGATGGCGATGTTGACCTGGACGGCAAGGTGTCGGTTCTGGATGTTCTCACCGTGCAGAAGTATATCCTGGGCTATATGATGCTGACAGATGAGCAGGCTGCCGCTGCGGATATGGATGGTGACGGTTCTGTGGACATCTTCGACATCGGACTGCTCAAGAAAAAGCTGCTCGAGGACAAGGAATAAGGTTTGCTGTTTCTGATAAACTGCCGCAAAGTGATTTGCGGCAGTTTGTGCATATTCTTGTACAGAATGTACACATTATCCTAAGAATGTGTCGAATGATGACTATTTATTGCGGAAAACGACGTAATCATTACAATCTGTTACTTAATTGTAACTGTTTTTCTATTTCAAATCACAGGGTAATGTGGTATACTAAGAGAGGATATACAGGACACCTCGTCCCCCGTCAAAGCAGGGGGAATGATCGGAAATTGAGGTCAAAAGAAAGGATGGATCGCCTTGGAGAACAAGGAATCGCTGGAAGAGCTGGTAAGAAGTATCGCCAAGGATAAGGATGCGAAGAAAGAGAAAGCAGCCGAAAGCAAGAACAGTGCCGACAGCAGTCCGGCACAGGATGCGCCGGAGCAGGAGCTTTCCAAGGAAAAAGCGCAGAAGATGGAGAAGATCCGTGCAGCACTGAACCATTCGGACGAGGGAGAGTCTGCACCGGCTGCACCGCCGCAGGACACCTCGGAGACTGCCGCTGCGCCTGTCAAGCCCCTCAAGCCGCTGAAACCTCTCAAGCGCGTGGATGCGCCCGAGCCTGCTGCTCCAGCGGAAAAGCCCGTGAAAGCGGCTGCACCGGATACAAAGACGAATGCGGAGAAACGGGAACCGAAGTCCGGCAGCAAGCCGAAAAAGAAGTCCGGCAAAAAGCATCCCGGCAAAAAGACAGCATTCGGACCGCCTGCACTGGCAGAGCACGGCATTTCCTACGGGGTGCTGGCATCCGCAGTGAGTGCGGCACTTGCGATCGCCTGTGTAGCAAGCTATCTGATCATAGCGGCTACATACAAGGATAAGATGCTGCCGAATACAACCATCAACACGATCAAGGTTGACAGAATGTCCGCGGAGGAGGCAGAGGATACCCTGCTGAAAAATACCGAGGTCAAGGATCTGACGCTGATCACCCACGACGGGGAGCAGGTCGTGTTCAAGGCATCGGACTTTGGCGTGGCATACGCCGTTCCGTATGGCGCACTCGATGAGGCACTTTCTGAAAGTCAGTATTCATGGATCGCCAAGCTGTTCAACCCGACCGACTATCGTGTCAGCTACGATCTTTCCTACAATGAGGATGCACTGCGGCAGTTGATCAACAGCTACGACTGGGGTGAGGCGATCTCCCAGAATGCGTGCATTGTCCGTCAGGAGGACGGCTCGTTCAAGATCCAGGAGGAGACGCTTGGTGACAAGTTTGACACCGAGGTGCTGCTGACGTATCTGCGCGAGCAGCTGACAAGCGGCATGAACACCTTCACGATGGAGGACAGCGGCTGCTATGAGGACTACCGTGCGGCGATCCGCTACGGGGATCTGACACAGGAGCTGGAGCTGTACAACAACTATGCACGATGCACCATCACCTATGATTTTGACGACCGCACGAAGGTGGTCAGCAGTGAAATGATCGCCGACTGGATCATGACCTATCCGGACGGCACAGTTCTGACCGATGCAGAGGGCAATGTGCAGTTTGACAAGAACGGCGTTGAGACCTTTGTGGCGCAGATGGCGGCAGAGACGGATACGGTCGGCAAGCCGCGTCATTTCTACGCAACGCTCGATGGCTGGATCGATGTGCCGTGGAACGGTGACCTGTCCAGTGTTTACGGCTGGCAGATCAAACAGTCGGAGACTGTAGAGCAGCTCATCGGTCTGATGCAGGAGGGCAAGACCGTGACGGTCGAGCCGGTCTACGCCCGTGAGGGCTATACCAGAAAGACGGACGACATCGGCAATACCTATATCGAGGTGGACATCTCCGCACAGCACTTCTGGGTATATATCAACGGTCAGGTCGTGATGGATAATGATTTCGTATCCGGTACGGAGACTGACCCGAGCCGCAGAACGCCGCGTGGTGTCTGTCAGATCCTTTCGCGCGACAGGAACGTTGTGCTTGGCACGATGGCGACACATGGCTATGAGTGTCCGGTAGACTACTGGATGCCGTTCAACTGGCTTGGCTGCGGTTTCCATGACCTGAGCCGCGGTGCTTACGGCGGCAGCATCTATATGTACAACGGTTCTCACGGCTGTCTGAACCTCAAGCACAGCGTGGCGCAGGAGCTGTTCGACACGGTTGAGACCGGCATGCCGGTATTGGTTCACGATTGATCCTGATCCCCTTCCCATGTATGGGAGGGGGATCTTTTTTGCAGTTTCCTGTAATATTTACCTGCCGGAAAGCACTAACAGGATAGAAGGCTCCGGAAGCACCGCGGCGCATGGGCTGCCGGGTATTTCCGGAACAGTAGACCTCCTCGGGAACTGGAGAAGTGCCAGATTCCGCAGGATATTTTGCATATGGCAAAGAGACTCGA
>CAZKHW010000097.1:0-9320 GCA_964552525.1 uncultured Ruminococcus sp. | reverse complement strand
TGCAGCAACGAAGCCGCCGCCGTTCGGGTGCGCACTGCCGGGTTCCAGAGTCTCGCCGGACTGCTGAACCGCCGCGCCCTCAATCGTCACCGCATACGGGTAGCGCGTCTTGCTCAGGAACGGGTGGTGATCCTCATCAAATTCGCCCTCGCCGTAAGCCCACGGCACACCGATCTGCTGCCAGGTATCCGAATCCGGCGTTGCCGTTACCACAAGGTACGCCTTGGCATCAGAGCCTTCGAGCGTCATAGACTGGCTCTCCCCTGCCCCGAACAGGTCGGAATACCGGGTTCTGCCGTCCTTTCCTTCCACAGCGATGCAGGCTCTCCAATCTGCGCCCTTGACATCGGTCAGACCGTCGAGCTTGACCGTGATCGTTCCGCCAGTCGGGGTCAGCGGCACGATATTCACGCCGAACTGCTGCGGTGCGCGTTCGGTGGGAACGGTGTAATAGCCGCCGCCCTGCGCATCCAGAACCGTAAAGATCTGATTCCAGCTCCCCGGCTGCTCGGCGATCAACTGATTCTGACGCGCCTGATAATTCGCCTGGTGCGCAAAATCAAGGGTTGCCAGACGCTTGGCATAATGTCCGAGCGTCTCCTTGCTGTCCGCACCGCCCAGACGCTCGATCTCCAGATAGGGGTATTCGTCCGGCTGTCCCTGCTGCATGAGGGTTTTCATAAAGTCCGCACCATAGTTTCCCAGATGATCCGGATTTTCCGTCAGATACTGTAAAAACGCCCATGATGCGTAATTATCCCGTCCCAGGATCGGCGTGAACTGCAAGTTCTTCATATAGGTCTCAAAGTAGTCCGTGCCCGAACCGGGATCTGTGACCCACTGCTGATAGTAATCGGAGTACAGGAACTGCTCGCGATACCAGTTCGCGATCGCCTCCCACCATGACTGCACATATTTATTGGAGTTCCAACCGTACTGGTGCGCGGTGACAACATGTCCGAACTCGTGGGGAAGTACCCATGAGGGGTTCGGCGAATTCTGCATCGCATCCACACAGCACATCATAAAGGCATAGCCCTGGCTGTCATAGCCCATGTATGCCCAGTCTGCCGGGATCTCCTCGCCATTCTGCGTTTTCAGACCGGTATTGTGCAGGTAGAAATTGACCTTGTAGTCATTGCCGTCACGAAAATACTCGTTGACGGACTGTGTCGGCGGATTCATGGACAGGTCATTCATGTAAACATCCCAACATGCCTCAAGATGCCGGGCATTCTCTGCCAGAAACGCCTCGTTCACGCGGCTGCTGTCCGTTCCGGAGTTGCCCCAGTAGAACTTGAAATGCTCTGACTCCCACGTATTGACCCCGGTAAGATCAATGTGAGAGTTGCGCGTTTTCAGCTCTCCTGCCTGTGACTGCACCGCATCCGCTGCTTGCAGTTCGACCGCACCTGCCGGCATTGCACCAGCCATAGACAGGCACAGCACAGCCGCGCATACAGCCGCTGCTGTACGCTTTCCATTCTTCTTCATCTTCCATTTCCCCTTTTCCATATTGTATATGGTATTTATATACAAACAGACCGGCAGTCTGCAAAAGAATTCCCTACCTGACTGCCGACCCGTCTGTGATCTCTATATAGCCATAGCCGTTTCTCATCTTTTATACGATTATACCATATCATTCATGAATTGTCAATATTTTTTGTGAAATTATTTCCAGTTACTCCAAATTGTATAGAAAAGGAGCTGCCTGTCCGGCAGCTCCGCTTGCGATCTATTTTCAATTCAGTAGACCTCCTCGGAAACCGGAGAAGTACCGGATTCCGAGGAGGTCTAACGTTTAACGTGAATCAATTGGGTTGGCGAATCACTTTGTCAGTATCTCCTTTTTTAGCAACGCCAGATCGAATATGTCTATCGTTCGATCAAGATCCATGTCAGCAGCCAGGAATGCTTTCGTATCCGCAAGCGGCTTTATATGGAGAATACTCTGATTCAGCGCAATGATATCCGTAAGTCCGATCTCCCCGTCACCTGTCACATCTCCGGGCAGATCCGCTTTTGTCAGGGCGTTGACCTGTACCGGATAGGTAACACTGTCCTCCTCAACCGTGCAGAGCAGCACATCGCCAGGTACAAGTAAATCCGGATCAATATCTGCCTTGTAGCCGCACTCCTTCATTGAGTAGCACACCCACGTTCCCCACGTATAGACTGTGTCATCCGCATCCGCAAGAGTGATCTTTGATCTCTTCGGATTGACATCCGTGATCGTCAGTTCCTTGCGCAAATCACCATAGCAGTCGCTGACCGTTCCCAGATACTCGATCACAGAGCCGTCATTAAGGGCATATCTTCCAGGAAAAATGGGTTCAATGCTAGCGCTTTTTACATGCACAACATCACCGCACTGCAAAGCAAAGGATGCATCGGCATACTTCTGAAATTCATCCTGCGAGAGTGTGCACCCATTCGAGAGAAATACAGATCCCTCTTTAGTTCCAACGACTGTGCAGACGTTTGGATCAGACTCCGCTCCGGCTGTCAGTGTACCCATCCCCAAAAGCATGCTCCCTGCTGTCAGAGCAGCAGCCAACTGCCTCATTTTTCTTTTCATAATGATCCCTCCTGTACAATTAATATGATATATGCGGATTGCTTAAGAAAAACTTAAGCATTATTGCATCCATAGTCGGTCCCATATTATAATGTGGAGTAGTATAATTGTAAATTCCTGAACAAATGCTAATAACCGTCAGTCTTTCTTCAGCCGCATTACTGCCAGATCTGTAAGTTTCTTTTACATAAACAGGACCTCCACTATTACCGTAGGTAATATCCGTGTCAAAACATACAAGATTTTTATCAACACTGCTCCCTTTTACTATTTTTCCTTCGCCTGTATACATTTGTGGGGTCGGATAACTATTCGTATCCCCATTTGGAAGATATTGTGAATAACCCGTGGAATAAATTGTATACTTACCGAAATCAGTATTTGTATATATATCGTATGGCATTCCAAGATTAAAATGATAACGGTCGCTCAAATCCTCACTGACAGTAATTAAAGCATAATCATATTTGTCATTGTTATTCGTTGTATACGTTTTCGGAATATGAGCTTCAATTGCATAAAGCGGTGTTCTCGTTGCTTTACCATTTTTATCCGGAAGATACACCTTTAAATCCGATAACCACTCTTTAGTAGAATGACCATAAACACAGTGCGCAGAAGTTGCAATAACATGGTCACCTACTATAAAACCTGTACCACCAGTGGACAGATATACAATGCCATCAATTGCATCTGCTATTCGGCTGTCATCTCCTATTATACCCGGCATATCCACAGCTAACGTTGAAACATTTAAATTAGTTTCTTTCAAATGCAACGAGTACTGTGATTCTGTATTGCTTTGATAATTATAGCTTAAATATGACTGGGATTTAGTTTTATTCGTTGTTGGGATGGTAGAAGTCATGAAAGAAGAAAACATCGTACTTGTTCCCTCTACTCGATTTATAAAAGTGTTATGAACCGCCCCTGACAGTACACAATTAGCATCTGCCACACTTACAATGGAATTACCATCTGCATCAAGCACAGCATTATTCGCTATATAACTGGAACCTAATAAACATTTATTCAAAAAAATTGAATCCGCGATATCAACATCTCCATCTCTATTTATATCTTGTGAACTGTATAAAGCCGATGAACTAAACTCTGATGCAAATTCTGTTAAGTCAGCCATGCTGTTTTCTGCACTTACAGTAATTACTTCACCCCCAAAACACATTGTCATCAAAGAACCAATAAACATTGCAATGAATCTAATCCTTTTCATGAAGCATTCCTCCGCGCTCTTTTTATTATATTATTATGGTTACGCAAAATTGAAAAATGGGAATATATACCTATATGTAGTATAATACATTCATGCATACTCTGTGTTAACTTTTTTCGCTTTTTTTGTAAAATTTAATCATCAATTATACGATTGAAGTGGCTTGATTGTAGGCGTGCGCTGATGTGCACATCTGCAACGGCTATCAATATTACGAATTGTATTCAGTCCGGCAACTCCGCTTGTGATCTTTCATCGTTGACACTGTGCTTTCTTTCTGGCGCGAAGCTCCCGGAAAAAGGCGGAAAGCTGCTCACTGCACGCCTCCTGCAGGATTCCCTCCGTCACCGTCGGATGCCAGTTGTAGGGCAGATCGAACATCCGCTGCACGGAACGAACCGCACCGCTTTTCGGATCAGACGCACCATAGTACACATCGTCAATGCGTGCCTGCAGGATCGCGCCGCTGCACATCGGACACGGTTCCAGCGTCACAAACAAGGCACAGTCCGGCAGCCGCCAGCCCCCCAGTCTCCGGCATGCCGCATCGAGTGCCATGATCTCCGCGTGCGCCAGCGCATGGCGGTCAAGCTCCCGGCGGTTGTAGCCTTCTCCGATGATCTCACCAGTCGTTTTTTTCACGACAACCGCACCGACGGGAACTTCCCCCAAACTTGCAGCATGGGCGGCAAGCTCCAGAGCGCGGCGCATATAGCGTTCTACTTCCATCCCAGACACCTCATCCCAACATTGCCTTCACAATAAAAAGCAAGGTACACACAATGATAAGCCCCATCATCGGCAGCGAGGTGAACAACGCCGCGCCCTGATCCCACACATTCATATAGGTGACAATAGGCGGAATCAGTGTATCCTCCTCCTTTTCCCTCACGGTCAGAACGATGATCGACAGCAGTCCCACCACACAGGGGAACAGCACCGTGATCCACCATTGCAGGGAATACATCCCCCCGTTGCTCTCGATCTGGAACAGCGAGAACATGTAGATCTCATGCACAATGCGCAGGATCACTGCGGTTAGGAAGCTGCCGGTCTTGATCATAAAATAGGAGACCGTCAGCGTCAGAAGTCCGATGCGCAGTGCATCGTTCAGATTATGCGTCAAAAGTGCTGCAAGGATCGTTACCATCCCCACCGCAAATCCATCTCCGAACTGCCGCAGCACCTGGAACATGCTGCTATGGAACAGCAGCTCCCAGAACGCCGGTGCAATAAACACCGTAAACAGGATGTACAGAACCAGCCAGTGATGCTCCGAGATCGTCGCCTCGGAGATCAGGCGGTACTTATCCAGTTCTGCTGAACGCGGCACCAGCGAGATGCCCAGCCCCACACTCAGCAGCATCGTCAGTGCCAGACTGTACAGGAATTGCCTTTTACTGCGGATCTTCATGGGAACACTGACACGCAGCGGCATCCGCAGCGAAAGGCTGATGATGAGCATCGGCACCAGCAGCTTGATCACCTGAAACGCTGCACTAAACAAGAATACGACCTTATCCTCCCCGTAGTAGCGATTCTCACCCCAATACAGGGATTCAATATGGACTCCCATGCACTGCGCAAAATGGATCGCCAGCTTATCAAACACATTCTCCAGCAGCAGATAGCACAGGAATGCATACCCGAATAATACGCCAATGCGGCGCAGCGTCGATTGCTCCGCCTGTGCAGGCGTTTCGCTCACGACCGTCTGATTCTCTGAAAATGAGGATTCCTTGGGATTCTTGCGAAACCGAAAGGCATATCGGTTGTCCTTGCGGCGGCGCCACGTCTTATACGCTGCTTCATAAGCCTCGGACTGGTTCGCTGCCTGAAACTCCTCAACAACATCCAGCAGGCTCTGCTCCGTTGGTTCGTGCATGATATCCCTCCCTCCGCGGACATACTGATACTATTGCGCACATTATGTTTTGTACAGCAAAGCGCTGCAAAACTCGTCTCATGCATTTTTATTTCGCTTTTTAAATGGAAAAAGTATGGTACATATACTTTCATTATACCATATTGCAGCGTTGTATTTATCATTTATTCTGAAATAAATTATAAATTAAATGTTAATAAATCGTGTTTGTGTGCAGGCAAAATGCAACACAAAACCTTTACGAGTCGTATTATTCCACGGTATTTTGATGATATTGTATAATCCCGATCCGGAGATTCGGAAAAATCTATGAGAAATTCACGAAAAACCATTGACGAAACCTAGGTTCTATGCTATAATAATTCACAGGAAGCCATGCAAGGTGCTGCTGCATGGCATAGCGAAAACGTTTAAAGGGGGATCTATCGTGAAACTACGCCTGGGTGCTACGAAGCTCTGTGCAGTGCTTCTGGCTGGGTTGACAATGGGACATTGCCTTCCTGCGATTCCGACTGCTGCCGCAGACCATCTGCGTCTGCGCATTTCCAATGTTGAGGTCGATTCGACTTTGCTGGATACGAATCGGGTGGTAACGGTCGATGTGGATATTGACGGCAACGACCAGGGATTCATTGCCGCAGAATTCGGCATCGCATTTGACAGCCGTCTCAAACTTCAGAGCATTCGTACCGAGGGTGACACCGGAAATGCCTTCAGCTTTTCCAGCACAGAGGAAAACCACATGATCTGGTTCAGCGGTGCCAATGCTGAGACGGGGGATAGTTCCTCCTCCGGAAAAACAAGGATGCTTTCGCTCGACTTTGTGCTGCCCGAAAGCTGCGCTGTGGGCGATGCCTATTACATCGGGTACGAATGGATCGGCGTGGACGGTGCAGAGGCATTCTGGTATGTGGATCGCGGCGAGGATGCCCTGAACAGCCTGATGACCTACTCTGTTACCGGAACGATCTCCATTCCAAGCCCTGATGCACCGCGCCTGAATCGCTCCGAGCTGACCATGAACCAGGGCGAGAGCTTTACACTGACGGCTATGAATGTCAGCGATGACGGCGTCTGGTTTACGGATGACGACAATATTGTTTCTGTCAAGGACGGTATCATTACCGCGCTTTCCCCCGGAATGTGCCATGTCTCGGTGTTCTATGCCAGCGTCAATGCACTGCTCACCTGCGAGGTCAATGTGCGGAGCAACTATGTCTACAGCATGTTCGATGAAGCACCTGTCATCATTGATTCACCCGATCAGGAGGTGGTACTCGAATACCCCAATGCCGTGGGAATGACCCAGTGGGTTTCCACAAATTCCAACATCGTGATGGTGGAGGACGGCGTACTGCTGCCTGTCGCAAACGGTACTGCGCAGATCATTGCCTCCAACAACGGCGTTTCCAAGCTCAAGACCGTGACGGTGCAGTTTGAGGAGGAGACGACCGCGCCCCCTGCCGTGATCCACGGTGACATCAACAACGACGGGCAAGTGGATATCCTCGATGTGATCCTCATGAACAAGTACCTCCTCGGCAGTGCTGATCTCGATGCCATGCAGAGAACAGCAGCAGATGTTCTCCATGACAACACACTTGATTCTTCAGATAGTCTGAC
The DNA here is from genome assembly GCA_964552525.1 of uncultured Ruminococcus sp. Taxonomy (GTDB): domain Bacteria; phylum Bacillota; class Clostridia; order Oscillospirales; family Ruminococcaceae; genus UBA3855. The sequence continues at coordinate 1,997 of CAZKHW010000097.1, read as the reverse complement.
ACTGCTTAAATTCGTGGTCAAGCTGATCTCTGTACTCCCCGTGGAGATTTAACAGATTTTTTGAAAAAACACCCGATGGCGGCTCACATGGGCAGCCATCGGGTTGTTTTTGTATCAGTGAAAAACCGCGCAAATCTGGCATTAAGCTCAAACATGCGCGGCATTCATCATATTTGACAGTGTTACTTGGTATTCCGGACAGTCCAGCGGAACGAACAATACTTTGCCGCCTTGCTGATATCAAACATATTGTTGGTCAGGATACGTGTGAAATCCAGGTAACGATAGTTGGTTTTCAGATCCTTATTATCGATCAGGTTCTTGATCGCGTTCAGACTAGTGTTCGGAGGATTGCGCTGGAGTACCACGCCGATGCGGTGATTCGCCTTCATATACTCGATGATCTCCGATGCCATCGTCAGGTTCTTGTCAGCCATATTATAAGTGCCGCTGTAGCTCTTATCCACTGCCGCCTGAACAAAGGTCAGCAGAAAATCCACCAGATTATGGATACAGCACATATGGAACCCGTATTCACCGGTACGGTATACGAACTTCGTATTATCCTTGGGATCGGTGATCTTTGCCTCCAGATTGCCGCACAGGTTTTTGCTGTAGACCGGTGCAACACGCACGATCGCCAGCATCAGCTCCTTGACGCGTCCTGCCTCGCGAATCATGGTCTGCTCGGAATCATACTTGAGCTTGGCATAGTTCGTGACGGGCTTAATAAAGTCATCCTCACGCAGCGGCTCACGGGTCTTGGGCATCTGATACACCTGCGTGGTGCTGATGAGGATGAACTGCTCCACATCATGCGCGATCGCAAAACGATAGATGAAACCGTTGCAGCCGGCATTTTCCCTGATCTCCGTGTCTCCGATGATATGACCGAAGTCATTGTCTGCTGTGCATGCCAGATGAATGACCGTGTTAAATTTGTGTTTTTCAAAGATCCCGGCATACGCAGCCTTATCCGAGGGCTTCGCCTCGCAGAACGTGTAGTGTTCCTTCCCTTCATTATAATCACTGGGCTGCGCATCCGCAGCGATGACCTCGTACCCTTTTTTCAAAAAGCCGGATACAACATGATCGCCAATCGGTCCGCATCCACCCGTTACCAATACCTTTTTCATTGCCAAAGCCTCCTAGGACTGTAATTCCATCTTCTCTTACTATTATACCATAACTACGACAAAAATGCAAGCAATATTTGTATTTTTTCACTATAATTGTAGAAATTCCATAACCAAAGCCCGTCTTTTTTGAAAAATTGTATCCTTATAAGTATCAGCTGTTGTTTGCCTCGTCGATCATGGTCTGTACCGGATCTTTCAGCGCACCCAGCGTCTCGTTCCAGAGGATGCCCTTACCGGATGCACGGATGCCCGTACCGCTGTCATCCACCAGCTTTTCAAGGTCGGTGGTGATGCCGTTCTTGAAGTCGATCACAGGTGCTGCCATTGCCATCTCGTCCATCGTATTCTTCATCTCGACCATTTCCTCTGTCCAGGAGTAATCGTCAATAAACTGCTGATCGGCAATGCTCCTGATATCCTCATTGAGCATGGTCAGACGCTTGCAGTCGAGATACTTTGCAACACCCTCCGGGTTATGACCGCCCTTGACAAAGCAGTAGGAATCCATATTCGTCGGAATGTAATACTGATCCGCCTCGGGATCCTTCGGCATGGGAACAAACATGCAGTTCTCACCATAGGTCACCTGCCAGCCGCTAAGCTGACCCTTGAGGTTCGTCTCACTTGCCTTGCCGTACAGCCCCCACAATCCGATCGGATAGAACAGCTCCTTGCCCTCGCCGATGTAGTGCGGACAAGCTGTCCAGCCAAAATCGCCGTTGCCAATGGCAATGCAGTCCTTGGTATACAGATCGTACATGAAATTCTGCACACGCTCGATATCGCCGTTGGACAGGTTGCTGACCAGCTTGCCGTCCTCCAGACCGATACAGGGAACGCCCACAGTTGCGGACAATG
>CAZKHW010000096.1:0-9511 GCA_964552525.1 uncultured Ruminococcus sp. | reverse complement strand
CGGGTGTGCGCCGTATCGAGGCAGTCACCGGTACCGGTGTGCTTGCGCTGCTCCAGTCGCAGCAGGATGTCATCAACGAGAGTGCCAAGGCACTCAAGCTCAGCAATGTCTCCGAGCTGCCGGCAAAATGTGCCGCACTGACCGCACAGCTTCGCGAAACCGAAAAGACCGTGGAGTCCCTGCGTGCCAAGATGGCAGGCAGCGCACTCGATGATGTGATGAAGTCCGCCAAGGACGTGAACGGTGTTCAGGTCATCGCAACGGCGGTAGAGGGCGCAAATGCGGATATGCTGCGCAAGATGGGCGACCAGATCAAGGGCAATGACGGCGCAGCGGTGGCAGTTCTGGCTGGCATCGGCGGTGAAAAGGGGCAGCTCTACTGCGTTGCCACCAAGGAGGCACTTGCCAAGGGCGCACATGCCGGCAAGATCGTGCAGAAGATCGCGGCGCTGACAAACGGCAAGGGCGGCGGCCGTCCGGATTCTGCCATGGCTGGCATCGGCGATCAGGCACTCGTTGCCGAGGCACTTGCCCAGACCGGAGCGGTCGTTTCGGAGTTCATCAAGTAATTGCAAAGCGAGCTGCTTTGGCAAACATAGGAGGATACTGTCATGGCATTGGATAAGGACTGTTTATTCTGTAAGATCATAGCCGGCGAGATCCCGTCTGCAAAGGTCTATGAGGACGAATTTGTGTACGCATTCAAGGATATTGAGCCGATCGCGCCGACACACTATCTCTTTGTGCCTAAGACGCACATCCGCTGCGCAAGGAAGATCAACGCAGAGAATTCGCAGTATGTCGCGAAGATCTTCGAGGCGATCGCAGCGGTTGCCGCTGATGAGGGGATCGAGAGCTATCGCGTCATCAACAACTGCGGCGAGGATGCCGGACAGAGCGTGATGCATCTGCATTTCCACATGGCGGCTGGAAAAAAGATGGGCTGGGGCGAGCAGTCGCTCGGCTGAAAAGGAGAATCCGCAAATGGCTGAATACTATGAAATGAAGATCGCAGGGCTTGACCGCCGTCTTAGAAAGTGCGCGGTCAGCGAAAAGCTGGATATTGCCGCATTCATCATGTTCGGTGATGTGGAGGTCACAGTGGAGAGTGCCCGGCAGCTTCTTTCCAAAGCACCGGAGTTTGATATCATCATCACCGCAGAGAGCAAGGGCGTTCCGCTTGCCTATGAGATGGCGCGTCAAAGCGGCAGGACGTATGTTGTTGCGCGTAAATCCGTCAAGCTCTACATGCAGGAGGTCACCAGCGTCAACGTTAAGTCGATTACCACGGAGAATGAGCAGGTGCTGTATCTTGACGGCGAAAAAGCGGCACTCCTCAAAGGGAAACGCGTCCTGATCGTGGATGATGTTATCAGCACCGGCGAGTCGCTCAAGGCGCTGGAGGCGTTGGTTGCACAGGCAGGCGGCACGGTTGCCGGTGAGGCTGCCGTACTTGCAGAGGGAGATGCAGCTAACCGGGAGGATATCCTCTTTCTGGAGCCGCTGCCGCTGTTCTTTAAGGAGTAATGAAGCGTCCTGCGTTGTATATCGGCATTCCCTATGTGCTGGGACTGACCTTTGCGTCCGTTATCGTGCAAAAGCTCTGGCTCACTGTTCTGGGCAGTGTGATAACAGCAGCACTGGCAATTCTGATTTGGCGCAGAGACCTTTGGAAATATGTTCTTCTCAGCACGCTGTCATGTCTGACGGCGTGCTGTGTCTATTGGCATGCAGATGCCCTCGCGCAGCAGCAGCTTGCGCTATCCGGGACGGAGATCGCGTTCACCGGAACTGTCACGCAGGCAAGTGTGTACCCAAGCGGTTGGGCGCGGTACTATCTGGACGGAACGTTTGCGGACGGGCAAGGCTGCCGCGTGGAGTTTTTCACCGATGCGGCACTGTTCGAGTACGGCGATGCTCTGACGCTCTCGGGAACGCCAGAGCGGCTGACGTCGGACTATCTGTTCGATGATGCGGCATTTGGCAGATCGAACCGTGTCTTTCTGACCTATGGCGCGGAAACGCGCGTCACTGCCTATGAACGGCTGAAATCACCCACACTGCGCAGTACGATCCTGCACTGGCGTGCAGAAATGACCGCACGCATTCAGGCGCATATGCGCGATGAGACCGGCGCGATGCTTACCGGGATGCTGTTCGGCGATAAGACCGGCATGACGCGCTCAAGCAAAACCGCGCTCTACCGCATGGGCATCGGGCATGTGCTGGCAGTCTCCGGACTGCATCTGGACTTTATCGCACTTATTGCAGCCTGGATCTTCAAACGTCTGTATGTCGGGCGGAAAACGACATTTGTGCTGATGGCGATGCTGTGTCTGCTGTTCGTCATCTGTGCAGGCGAGACGGTCTCTGTCAAACGCGCCTGCATTATGATCCTGATCTCACAAAGCGGCAGAGTGCTGTTCCGGCGTGCGGATGCGCTCAATTCGCTGAGCCTTGCCATGCTGGTTCTGGGGATCGAGAACCCGTTTGTGGTGTGCGGCATGAATTTCTGGCTGTCCGTCTCGGCGACATTCGGAATCGCAGTGCTGGCACCCTATATGACAAAAAATATGCCGCGGGAATCGCCTTGGCAGGCGGCAATTGCCGAGATCTCGTGCTTTTTCTGGGCGTTTGCGGCAATGCTCCCGGTCGAGGTGCTTTGCTTTCGGGAGATCTCGCTCCTGTCACCGGTGAGCAATCTGCTCCTTGTTCCGCTTTGCATGGGTGCGATGCTGTTCGGGATGCTGGGCATCCTTTGCGGCGGTCAGGGATCACTGGCAGCATTGTTTCTGGGCGGCGCAGATGCGCTTGGCGGCTGGGTGCTGGAGATCTCACGGGCAGTATCGGAGATTCCCTGGACACGTATTCCGACCGGAAGCAGCGATCTGTTCGTGATACTGATGCTCGGTGTGGGATTTGCGGTCGGTGTCCACCTGATCTGCAAAAGCCGCAAGGCGACAACGTTCGCTGTGATCGCTGCGCTTACCGTGACCATGCTCAGTGTTAAGGTTGAGCAGACTTATCGGCGCGGTCACATTCGCATCGCCATGCTCGGGGAGGGGCGCGACTGTCTGCTGGTCGTTTCATCCGGTGAGGATTCCGTGCTGTTTGACCTGACCGGCGGCAGCAGTGCGGCTGCCTATGCGCAGGCGTATCTGTCGGATGAGGGTATCACCAAGGTGGGGCTGCTCTGTCTGTGTGACCCGTCACCTTCCAGCATCCGCGGCTATGAGGATTACCTGAGCAGCAGCCAGCCGGAGGCGATTTGGGTCATGCAGGAGGTTGATGAGGATTTTCCGCAGCTGTTCGGACGTGAGCCGATCGAAGTGCCGACACTGGAGCTGCTCTTTCACGGTGCGAAGCTCTCGTCGAATGATACTGCTCTGACGGTCGATTATGCCGGGAATACCTGTGTGTTCACCAGATCTGCCCGAGAGATCACCGGACAGCCCGAGGTGCTGGGCGTTTTCGGAACGCTGAAAAAACTTGTTCCGGACTGCGGCGTCCTGTCACTGACCGATGCGGATACCTGCTATCTTCCGGACGGTCACACCTATATTGACGAGAATCCTCTGGAGCTGACCCTTGCAAACGACGGCACATGCCGTATCAGGAGGCTTTATGGCAAGAATTGATACCAAAACGCTGACCGGACAGCTCAAAGCCGGAAAGATCGCGAACCTCTACTACTTCTACGGCAGTGATACCCTACAGGTCGAGGCATGCATCAAGCGCGTCATCCGGGCGGTGACAGGAGGCGACAGCACCTCGGTGACCAAGCTCGACGGTGGTCAGCTGGATGTGAGCCTGCTGGCGGATGAGGCGGAACTGTGTCCGATGTTTGCGGACTATAACTGCATTTGGGTGCATGATCTGAACATGGACAGCGTCCGCGAGGATGTGCGCAAGGCCGTGCTGGACGTGGTGGGACATGTCGCATCGCAGACGGTGCTGATCTTTGATGTGACAGGCTTTGATATTTTTGGCGGCAAGACGGGCAGAAACAAGAAACCCACCGACAAGAACAAGAAGCTGGTGGATTTTATCGAAAAGCACGGAACGACCTGCCTGTGCGAGCCAAAGAACCAGTCCCAGCTTGCCGCCGAGATCATTGCGGCAGCGAAGAAAGCCGGCTGTGAGATGCAGCGTCCGGCGGCAATGACCCTTGCGGAGCTGTGCGGCTGTCAGTCACTGCTCATCACACAGGAAATGGGCAAGCTGTGTGCCTTTGCCGACGGCGGTGAGATCACCGAGCCGATGGTGCGCGATATGGTTGCACCGCAGCTCGAAACGACCGTCTATATGCTCACAGGCGCGGTGCTTGGCAGACGTTCCACAGATGCCATGAAAGCTGTGGAAAATCTGCTTGCCATGCGCGTGGAGATGCCCTATCTGATGGCAACTGTGTCCGGCAGCATGATCGAGGTGCAGCGTGCCTGTGCCGCAAGACTCGAGGGCAAGCACGTTGAGGACGTGATGAAGGACTTCGGCTATCGGTTCAGCTTTGTGGTGGAAAATGCGTTCCGCACAAGTATGGGCGAGACGATGGAGCATATCTCCAGATGCCTGACGCTGCTGTGTGAGGCGGAGACACGGCTGCATTCGGGTACAGTCGATGAACGCGTGCTGTTTGAGAAAACCATTGTGGAAATGCTGCGAAAATAGGAAAATTTGGAAATAAGGACGGTGCTGCCATGCTCCAGATCAGACAAGCCATTATTGTAGAGGGGAAATACGACAAGATCAAGCTAAGTTCTCTGGTCAAGGCAGTTATCATCCCGACCAACGGCTTTGGCATCTTCAAGGATGCGGAGCTGCTCGGGCTGATCCGCTACTATGCCAGGACTACGGGCATCCTGATCCTGACTGATTCGGATCGGGCAGGCTTTCGCATCCGCGGCTATCTGCGCGGAGCGATTCCGGAGGGCGATATCCGGAATATCTATATCCCGGATGTGTTCGGCAAGGAAAAGCGCAAGGCAAAACCCTCGGCAGAGGGCAAGCTCGGCGTGGAGGGGATCGATGCCGACATCCTGCGCGAGGCGTTCCGGAAGGCAGGCGTTCTCACTGAGGAGACGCTGAGAAGTGATCCCATCACCAAGACGGATCTCTACCTGGCAGGTCTTTCCGGCACGCCGGATTGCGCGGAACAGCGGCGTGCGCTGCAGCGGCGGCTGGGACTGCCCAGCCAGCTTACCGCTTCCTCGCTGCTGGAGGTACTCAACGCCATGATGACACGGGAGGAATTTCTGGAGTTGACCTCCCGGAAAGGGGGATAGTGCATGTGTCTTGCTACATTTACCTTTACCGTCGCGGTACTGCCCATGCTGCTGCTGAGCTACTATCTCATCCCGGAAAAGGGCAAGACGGTCTTTTTGCTGCTGTGCAGTCTGTTCATCTATGGCTGGGGCAACCCGATCAGGGTGCTCTATCCGCTGGCATGCATCTGCTATGATTACGGTGTGGGGCAGATTCTTGAACGTTGGCGTGGAAAACGCACTCTTTCTGCGGTCTTGCTGATTTTTTCGGCAGTCATCCAGGTCACTGCAATGACCGTGGTGCGTGCAGAGGCGGCTGCCGGGGAGATCCTGTTCCCCTTCGGCATGGCAGTCTATACGCTGCAGGGACTGGGCTATCTGATCGGCGTCTACCGCGGACAGCACAATGCCAATGCCAATTTTCTGAACCTTGCGCTGTATATCATGCTGTTTCCGCTGCTGTATGCAGGACCGCTGCTGGCGTATCAGGAATTTGACACGCAGCTCAGCAAGCGGCAGTGCAACATCATCTGCCTGAGTGACGGGCTGGAGCTGTTCATCCAGGGACTTGCCGAAAAGGTCGTGCTGGCGGACACCTTCGGCTACATCTTCCGCGAGCTGCGGCAGACTACAGGAGAAATGAGCATGCTGACTGCATGGCTTACGACGGTCACCTTCACGATGTACCTGTATTTTGAGCTGCTGGGCTATTCGGAGATGGCACGGGGACTTGGACGCGCCTTCGGCTTTGACCTGCCCCGGAACTTCAACCATCCGTTTTTCACTTCAAGCATCACGGCGTTTATGCAGTGCTGGAATATTTCGCTGCTGTTGTGGTTTCAGACGAATTTCCGCCACTTCCTGTTTGGCAAATCAGAAAAGAAGTGGCAGAAGTATGCAGCACGCATTCTCACCTGGGCACTGATCGGTGCGTGGTACGGGATGCGCCTGCAATACGTGATATGGGGTCTGGCGATCGGTGTGCTGCTCATGCTTGATCAGTTATTCCTTGATGAGTTCCTGCGAAAGAACTATGTCTTTGGCATGCTGTACACGACGATCATCCTGCATTTTGTCTGGGTGCTGTTTTTCGTGGACAGCCTGGCAGAGGTGCCCGGTATCTGGAGAGCCATGTTGGGCTTTGGCAAGGGCATCGCGGATCAGTATGGTTTCTACTTCTTCACCTCGTATATTGCACTTTTGTTGTTGGGGGTATATATCGCGACAGATCTGTTCCGCAATATTTCCGAGCGCATCCATCACACGGCAGCAGGTCATGCGATTGCCGCATGGAAACCGCTGGGACTGGCGTTTTTGCTGATTTTCAGCCTGGCATCCATGCTCTATGGAGAGCGTGTGCCGGGGCTGTGGCTGCAATTGTAGGGAGGTGATGGGAATGAAAGCGTATATCCGGCATTATGGCGTGGTACTGGCGATCGTGTCGATCTATCTTGTCATTCTGATCGGAACGATCGTGGGATTTGATGCCGCTGCCTTTCCCCGGCCGACAGTCCTTCATGTACTCAACGGCGTGTGGGCGGAGGAGGTCGAGTCGTATTTCCGGGAGCATCTGGGATTTCATGACACGCTCTTTCGTATCAAGAGCCAGACGGATCTGTTCATCGGCGAGAATATGGTGCAGGGCGTGTACATCACCGATGACATGCTCCTCGAAAAGCTCTATTCCGAGGATATCCCCAGCGCAGAGGACATGGCAGTCCAGCCCAACACCTTTTACCGTGAGACGGGCGTGCCGACCTTTCTGATTTTGATCCCCTCGGCATCGGATGTTTACGAGGGCAGGCTTCCGGCAAATGCCGTCAATGCAGATGAGAGGGAGCTGATCCAAGCCACGTATGCCGCAACGGATACGGGGGTGCGCTGCATGGATGCCTACAACGTCCTGTCCTCGCTCAAAACGGAGTATATCTACTATCGCACAGACAGGCACTGGACGAGCTTTGGCGCATACAGCGTCTACCAGAATGCCATTCAGAAGATGGGGTTCTCGGCAGTACCGTATCAGCGTTTTGTGATCTCTCATCTGACCACGGAGTTTCGGGGCGATCTGTACCAGCGCACACTCTATGGCGGTGTCAAGCCGGACATGCTGGATGTGTACACCTATGAGCGCGGCAGCAGTGTGACATCCGTGACGGCGTACTATGCAGATGGTTCTGCCGAGGATCGCGGCACTTCGCTGTACAAGATGGCAGCTCTTCAGTCTGAGGATATGTATCGCCTGTATTTAGGCGCTCCCTGTGTTAAGCTCATGATCAAAACGAATGTAGAGAGCGGTCAGAAGCTGCTGCTGTACAAGGACGATTTTGCGGACTGTATGGTACCGTTTCTGTTACAGCATTACAGCGAGATCTGTGTGGTGGATCTTGAACAGACGGGCGAATATTACCGGAATGCAGCAGATCCTGCCGACTATACACAGGCGTTGTTCCTGTGCAGCATGCGAAACTGGGAACGGATCTGGTAAACTTCTGTCAAGAAAACAAAAGCCGGAGCGCGGCATTTCTGCCGCGCTCCGGCTCTTTTGGTATCATGTGAGGGATTTTTCCATGAAATCATAGCATAGAAAATCGCCGCTGTCGGCTGCAATGATGTGATATTCCACCGATTTGTAGCCGTTTTTCAGGTACAAGGATTTCGCCGAAAGCGAAGCCGACAATCGGCTGACAGGGTAAGCCCTCGTGATCTCCTGCTCGGCAAAGGTCATAAGCGCCCTCCCGTACCCCTGCCCGTGGTATTGCGGCAGTACGAACAAGCGGTTGATCTCGTTTTTCTGGATCGTGACCGTGCCGATGGCAAGCTGACGGGCATTCAGGCACAGATACGTGCGCCCGGCAGCAATATCCTCCTGAATGGCGCGGTCACTGTGATGATGCAGGAAAAATTCGACTGCACCGGCAGGATAATAGTGCGGATACACTGCTCGAATGGTTGTCTGTACGATCTCTTTTACCGTCAGAAAATCGCATGCGTCAGCGCGTCTGATGTGCATGGCTGTCCGACCTCCTCTTTCAAATATGACAGCATCGTACCCCTGCTCAGCAGACCAGAGGTACGATGCGTGTTTGTAGATGTTGTGGTGCTTTGAGAAATTATTGGAAAATTCCGGCGAAATCCTGCTGGAGCTTTGCCTCAGTCTCAAGGGCTGCATCCATTGTCGCGCCAATAGCGGTGTAGTAGCACTTGATCTTCGGCTCAGTACCGGAGGGACGTACAACGACCTTAGCCCCCTCTGCCAGATCAAAAACAAGTACATTCGACTTAGGCAGCGTGATCTCCATCTGCTCGCCGGTCTCCTTGTTGGTGGTGATGCTGGTCTTGTAATCAGAAACCGAAACGACCTTCAAACCGCCAATGGCAGTCGGCTGCTCGGTGCGCAGGCTCTGCATCAGCGCATTCATCTTGTTCATGCCGCTTTCTCCCTCGAAAGCAAAGCTCTGGAGCGAATGGTGGAACACACCGTACTTCTTGTACAGATTTTCTCTTGCCTGGAGCAGGGAAATGCCCTGTGTGCGGTAATAAGCCGCCATTTCGCAGATGAGCATGGAAGCCACAACCGCATCCTTATCGCGGACATACGTACCTGCCAGATAGCCGTAGCTTTCCTCAAAGCCGAATACATAGCGGTTCTCCTCGCCCTTCTGCTCAAGCAGTGCGATCTGCTCACCGATGAACTTAAAGCCCGTGAGCACCTCGATCATCTGGAGACCGTATTCCTTGGCAATGGCAGCAATGAGGTCAGTGGTAACGATGGTCTTGACCACGATGGGGTTTTCGGGCATCGTGCCGTTCTTTACACGCTGGCTGCAAATATACTCCGTCAGGAGCGCACCGACCTCGTTGCCGGTGAACAGCGCATAATCATCGCCGTCCGGAACGGCAATGCCAACACGGTCAGCGTCCGGATCGGTTGCCAGCAGCAGGTCGGGCTTTACCTCGTCGCAGTATTTCAGACCCAGTTCAAGTGCCTCGCGGATCTCCGGGTTCGGGTACGGGCAGGTCGGGAAATTACCGTCAGGCTGCTCCTGCTCCTTGACAACCGTTACATCCTTGATGCCGATCCGGGAGAGAATTTCGCGAACCGGGCGGTTTCCTGTACCATTAAGGGGCGTGTAAACGATCTTCAGACCACTTTCTGCGCAAAGCTGCGTGTTAATGCCCTGTGCGAGAACAGTGGCGCTATGCCTTATGCTCAGTGCCATTATCCATTCGAGAATAAGGAAGCTCTC